>NZ_CP042433.1:317476-634952 GCF_007970805.1 Flavisolibacter ginsenosidimutans | reverse complement strand
AAAATTGCGGTTCGAGAACGTCCACTCTTTTTCCAGCGGCTGCAAACGCGAAGCATAGGTATTTTGCTCGGGGTTCTCGTAATTGATGCCGTCGTATTCTACGTAAATTCTATTTTGATTATAATCCAGGCTAAGCGTTGACGGCGGTTGACTGTAAACCCAATTGCTGTCGGCTATTTGCAACTGGTGAAGAACAAGCTTTGGCGGTTCGCCGGAAGAGGTCCATTGATCGGGGTAAAACCTGTACACGCCGTTACTCTGCGAAAGATAAAAGCAATGACCGTCGAACGATTTCACCCATTGCAGTTCGGACTTTGTTTGAATGCCGTCTTTGTCGTCGTAAAGTGTGAAATGGTTTGTTGCAGGATCGTAACAAACAAGATGATTTGCCGTGATGAACCAAAGCCGGTTCGCAGCGTCGCATGTTACGGAATAAACCTCGTCTTCTTTTTGCAAAAGCGGCGAACGAAGAAAACGGTGCCGGCCGTTTTCCGGATTGTAATCTGCCAAACCTTGTTGCGTGGCTACAAACAAATGACCGTTTTTTCCTTCTGCAATGTCGTTCACCATGCAGCCGGTTTTCTCCTCGCTTAAATCAATTTGCTGAAACTGTTTTTGCCCGGGAAAGTATTGCCATAATGCATCGTTGCCGCAAAGCCAAACGCGGTTTTTGGCGTCGCCAAAAATTTTCCAAACCGGGCCTTCCGCAAGCGGCGGGCCATTGACCTGTAAATGACCGAGCTTTTTAAAATCGAGATTGTACAAATCAACGCCGGCTTTGTAACAAAGCACCCAAACGGTATCGTTGCGGATAAAAAGACCATTTGTTTTTCGCCGCGTTAGGGTATCGGCTCCTTTCGCTTTTGAAAAATCATACAGCAGTTCTCCCCTGGTATCCAATACGGTTACCCCCCCAAACGAAGCGCACCAAAATCGTCCGCGATTGTCGGGTAAAAAGGAAGAAACGTTTGTGCCTTCGTTGCTTTCAAAAGGCAAACGAGTAAACTGTTTATAGCTGCCGGCTTCTTCGTTTACAAGAAAGACGCCTTGCCCGCTGTGCCAGGTAGGTTGCACCAAATAATGATTGTTGTTGAGGGTAAATTCCGAGGGCTCCTGCAAACTGCCTTTTGCGGGGATGGGCAATTTGGTAAAACGGTCGGATAGCAAGGAAAAATTTGCCATTCCGCCCGAACCGGCAACAAGCATTGTACTGCTGTTAACGGCGTCAAAAGAAAAAACGGATTCCGTTTCCTGCGGCGCTTCAAAATAAACAGCCTTTTGAAATTGCGGTTTGCCTTCTTTGTCAAAAGGCAGTTGCACAAGACCGTTGCCAACGGCAAGAAGCATGTTCTCTTCATTGGAAATTTTGACGGGAGAAAGTTTGCGAAGAATGCCGCTGCCTTCGAGGCTTTTGTTCCAATGAATGTTTTGTGGATGTTGAAGTTCTTTGTCGAACACAAAACCACCGTAACCCCAGGTGCCGCACCAAAGTTTTCCAAACGGATCAACGGCAAGCGACATCACCGTTATTGGAGCGTTGGGTAAAGCAATGCGGCGAAAGCCAAAATTTTTTTTGCTGACCACAACCAAATCGACGAACGTACCGAGAACAAGACTGTCGGCCTTCCAATCGCAAAGACAGGTAACGTAAGCCGATAATTTTTTGCCCTTCCATTCTTCGTTGATCCAAACCTGCGTGAAGCGGTTTTCTTTGGCGTTGTACAATTCCAATCCACCCGCATTGCCCGTCCAAATTTTTCCACCTGCGTCTACAAAAACTTTGTTGTCGAAATCAGTCTTCAACAAGCCATCCTTTTGACGGTATCGTTTGCATTGCAAACTGTACGCGTTGAGTTCCGCCACGCCGCCAAGTGTTCCAATCCACAATCTTCCTTCCTTGTCTTCGGCAATGCCGGTGATGTTGTTTGATGGTAGCGTTTCCGCTTTGTTGTTGTAATGGCGCAGGTAAACCGTTGCCGTGCCGTCGTAACGATAAAGTCCGTTCTCGGTTCCAATCCAGGTTAAAGAACGGCTGTCGGTGAAAAGTGTTTTGACTTTTTTGATGCCCGCTTTTTTCAACACACCGGGCAGCGTAAAGCGAAGCGAAGACTTTTCTACTGCCGGTTTTATTTCTTGCGCCTGCAAAGAAGAACAAGCCAAAACCAGCAAACAGAAAAGTTTGTTCATACGGTTTGTTTCGGAAGAAGTAAGACGCTAACGCTGTCGCAACGAACTGCCGCTTGCCGCAGCAAAACCACCGACAAGCGCACCCACAAGGGCCGTCACTAAAATTAGCAAAACCGGTGAACCGCCCAAAGGAATGATTTGCGCAATCTTGTGCGAAAGGTTGTGGTTGTTTTTTATGTCAATCCAAAAAGCCAGCAAGCCCCAACACAAAAAAATGCCCGCAAAGCCCGAGACGAACGCAACGCCATAAGGCTGTTTAACAAGCAGGGCAACGAGAAAAGCAATGACGGCAATGCTCCACCAGGGCGAATACAATCCGGCGAGAAAAGCAAGAGCAGCGGTGAGTAAAATAGCGAGTAAGAATTTCATTTGGCAAAGGCTTGCGATGAGTAAACTGAAAAGTCAAAATGCAAAAGTAAAAACTGTAAGTGCCTTAGGTTTTTTGGCTTTTTAGTTTTGAATTTTGGTTGAATTTATCCTCGATTAAAGTTTAACGTACCGATGATGCGCTTGTCGTTCTTCTCAGATTCTTTCATCATCCACAAGCGGTAATATTTCCCGGTGGCCCAGGTGTCAACAAAATTGTCGTAAAACTTGCTGCCTGGATTGCCGTCTTGTCCACCGGGATAAACGCCCCAGGCTTCCGTTGGCGACGACATCTGCACAATCATGCGCCAGCTTGGACCGTGTGTATCTGTAACGGCGTTGATCACGTTGCTCCAGCCGCCGACGGGTATCTTTCGGGAGAAAGAAGGAACGGCTGCCTTGAGCAGGTGAAAGATGATCGGGTCTTTGTGCGCCGCCCATTGCAGCTTGCCCGCAGCTTCGTCTTTTTTTAGTTGAGCCGCTGCTTTTTCAAAAGCCTGCGTTACCACATCGCGAAGCGTTTCATGCTGCGGTGTGCTTACATCATCTATCCATTTAAACGCAGAATCTTTGTGAATCCATTCAACCAGCGTTTCTTCTGTGGGGTAAGGATTTCGCAACGAATCACGCTGCCATTCATCGCGCCATATCCCTTGCTTTAAACTGTCCATCCAGGTTTGATAAACCGTTGCGCCGGTGGATGCGGCGCTTGTGTTTAAATCCCAGCTTTTGAAGGTTGTCAAATAATTTTTGGCATCGGCATCCAAGGTATTTTCGTTTACGTTGTGCAACAAGATTTTCCTTGCGTCTTCTGCCATCACCGAATAAACGTTGTTTTGCAACGCCTTCATGTCGTCAACGGTAATGTTGTTCATGCGGCTAAGGTTTCTTTCAATGGAAATGCCGCGTGGCGTGATGTAATTACCGGGAATGAAATAAGGATAGGTTGAGTCAACGGGCCGCTGGTTAGCGCTTTCCAGAAAGCCGCGTTCGGGATTTAATGCGTGTGGATTTTCCGCTTGCGGTATAAAACCTTGCCACTGATAGCTGCTGTCCGTTCCGCGCATCAGGTAAACGCCCTGCCCATACCAGCGTGCGGGAAACTTGCCTTGTTGCCAAATAGCAATGTCACCACCCCGACTTTCAAACACAAAGTTTTGCCCCGGCGTGGTAAAGGTTTTAATGGCGGCTAAGTAATCGTTGTAGTTTTTTGCGCGGTTTAATTTGTAAAACGTAAGGCCTTCGTTTGATGCGTCATGAGCGGTCCACCGCAGCGCAAGGGCTTTGTTTTTTGAAAGTTCTTTTGAAAATGTTTTGTCATAAACCACCGGACCAAATACGGTGTAGGCAACGCTGTCGTAAACATTGGCGGCGCCTTTCACTTTAATGGTATCAATGCGAAACTGCGTGGACGTCCAGTTGCCGTTGTATAAATACTCTTTGCGGCTGTCGTCTTTAAATTGAATTTCGTACCAATCGCGAACGTCGCGTTGCGCATTGGTTACACCCCAGGCAATGTTGTCGTTAAAGCCAATAATAACGTTGGGCGAACCGGGAAAAGTTGCGCCGTAAACATTCACGTTCGGCGTAGTGATTTGCATTTCGTACCAGATGGAAGGGAAGGTCAATTCAAGATGCGGATCATTGCAAAGAATGGGTGCGCCGCTGGCCGTTTTCTTTCCGCTTACGACCCAATTGTTACTACCGTTTAGCGGATTGGGTTTTGAAACCTGTATAACTTTTACCGTGTCTCTTTTTTCAAAATAAAGCGAATCGGCATTGGCAGGTTTTACCGGCACAACGCTTGGTGCATCAAAGGCCGTTCCTTTCGGAACGATGGGCAACAAAGAATCCGGAACTTGTTTGTCCAATTGCATGAGGTCTTCAAAGCTTAACCGTGGTTTTGCTGCTGTGTTCTCCAGATCTTCATCGTAACCCGCAAGCGTTTTGCTCATTTGCTTTAAGAACAAGGCGATTTTCAAATTGCTCCAGGGTTCGGGCTTGTAGCCAAGTAATTTGTATTCGATGGGAAGTGTGCTTTGCGTTAAGCCGTTGATGTAAGCATTTACACCGGCGGTGTAAGCATCGCAGCTCGCTTTTGATTCAGGATCGGATTCAAAAACCTTCAGGGCATTTTCGGCGGCATATACCATTCCGGAGCGGCGTTGTTCGCGGTCGAAATTGATGAACTTCGGATCGTTGCCAAGATGTTCGGCAATGCGGCCAGCGGCGGCATAGGTTTGCAATTCCATTTGCCACAAGCGATACTTTGCGTGCAGAAAGCCTTGTGCGAAATAGGCGTCTTCGTCGTTGTCGGCAAAGACGTGCGGCACGAGGCGTTCGTCCAAATAAACGCTGGCCTTGCCTTTCAGACTCGGGAAAGAAAAGCTTTCGTTGCGGTCTTCGCCATCGCCTTCGGCAGCCTGCCAAAAGCCGGTTTGCGGCGAAAGAAAATTGCCAAGATCAGGCACCTTGCCCCAGCGTTTGTTGAGCGCAAACACAAGCGCAACGGTGACGACGGTGCTGACGATAAAAGGGATGATGCGCATAAGCAGGGAATAGAGTGGGAAGATAAGGAGAGTGCGGGAAATGAACCAATGAAGCGGATAAACTTAGGGCGGCGATTAGAATGGCGAATGCAATGGGTCGCCCACCGACAATCCGGTGAACGAAGACAAAAAGGTTTAAAATGAAGGCTAAGCTTTTTTTTGGCCGGCAAAAAGGTGTCATATATTTACGAGCTGCACGCAAGCTTATTATGACCCTTTACGAGCTGACAAATAATCAAAGACGATATTTCGGACTTCTTACTGTAACTGACAATTGCGAAAAAGTACAATTGAAGGACACAACAACTGTTTATTATCAAGGTGACAGAATCGTAAAGGTTCTTGACTACAGTTTTGGTTACTGTGAATATGACACCGATATAGAAACTAAATACAGGCAAATTTTGCTGCCTAAAACTGCAAGAGGCAAAGAGCAAAAGTTGACCGTTTCTAAAATTCTAAATTTTAAGGGGTCGGGTATTCAGTTCTCTGCTTCTTTTCGGGGAGGCGGCATTCATGTTTACGACAATAAAAGAAAAGTATTCTTTATTAGAAGTTTTGCAGAAGATGGAGACATCAAAAATTATAGTGACATTGAAAAATGGATAACAAGTTACATAAGCAAAGTACCTGCTAATTATTTTGATTGGTTAGGTAAAGAACTTTCCCAAAAACGGTTGAGCGTTAAAATCAAAGAAGGTGATATCATAGCTTTCAAAATTGCAAATGGACAATATGGTTTTGCAAGAATATTAGTGGATGTCTTCGCACAAAGACAAAAAGGGAATACTATGTCATCAAATTTCTATTGGTATCATCCACGGTCATTGATTGTAGCTCCGTATGCACATTATGCTGATACCTTACAAATAGACGTAGACGAACTTGTCGACAAAAAGACCTTACCAACACTTTGCATTTTTGACCTTGACGTATACCGGGGCGAAATGCCGATCATTGCGCACAGGCCTTTATCGTTAACAGATAAGCAAATTCCTCTTCCTGATAAAATCATAACAGCAATTACAATACCTCATACAAAGGCAGACATAGAAGCATTTATTGCTACAAATGGAACAGCAAATAACTAAAAGGACGAAAGCAAGCATCCAATGGTGCATTGTCAAAAGGGGTTAACGGGCACGTGTCGAATAACAGAATAATTATTACAACTATGTACTGGTTTTAGCTGAACGAATCGCTGTTGCCCCATTTTTCTGCAATGTGGAAGGTTTACATGCACACCGATTCAACAACTAATCCTTCTTCCCTTGCAACATCGGCACAAAACTAAACCGGTCGTACACTTCTTCTTTCACGCTGCCGTCGGCTTGTTTAATCAGGCGTTTCATCACCTGCACGTCGCCGCTGCCAAACGGAATCACCATCATCCCTCCCACTTTCATTTGCTGAATTAATTTCAGCGGCACAATGGGCGCCGCCGCCGTGATGATGACTTTATCAAAAGGGGCATAAGTGGGCAGGCCTTCGTAACCGTCGCCGTAGAAGAATTTGATGTTGTGGTATTTTTTAATCCAGAGAAAATTCTTGTTCGCATCAAACAATTTCTTTTGCCTTTCGATGGTGAAAACTTTCGCGCCGAGTTCGGCCAGCACGGCGGCCTGGTAAGCGCTGCCCGTACCGATCTCCAAAACCTTGTCGTTCTTTTTTATTTCCAGCAGTTGCGTTTGGTAAGCCACGGTGTAGGGTTGCGAAATGGTTTGGTGCGCTTCAATGGGAAAGGCTTTGTCTTCGTAAGCCACTTCGTCAAAGGCGGAATCCAGAAAAAAATGGCGGGGAATGTTTTCTAAAGCAGTCAAAACGTTTTCGTCGGTGATGCCCTTGCTTCGTACCGTCTCTACCAATTTTCTGCGCAGTCCTTTGTGACGGTAAGTGTCGTCCGTTGCTCTCATGCGGCAAATATAATTTAACCGAACAACGCCGCGCACAGTGTATTTTTAACCATGCTTCTGAACCATGTTTTACTGGGTTTGTCATGGATTGTTTACTGCGTTTTACACAGTGTTTTCGCAAGTCTTCAGGTGAAAAATTTTTTCAAAAAAATTCTTGGGGACGGGTTCAGACATTACCGCCTTGCTTATACGGTTTTCGCGTTTGCGGGACTGGCGCTGATCCTCTGGTTTCAATTCTCTATCCGCTCACCGCGACTCTTTAAGTCTTCATGGATTAGTGACATTGCTGGTGCAGCTTTTTGCATTCCGGGATTGCTGCTAATGTTCATCTGCATAAAAAAATATTTTCTCAATCTTAGCGGCCTGCGAAGCTTGGTGGAAGAAGAAACCCGTTCTATTCTTGAAGTCAAAGGCGTGCACCGCTTTGTAAGACATCCGCTTTACCTGGGAACATTTCTATTTATTTGGGGTCTGTTGATTTTATTTCCAACGGCGAGCTTATTGCTAACAGACGTCGTCATTACTGTATATACGCTGATAGGTTTAGAACTGGAAGAAAGAAAGCTCCTGCTTCAGTTTGGTGAGCAATACAGAACGTATCAAAAGAAAGTGCCGAAACTTGTTCCGAAATTTTGATTGAGCCGGATGAAGCAAAAAACCACCGCCAAAAGAAAACCGTTCGCCGATTAACCGGAGTTGTTTTAAACAAAGCTGCCTTTCTTTGTGTCAACAAATCAAAACAACCTGCTCAACATATTAAGTCCATCCGCCTAACGAGAAAGTGCTCCCAAAGAGCACTTTTTTTATTAACCACTGATGGCCGGGATTTTGAAAGGATTGTCGGGATGAAACACTGTTCTTCCTGAACAGTTTGAATTGAAGTAAAAGATTTCTAATCTTTTACTTCAATTTCAGCTTCTTGGGATTCAGGTAAGTATTCCAAAAAACCAACAAGTCAATGCGTCTTTTATTGGGCTTTACCTGATAAATTAAAAGGATGCGTTTATTTATTATCGTTCGCCGAATGTGGATGCTGTTTTGACTTCGCGGCCTTCCTAAATAAGGATGACTTTCCAAAGCCTGCAGACGCCTTTTTACCCCGTTCTCAAATTTTTCAACGACTTTTTCCGACCATCTTGTGCGCAGGTATTCAATGTTTTTGCCGTAAGAAATGACGCTTCGCTCCGTCCACTTTATTTCGAAAACCATTGCGGATATTTTTGTTTTACCTCCGCAAAGGACATTACCTCGTCATTATCTGATTGCCGGATGGCTTCTTCTACATCGTCCTTCACTTCATCCGGCATAGCTTCCCACCACTCCTGATCGTCCGCTGCATCTACTTCTAAAATGGCATGTACCATTTTCACAATTTTCTCGTCTGCGGCATCAATGTAATTTTTCACTTCTTCACGCATTTGCTCCACGGTGTTCATAAAATCCTTTTTTCAAATTTACTTTTGTTGCCGGATTAGACCAACTTCATGTCTCCAATAATCTGCTTGATTTTGTCTTTTGCTTTTTGCTGCGTTTCATCAAACTGCTCAACCGAAGGCAAATCGGTTTTCACGCTGAAATAAAATTTAATCTTCGGCTCGGTGCCCGATGGCCTTGCGCTGATCTTGCTGCCGTCTTCGGTTACAAATTGCAACACGTTTGATTTAGGCAGAGTGATGGTTTCGGTTTTTCCGGTTGTCAAATCGGTTTTTACCTGCTTGTCGTAATCCAGCAGTTCAACTACTTTACTGCCGCCGAGTTCTTTCGGCGGATTGCTGCGGAAACTTTCCATCATGTCGGCAATCTCCTGCTGGCCGTTGCGGCCTTTTTTTGTAATGGAAATCAAATCTTCCTGGTAATAGCCGTACTGCGCATACAAGTCCAACATCTTTTGATAAAGGTTGCGACCTTTTGCTTTTTCGTAAGCTGCCATTTCGCAAAGAAGCGCAACCGCTGAAACGGCGTCTTTGTCACGCACTCTATCGCCAATCATCAGGCCGTAGCTTTCCTCACCGCCAACGATGTAATTTTCTGTCCCTTCCTTTTCACGAATCAATTCGGCAATCCATTTAAAGCCCGTCAAAACATTGTAGCATTTTACACCGGCTTCTTTTGCAATCACGTCAATCATGTTGGTGGTCACGATGGTTTTTACCACCATGTCGTTGGGCTTTTGCAATCCTTTTTCTTTGCGGCTTTCAATCATGTAATTAAAAGCAAGAACAGCGGTTTGGTTTCCGTTCATCAACACCCATTCGCCCTTTGTATTTTTCACGCCAATGCCCACACGGTCCGCATCAGGATCGGTGGCGCAAAGGATGTCCGCGTCTATTTCTTCTGCCTTCTTCAAGCCAATAGACATTGCTTCTTTCTCTTCCGGGTTTGGATAAACAACGGTCGGAAAATCTCCGTCGGGTGTTGCTTGTTCCTGCACAATCGTAATGTTTTCAAACCCAAATTCCTTCAGTACCTGCGGCACCAGTTTTATTCCCGTTCCGTGAATGGGTGTATAAACAATTTTCAAATCTTTTTGCTGCTGGATGATTTCGGGATAAACGCTCAACCCTTTTACCATCTTGATGTATTGCTCGTCCATTTCCTTGCCGATGATGGTAATGTTTTCATCGCCGCCGCTCCACTTCACGTCGTTCACGTCGGCAATTTTTTCCACTTCCCCAATCACGGCCTTGTCGTGCGGCGGAACAAGCTGGCCGCCATCAATCCAATAAGCTTTGTAACCATTGTACTCTTTCGGGTTGTGCGAAGCTGTGCACACCACGCCGCCTTTGCAACCCAATTGCCGGATGGTGAAGGACAATTCGGGTGTTGGACGCAAGTCTTCAAACAAAAAAACTTTAAGACCGTTGGCTGCAAAAACGTGCGCTACGGTTTCGGCAAAGAAGCGGCTGTTGTTACGGCTGTCGTGTGCCACGGCCACTTTTATTTCCTGGTTAGGAAACGATTTTTTCAGGTAGTTGGTATAACCTTGCGTGGCCATGCCCACGGTGTATTTGTTCATGCGGTTGGTACCCACGCCCATAATGCCGCGCAATCCACCCGTGCCGAATTCAAGGTTGCGGTAAAAGGCATCGGCCAGTTCATCAGGTGAATTCTTTTGTTGTTCCTTGATGGCGGTTTTGGTTTCTTCGTCGTAAGCGCCGGTTAACCAACTATTGACTTTTTGTTCGATTTGTGCGTCCATATAAAGCGATTTGAATTTGGTTTAAAGAAGTCAAAAGGTAAAAGTAAAAAGTAAAAAAAGCTTCGGCTATGAAGAGGCTTTTGAATTCGCTTTCGACTTTGCCTTCCAATTCATACGAAGATAAGCGTCCGTATATTTGAACGGTGAAGAAATGGATTTTCCTCTTTTTAATTTCCGCCACAATTGCAGCCCATGGACAAGATTCCGTTTCGCACCGGGTTGTTGATTCACGTCCCAATTTTACAGCACGCAAATGGCTCGTTGGCGGCGCTACGCTTGGCGGTTACGGCGGTTCTTTTTTGTTTTTGAGCACGGCCTGGTACAAGAATTATCCACGCAGTTCTTTTCACACATTTAATGATGTAGGCGAATGGCTGCAAATAGACAAAGCAGGTCATGCATGGACGGCTTATCAAACCAGCCGCTTCACTACAAATATGTGGCGATGGACTGGCGTGGAAAATAACAAAGCCTTGCTTTACGGAACCGGCAGCAGTTTGCTTTATATGCTTTCCATCGAATACTTAGACGGACATTCCGCCGAATGGGGCTGGAGTTGGGGCGATGCCGGCGCTGACGTTCTTGGCGCAGCACTTTACGCTTCGCAGGAATTGGGCTGGGAAGAACAACGAATTGCATTAAAGTTTTCTTCTGCGCCTAAAACTTACGCCGAAGCAGATTTGGAAAAGCGTGCCGATGATTTGTTTGGTCGTTCTTTTCAAAGCCGCTTGCTGAAAGATTATAACGCACAAACCTATTGGCTGAGCGCCAACATCAAATCATTTTTTCCACAAACAAGTCTGCCGGATTGGTTGAATATTTCAGTGGGTTATGGCGCCGACGGAATGTTTGGGGGTTATGAAAATTTTGCGCAAAGCAAAACAAACGGGCAAGTGACCTTTGACAGAAGAGACATTAAACGATATCGTCAGTTTTACTTGGCGCCGGACTTTGACTTCACAAAGATTCACACCAAAAGCAAGATGCTAAAATCAGTTTTTTCCGCGTTAAATGTGCTGAAGTTTCCCGCACCGGCGCTGGAGTTTTCAAACGGTCGTATCAAGTTGAAAGCAATTGCGTTTTAATATTCTACATCCTCTCTCCTACCTCCTCTCAATACAACCAAGCTCCTGTTATCTTCTCATCTTCCCTCTCCACAGTAATGTGTTCCTGCAAAGTTGTGGCAATGGAAAGGCCGGTATAATCGGTGTGAACGGGAAACAATTTGTGGCTTCGTTCTACCAGCACAAGCGTTTGAATTTTTTTGGGCGATGAATTCAAAAAAGGCTTCAAGGCATAAAGCATGGTTTTGCCGGTGTTGGCTACGTCATCGGCGATGATGATGATTTTATTAGCAAGAGCAAGGTTTGGTTCAATATCTACTTCAGCCAAATTGCGTTTGTTCAATTGCACCGTGATGAGGGTTGTTGCAATTGATGCGAGGTTTTTTAATTCGGCCGCAACGCATCTTGCTACCGTTTCTCCGTTGCCCACAATGCCCGCAAGCACAATCTCTTTTTCGCCGGCATTTTGCTCGGCAATTTCCAATGCCATGCGCTTTATTTTTCGCTTTACACCGTCTTCGTCCAAAATCATCGTTCGCGTTTGTCCTGAATTCATTTCGCCTATTTTTACGGCGCTTAAATTAGCATTATGCAAATCGTGCAACAAATTTTATTTCTCCTTTTGGTCATTGCGGCGGTCTGGATTTTTACAAAAAAAGTTTTCTTCATCCGGAAAAATATAGCGCTTGGAAGAGACGAAAACGTTACGCCATCGCCCGAACGCTGGCGCAACGTTTTGCTGATGGCTTTTGGGCAGAAGCGCATGTTCGACAAACCGCTTGTGGCCTTGTTGCACCTGGCCGTTTACGCGGGTTTCATCATCATCAACGTTGAAATTTTAGAGATCATTCTCGACGGACTTTTTGGTACGCACCGGCTCTTTGCGCCTTCGTTGCATAATGTTTACACCTTTGTGATTGATTTTTTTGAAGTGTTGGCTTTTTTGGTGCTGGCGGCCTGTGTCATTTTCTTGCTGCGCAGAAATTTGGTGAAAGTGCCGCGTTTAAACAAAGGCGAATTGGGCGGCGGCTGGCCGCGAAAAGACGCGAACATCATCCTCACGTTTGAGATTGTGCTGATGACACTTTTTCTTTTAATGAATTCCGCCGACAGAGCTTTGCAACTGCGTGAATACGGACATTATCACAACGTTGGACCGTTCTGGATTTCGTCAAATGTTGCTCCGCTGTTTCAAAACCTAAGCACTGAAACACTGGTAGGCATTGAACGCGGCGCCTGGTGGTTGCACATCATCGGCATCTTTGTTTTTTTAAATTACCTGCCTTATTCAAAACACTTGCACATCATTCTAGCTTTTCCAAACACCTATTACGCAAGGCTGAAGCCACAGGCGCAGATGGTAAACATGCCCGAAATCCAACGCGAAGTTTTGTACGCCATGCAACCGGAAACCATTCCTGCCGACGCAGCGCAGGAAGAACACAAACGATTTGGCGCAAAAGATGTAAGCGATTTAAGCTGGAAGAATTTGCTTGACGCTTACACTTGCACCGAATGCGGACGTTGCACACAACAATGTCCCGCCAATCAAACCGGCAAGAAACTTTCGCCGCGCAAGATCATGATGGATACCCGCGACCGTATGGAGGAAATCGGGGCCAACCGCGAGAAAAACGGCAGTGTTCAGGAGGATGGCAAATCGCTCCTGCACGATTACATTACCACCGAAGAATTGTGGGCTTGTACATCCTGTCAGGCTTGCGTACAGGCTTGTCCCGTGCTCATTGATCCGTTAAACATTATCAATCAACTGAAGCGTTACCTGGCGTTGGAAGAAAGCAACCAACCCGCGGAATGGAACGGCATGTACAGTAATGTTGAAAACAATTTTGCGCCGTGGAAGTTCAGTCCGGATGAGAGAGATGCGTGGACTGCCGATGTCTGAACAATGATTTGGATGGATTTTTAAGGATTAACAAGAAATAAAATACTCCGATAAAGCAAGAGTCGTTCAGCAATGAACGACTCTTTTCTTTCCAATAAATCTTTTAATCTCCCAAATCAAGGTTCAGATGACTTCTCTCATCTTTTCTTTTGACGCAACTCATCGCATGTGAAAAGCGGTTGTTGAACTTTTGCCCGCACTATGCCTGCGGTTGACGCTCCCGTAAGAAAAAAAGAAAAGCCGGTTATAAGGCCGGCGCATTGCTATCATTGCGGCGAAGTTTGCGATGCTTACATCGCCGGCGATGAACACGTATTTTGTTGCGACGGTTGCAAGTTCGTTTACAGCCTTCTCAAAGAAAACGGCCTTTGCAATTATTACGATTTAAGCAACACCCCGGGCATCAAAGTAAAAGGCAAGTTTAGCTCCGACAAGTTCTCCTTTCTCGACACCGAAGAAGCAAAACAAAAGCTCATCACGTTTAAAGACGAAAAACAAAGCCAGGTCGGTTTTTACCTGCCGCAAATGCACTGCGCCTCCTGCATTTGGCTGTTGGAAAACCTGCACGCCATTCAGCAGGGTATTCTTTTTTCCAAAACAAACTTTGGGCGAAAAGAAGTATTCATCGCGTTTAATCACAATGAAACATCACTGCGAAAAGTGGTAGAGCTTTTGGCTTTTATTGGCTATGAGCCTTACATCAGTTTAAACGATTCGGAGGCAAAGAAAGAGAAGAAAATCAACCGCAAACAGTTTTACAAAATCGGCGTTGCGGGCTTTTGTTTCAGTAACATCATGATGCTTTCTTTTCCCGAATATTTCTCATCGGGCGACATAGCCGAAGGCACGTTGAAGCATTTGTTCGTTTACCTGAATCTTGTGCTGGCGCTACCCGTTTTCTTTTACAGCGCTTCTGATTTTTTCGTTTCGGCGTGGAAAGGCCTGCAACAAAAATGGCTCAACATTGACGCACCCATTGCGCTTTCGATTTTAATCACCTTTTCGCGAAGCGTTTACGAAGTTCTGAGCGGTACCGGCGCGGGTTATTTCGACAGCATGAGCGGCATTGTGCTTTTCATGCTCGCAGGCCGCTGGTTTCAAAACAAAACCTACGATTCGTTTTCCTTCGACCGCGATTACAAATCCTATTTCCCGCTCGGCATCACCAAACTAAACGACGGGAAAGAAGTTCCGGCCACCATCGGCAGCCTGGAAAAGAACGACCGCATTCTTGTTCGTCACGGCGAAATGGTGCCCGCCGATTCTGTTTTACTGAACGGTGAAGCAAGCATTGATTACAGCTTTGTTTCGGGCGAAAACACGCCGCTGGCAAAGAACAAGGGCGAATTGATTTATGCCGGCGCCAAACAATTGGGAGGCAGCATTGAACTATTAGTCATCAAACCTGTCAACCAGAGTTACATCACGCAGCTTTGGAACAACAATGATTTTTTTGCCGACAGCAAGAACGGTGAAAAATCTTTTGTTCATCCCTGGAGCCGTTATTTTACCGCGGTGCTTTTTACCGTGGCCGCACTGGCCGGCGTTTATTGGAGCGTTGTTAATCCCGCAAACGTTTTGCCTGCTGTATCGGCGGCGCTGATAGTTGCTTGTCCCTGTTCGCTCCTGCTTTCCGCCACGTTTACGTTTGGCAACATGCTGCGTTATTATGGAAAGAACGGCCTCTATCTAAAGAACGCAACGGTCATTGAATCGCTTGCCCGCGTCAACAAAATCGTGTTTGATAAAACAGGAACACTTACCTATGCATCCACCGCGCAAATTGAATTTGCAGGGTCGTTAACGCAGGAACAAAAGGAGTTTGTGTATTCGCTTGCAAAGGAATCGGCGCACCCCTTAAGCCGGTTGATAAAAGATCACTTGCTGAAGAACGACAAACCGGTAGCCCATCCCGTTTCTTTGTTCACCGAAACACCGGGTAAAGGTGCCGAAGGCTTGGTGAACGGTTATCGCATCAAGCTTGGCTCCCGCAGTTTTATCACGGGCGCAAAGGATCGAAGCGGGACCACAGCCGAAGTTTGGGTAGCCATTGAGGGCGATGTAAAAGGCTGTTTCAGCATTCAAAATCTTTACCGTGAAGGCGTAAACGGGCTGGTGAAGGCTTTGGAAGAAAAAGGCTACGGTCTTCACTTGCTTTCCGGCGACAACGACGCGGAGAAGGGCAGACTGCAATCCTTCTTTGGCAGAACAACGCCGATGCTTTTCAATCAATCGCCGCAGGATAAACTGGATTACATCAAAGGCCTAAAGCAAACAGCAGCGAACAAAGTCCTGATGCTTGGCGATGGCTTGAACGATGCCGGCGCCTTAAAACAAAGCAACGTAGGGATTGCCATTAGCGAAAACACCAGCCAGTTCACTCCGGCCTCAGACGCTATTCTTGACAGCAAAAAACTCGACAAGCTGAACGCTTTCCTGGGCTACGCAAAGGCAGGTAAAACTGTTGTTCTGGCCAGTTGGGTTATTTCCATTCTTTACAATTTTGTGGGATTGGGTTTTGCGGTGCAGGCCAAACTTTCGCCACTGGTAGCGGCCATTCTGATGCCCGTCAGTTCCATTACCATCGTCACATTTGTAACAATTGCAACAACAATCGCCGCAAAGCGCAGGGGACTATAAACTGTAAAAGATGCAGTTTGTGGTTTGTCGTTGATGGTTTCTGGTTGACGTGCTGTGCGCAACTATTTTTTCTCCTTCGCGCCGTGCGAAAACATTCCCAACATCTTTACTGATTTTTCTCATGTTTTCTTTTGATGCCCCTCATCCCCGTCGCATCGGCTGAAAAATACTTTTGACGCTGAAAAATTACCATGAGCGTTGTTATTGTCCTTGTAATCATCAGCGTCATTGTAGCCGGAAGTTTTCTCGCTGCTTTTATTTGGTCGGTGAGAAAAGGCCAATATGATGACGACTATACTCCTTCTGTACGGATGCTTTTCGACGATACTGTTTCTGAAAACAAACTTTCAAAATAAGACCACATGTTTGAACAAACAACGCTGCAACCACAGGTTGGCGCAACCAAAACAAAAGCCGGCAGGCTGGAGACGTTTTATTACGACAACGCCGTTGTGCGAAACTTTGCCTACGCTACCATCATCTGGGGCGTTGTGGGCATGTTGGCCGGCTTGTGGATAGCCCTTGAACTCGTTTTTCCCACGGTGTTAAACGCAGGCCCCTGGCTCAACTTCGGCCGTCTTCGCCCGCTTCATACCAACGCGGTGATTTTTGCCTTTGTGGGCAACGGCATTTTCATGGGCTATTACTACTCGCTGCAACGCCTGTTGAAAACAAGAATGTACAGCGACAAGTTGAGTAAAATTCACTTCTGGGGCTGGCAGGCCATCATCGTTGCGGCGGCGATTACCTTGCCTCTTGGCTTCACTACCGGTAAAGAATATGCCGAACTGGAATGGCCCATTGACATTGCCATTACGGTTGTCTGGGTCGTATTCGGCTGGAACATGTTTGCCACCATTTTAAAGAGAAGAGAACGCCACCTTTATGTTGCCGTGTGGTTTTATATCGCCACGTTCGTAACAGTCGCCGTTCTTCACATTGTAAACTCTATCGAACTCCCTGTTAGCTTTATGAAAAGCTATCCCGTTTACGCCGGCGTGCAGGATGCGCTGGTGCAATGGTGGTACGGTCACAATGCGGTGGCGTTTTTCCTGACAACACCTTATTTGGGTTTGATGTATTATTTCCTGCCCAAAGCAGCAAACCGGCCCGTTTATTCGTACAAGCTTTCCATTATTCACTTCTGGGCGTTAATCTTTATCTACATCTGGGCCGGTCCGCACCACTTGTTGTATTCAGCCTTGCCCAACTGGGCGCAATCGCTCGGCATTGTGTTCTCGTTTACGCTTTTGTTTCCAAGCTGGGGCGGCATGATCAACGGCCTGCTTACGCTTCGCGGCGCCTGGGACAAAGTGCGGGAAGACGTGGTGCTGAAGTTTATGGTGGTGGCCGTTACCGCTTACGGCATGGCAACCTTTGAAGGCCCGATGCTTTCGCTGAAAAGCATCAACGCCATTTCGCACTTTACCGACTGGACCATTGCGCACGTGCACGTTGGCGGCTTAGGCTGGAACGGCATGTTGACCTTCGGCGTGCTTTACTGGCTCATCCCAAAAATCTTCCGCACACAGCTTTATTCAAAAAAGCTGGCAAGCGTTCACTTCTGGATTGCTACACTCGGTATTCTTTTCTATGCCATTCCCATGTATTGGGCCGGCTTCATGCAGTCGAGCATGTGGAAAGAATTTACACCAAGCGGCCAGTTGAAATACTCCTTCCTGGAAACAGTGACTTTCATGCGCCCCTTCTACGCGGTGCGTGGTTTCGGCGGGGCCTTGTTTCTAACGGGTGCCATCATTATGATGTACAACCTGTTTAAAACCGTGGCCAGGGCAAAGCTGGTTGCAAACGAAGAAGCACAGGCGGCGGCATTGGAAAAAACGTACGTCAAACACAAAGGCGAGCACTGGCACCGATGGATTGAAAGAAGACCGATTCAACTTTTGGTAGGAACACTGATTGTGATTTTGATTGGCGGCGCGGTGGAAATGATTCCAACCTTTATGGTGAAATCGAACATTCCCACCATCGCCAGCGTGAAGCCATATACACCGCTGGAATTGCACGGCCGAGACATTTACATACGCGAAGGTTGTTATCTCTGTCACTCGCAGATGATCCGTCCCTTCCGCAGCGAAACGGAGCGCTACGGCGAGTATTCAAAAGCGGGTGAATTTGTGTACGACCATCCTTTCCAGTGGGGTTCAAAACGCACCGGCCCCGATCTGGCACGTGAAGGCGCGGGCAACAACAAAAAATCAAACACATGGCATTTCAACCATCTTGATGATCCGCAATCCATTTCAACCGGTTCGGTAATGCCGTCTTATTCTTTCCTCATTGACAACAAACTGGACACGTCAATGACACCGGCAAAAATCAGGGCTATGCAAAAGCTGGGCGTGCCATACGAGCCGGGCTACGATAAAATTGCCAACAATGATTTGGTAAAACAGGCCACAGAAATTTCAGCCTCGCTGAAAAAAGACAACGTCAGCGTGAAGCCTGACAAAGAGATCATCGCCATCATTGCTTACCTGCAACGACTGGGAACCGACATTGGAAAAGACAAACAAACAGCGCAAGCGAAATAAAAAAGTTCACCTGTTCACTTGTTCACCTGTTCGAAAGCCAGTTGAGCAATACGAACGAGTGAACAGGTGAACTAGCAAACAAACTTCTTATGCTCAAATACATCAAACAATACGCAGACTCCATCAAAGGTGTGGATGTTTATCCCATCATCTCGCTGTTCATCTTCGTGCTCTTCTTCATCGCGGTGATTTATTACGTGAAGAAAATGGACAAAAGCCGCGTGAACCAGATGAAACACCTCCCGCTTGATTTGGAACCTGAAAACAATTCTTCGTTTATCCCTGTTAAACAAGCCTGATTGTATGAGAAATATTCGCACAACAAAATTTATTCTTTCTACATCGTTCATACTCTGCGCAAGCTTTGCCGCCAACGCACAGGAAAAAACAATCAGCCATCCGCTGGTGGATAACAATTACAACGGAACGGCTTGGGCGCTGGCAACCGTTCTTCTTTTTGCTTTCGGCGGTTTGATATACGTGTTCAGCAAATTCAGTGCGTTGGGCAAAGAAGACAAAGCACCGGCTTCAGTTGGGCAGCGCTTTGCACGGCTTAACGCAAAGTTTTTTACAAAGGCGATTCCGCTTGAAAAGGAAGCCGATCACTTGCTCGATCACGACTACGACGGCATCCAGGAACTGGACAACTCCCTGCCGCCGTGGTGGAAGTACGGCTTTTATTTCAGCATTGTTTGTGCTGTGTTTTATATCCTTCGTTACCACGTTTGGAAAACCGGTCCCGATCCAGAACAAGAGTACAATACCGAAATGGCGATTGCCACCAAACAAATTGAAGAGTACCGCAAGAAAGCCGGCGACATGGTGGACGAAAAAACCGTTACACTGGCTGATGCAGCAGGCATTGCCGAAGGCAAAAAAATCTTTCAAAGCAATTGCTTTGCCTGTCACGGACAGAAAGGCGAAGGCGGCGTAGGACCCAATCTTACCGACAACTATTGGCTGCACGGCGGAACCATCAACGACGTTTTTAAAACCATCAAATACGGCGTGCCCGAAAAAGGAATGCAGTCCTGGCAAAAGACGTATTCGCCTTCGCAAATAAAAGATCTGGCGAGTTATGTAAAGAGCCTTGCCGGCACAAATCCGCCCAACCCCAAAGCGCCGCAGGGCGATCCTTATGAAGAAAAGGCCAGCACCAATACCGCTGCGAAAGATTCAACCAGCGTAGCAAAAAAATAATGGAAACCTACAACGATACATACACGGGTGTTGCCGCAGAGAAAAAAGAAAAGCTCGACCAAAGCTTTCGCGATTCCGTTGGCACCATCACCAAACAGGGCAAGAGAAATTTTCTTTTTCCCAAAAAGCCAAAAGGAAAATTGTACAACCTGCGCACCCTGGTGACGCTTGTTTTTCTTGCCATCTTTTTCACCTTGCCCTTTGTAAAAATTGACGGCGAGCCGTTCTTTCTTTTCAACGTTGTTGAGCGAAAATTCATCTTCTTCGGACAGATATTTTGGCCGCAGGATTTTTTCATCTTCGCGGTGGGCTTTCTCACCTTCGTTGTTTTTATCGTTGTGTTTACCGTGGTATTCGGCCGTGTGTTTTGCGGATGGGTTTGTCCGCAAACCATTTTTATGGAAATGATTTTCCGTAAAATTGAATACTGGATTGACGGTGATGCACAGGAACAAAGGCGTTTAAAAGCAATGCCTTTGAATGCGTTCAAGATTCGCAAACGCCTCACCAAGATTGCGGTCTTTTATGCTATCTCTTTTTTGGTTGCTAATTTCTTTTTGTCCTACATCATTGGCATGGACAACGTTTTGAAGATGGTGCACGAAGGCGTGTTTGTACACCCCGTAACGTTTGCAACGCTCATGGGTTTTTCCACCGTTTTCTTTTTTGTTTATTACTGGTTTCGCGAGCAGGCTTGTTTGGTAGTTTGTCCGTACGGACGCTTGCAAGGCGTATTGCTCGACAAGAAGTCAATGGTGGTGGCTTATGATTATGTGCGCGGCGAACCAAGAGGGAAATTGAAGAAGGCAGCACTGGATACAAATTCTGGTGATTGCATTGATTGTTTCGCCTGCGTTCGCGTTTGTCCAACCGGCATTGACATTCGGAACGGCACGCAGCTCGAATGTATAAACTGCACGGCCTGCATTGATGCCTGCGACGACATCATGACGAAGATTAACAAGCCGCTCGGCCTTATTCGCATTGATTCGGAAGAGAACATTGAACATTCACGCAAGAACAAGTTCAACTGGCGTGTGGCGGCGTATTCATTTGTGTTGGTGGCACTGCTTGGCTTTCTTGCCTTTTTGCTCTTGAGCCGTAAAGACGTTGATGCAAAAGTGCTGCGCACACCGGGACAGATTTATCAAACGCTGCCCGACGGACGCATCGCCAATTTATACAGCATCAAACTCACCAACAAAACACGTAAAGACATTCCGATTACGCTGAAGTTGGAGAATGTAAACGGCGAAATTGATGTGGTGGGCAATGCGCTAAAGGTTCCTGCGGAGTCATATTTCCAATCGCCGTTTTTTGTGAAAGTAAAAGCGGCCAACGTCGAGCACCGCAAAACAAAAATCAGGATCGGTGTGTACCAGGGTCATAAACGCATCGAAACCGCCGAGACTACTTTTATGGGACCAGAAGAATGAGAAAAGCTGGCAGTTAGCAGTTGGCAGCATGCAATAGAAACAGAGAAAGAATAACTGCGCTGTTAGAAAACTTAAAACCTAAAACTTAGAACTTAAAACTTTTTATGCGCATTAGTTGGGGATATAAAATTTTTATGGCGTACACAACGTTTGCCTTGGGCATTCTGTTCCTGGCCTATAAAGCCAGTCATCAAAATTTTGATTTGGTAACCGAGAACTATTACGAAGCCGAATTAAAATACCAGGACGTGATTGACCAAAAGAGTCATGTGGCACAACTTTCCGAAGCGCCAAAGATTCAGCACACGGTTAACACCGTCAGCGTTCAATTGCCAAAAGAGTTTGCAAACAAAACCGTTGAAGGCGAAATTTATTTATACCGCCCTTCTGATGCATCAAAAGACATTCGCAAAAAATTTTCAACCGCGCAGGCTTTTTATGAATTGAATTTGGACAAAGATCTTTCCGGCTCCTACGAAGTAAAACTTTCCTGGCAAAGCGAGGGCAAGCGTTTCTTTCAGGAACAAAAAATCTTTTTTTAAGGCCTCATGAATGTTTTGCAAATTATCGGGATCGCTTTTGCGATGGGCGCGGTTGGCAGTCTTCACTGCATCGGCATGTGTGGCCCCATTGCGCTCTCTTTGCCAATGGGAGCAAGAAGCACCAATGGCCGTTTGCACGGCGCTTTGCTTTACAATCTTGGCCGCATTGTTACGTACTCATGGCTTGGTCTTGTGCTGGGTTTGGCCGGTGGCTTTCTCATTACACCGAAAGCGCAAAGCACCGTCTCCGTTGTTTTTGGAGCAGCCATTTTGCTTTACCTGTTGCTGCCTTCGGACACAAAAAAAAGATTTGGAAAAACCCCTCCGGCTCAAAGTTTCTTTCTGGTGCTTCGCAAGGGACTTGGTAAACTTCTTTCAACGCCAACCAATCAATCACTCTTTGGCATTGGCTTGCTCAACGGCCTTCTGCCCTGCGGCATGATCTACCTTGCGCTTACGTCTTCATTTCTCACCGGTAGCCTTATCAAAGGCAGTTTGTTTATGGCTGCCTTTGGCGCAGGTACGTTCCCGGCAATGTTGACTGTTGCATTTTTTGGCTCATTTGTCAACCAGAAAATGCGGTTGAATTTTCGCAAAGCGGTTCCTTTCTTTCTTGCCTGCATGGCTGTGTTGCTGGTGTTGCGTGGATTGAATCTTGGCATTCCTTACCTAAGTCCTTCGCTGCCGCAACATTCAGGTTCTGCTGATGTGCTGTGCCATCAATGACTTCAGGCGAAATCCCGTTCCTAACTTTAGGCCATGCTCACCCGCAACATTCCTTCTTCAAGCGAAGCGCTTCCTGTAATTGGCCTCGGCACCTGGCAAACTTTCGACGTTGACGCTTCGCGTTATGCTTCCTTGAAAGATGTTTTAATAGCAATGCACAAAGCCGGCGCAAGGCTGATTGATTCTTCTCCCATGTACGGCTGCGCCGAAGAGGTTGTGGGCAACGTCACCGCTGCAATGCCCGAACAAAACGATTTTTTTTACGCCACAAAAGTTTGGACGCAAGGCGCTGAAGCGGGCAAAAAACAAATCAAAAATTCCTATCGTTTAATGAAGCGGGAAGTGATGGACCTTGTTCAGATACACAACCTGCTTGACTGGCAAACGCATCTCTCCTATTTGCGCAAGTTGAAAGACGAAGGCAAGTTGCGTTACATCGGCATCACGCATTACCTGGACGGCAGCCACGAAGCCCTTGCGAACGTGATAAGAAAAGAGTCGGTTGATTTCGTACAGTTCAATTATTCCGTTCTTTCGCGGCACGCCGAAAAGTTTTTGCTTCCCTTGTGCGCCGAAAGAGGCGTTGCTACTTTAATCAACCGACCCTTTGGCGAAGGAAGCCTTTTTCGAAAAGTAGCAGACAAACCCTTGCCGCCGTGGGCAGCAGAATTGGGCATTGACAACTGGGGCGCTTATTTTTTGAAGTTTATTCTTTCGCATCCCGCCGTTACCTGCGTCATTCCGGCAACAGGAAACGTTAATCATGCGATGCAAAATCTGCAGGCTGGCGAAGGAAGCCTGCCAGATCAGGATACCCGCCAGAAGATGGCGGCGTATATTGAAGCCTTATAAATTCTTCTTGCAATTTTGTTGTTTATGGTAAAAATTTTCCGCCGTCGCAGTTTGCTTTTAAAAGCTGCCGGTTGCTTTTTGATAACGGCTTCGGTATATGTACCGCTGTTTGCACAAAACACACAAAGCGCCGCTTCGGTGCAAATTGATCCCGAACCTTTCGGCGATGCTTCGCGACACTGGTACGGGATTGCAGAAAAAACAAACGTCATCTTTCCAAAACCGAACCAGCCGCGTTATAAACCAACCGAGTTGACCGCTGTTGCCGATAACATTCTCTTGTACCAGAAAGGCAACGGCGGCTGGCCAAAGAACTACGACATCTTTGCCATTCTTGCGCCGGAGCAAAAAGACAGTTTAATAAAAGCAAAATCAATTCTAAATACAACCTTCGACAACGGCACCACTTATACTCACATTGCCGCACTGGCGCAGGTTTACACCGCTACCGGCGTTGCCAAATACGGCGAGGCGGCCTTGAAAGGGCTGGATTTTATATTATCGGCGCAATACGCCAACGGCGGCTGGCCGCAATATTATCCTTTGGAAGAAAATTACAGCCGGCACATTACCTATAACGACGGCGCCATGATGGGCATCATGCAAGTGTTAAAAGACATTGTTGACAAAAGGAAAGACTACTTGTTTGTGGACGATGCGCACCGCAAAAAAATTGAAGCGGCTTATGTGAAAGGAATTGATTGCATTTTGAAAACGCAGATCAATGACGACGGAAAACTTACGGCCTGGTGCCAGCAACACGACGAGGTGACGCTGCAACCTACGTGGGCACGCAAGTTTGAACCGCCAAGCATTTGCAACGGCGAAAGCAGCGAGATTGTTTTGTTTTTGATGAGCATTGACAAACCCGGGAAACAAATTATCAACGCCGTTCAAAACGCGGTGGCCTGGTTTGATGCATCGAAAATTTTGCACACGAAAGTGAAGGTTGTGCAGGCACCGCCGCTGCAAACGCCTTATCGTGTTTCCACTGCCGATCGCATAGTGGTTGAAGATGAAACGGCGCCGCCCATTTGGACGCGGTACTACGAACTAAAAACGCACCGGCCACTGTTTTGCAACCGCGACAGCAAAGTGGTTTATTCACTCGCCGAAGTGGACCGCGAACGCAGGGATGGTTACGGTTGGTACACGTATGCGCCGCAAAAAGTTTTGAACGCTTATCCTGCCTGGCAAAAGAAATGGGCGTCTCAGAAGAATGTTCTGCAAAAACGGGATTAAGCAACTCTCACAATTGATGAAAAAGCCTGTGACATAACGCAGGCTTTCTTTATGCACGAACTGTCGAGCAATTAATTTTCGTTGATCCAGTTGGTTGATTTGTAACGGACAGTTTCGGTGCTCAACTCATATAATTTTTGCGTAAGCGCCTGCAATGATTTCGCAAAAACTTCCGGCGGTTTTACTTCCAGGTGATCCCGGGAAAAAACAGCCCAACTGTGTTCTTCGATCGGCGGATGATAATAAAAAACAAAGCCCGCTGGCTGTCCTTCTCTTTCTTTAACGTAATTCAAAAACAAAACATAATCCGCCTGGTCAACACGGTTTACCAATTGAATGCTTTGGTTTTTTGCAATCATTTTTTTCAACGGCCTTGTGAGATAGGAAGGCAATGGAAGCAGCACAATGGTGTAGGGCTTACTGGCGTCATCCACCTGGGTTGGATTGCTATATTTCTTATACGTTTTTGTGCCGGTTAATACAATAACGTCACCGGCTGCTGACAGGTGTGAATAATGATAATCGGCATAATCTTTTCGCAAGCTGAGCGGAATTATTATTTTATGCAGAAAGGTTTTAAAAGCAGGCTGTGATAAAGAAACCTGAGGTATGTAAAGCTTTACCAACGGAGCCGATACCGAATTGCGACTGACAAGTTGAAACACCGCGCCTGCCCTGGTGCGGCTGTTCTTGTCGAAAGCTGTGGCCGTGTTGGCGGTTGCATCCGTCACTTGCAGCGTTACATTGCCAACGCTTGTGTTCTTCAACAAATTTCCTTTTGCAATACCGGCGTACAATCCTTTGTCAAGCGTGACAATACCGTTTTTTACCGAAACGCATTTTGCGGTAACGGTGTTGGAAAGTTTTGTTTGTTCAACGCCGACCAGGTTCCCGGTCAACCGGCTTCTTTCGTAATGATACGTGGGATGCTGCGCATAGCCTTGCTTCTGCATAAGGTCTGTGATTTTCGAAAGCAGATCGGCAACGGGCAAAGCGGAAGAATTGTTTTTGTAAAGCGAGAGTAAAGCCTTGGTGAAAGCGCCGTGTCTCAATCCTGCTTCATCGGTTATTTCCGCAGCCAGTTCAATGTCGGATGCGGCGGACAAAGAAAGAAAACCGCTGTTCGCCCGTTCAAAAGGACGTTTGGCAAGAGGGCGATAAGTCACCGTAAGCGCATCGCTTAAATTAAACGCACGGTCATTATTCACGGCCAATGCAAAGCCCGAAGAATCGGATGAAAGTTTTGTAAAGCGTGGATCGTTGCTGGTTCGCTTAATGTAATCTTCAGCGCTGATTGTTTGCATCATTACTCCCAGCGAATCCACCGGCACGTTTGGTAAAGAGGCTATTTCCCAGTCGCGGCAATCGGGTACGCCATCACCGTCAGTATCCAATGTATCAAGCGTTCGTCCTAAGCTGTCTACGCGGCAACCGACAGGTTTTTTCTTTTCGGTACGGTAGGTGATGTTCCCCAAACTCATTGATTTTTCTTCCGGTGGTGGCGGAAACGCCATCCAATAATCTGAGGTCCAACCGGCCGGCAAAAGACCGCTGAAACAACAATCAAAAATGGCCGTCACTTTTACTTTCTTGTCAACAAAAAGATTGAAAACGGTTTTGATGTCTTCATCAGTAAAAAGACATTCCAAGTTTGGCGCATATAGATTGCTCATCACCATGCCCTGACTCATTCTTCGTTTCACCGAGTCGGTTTGATAAGGATTTGTCATCCAGGCGCCGTGGCCCGAATAATAAAACACGAAGGCATCGCCCTCGCGGCATTTGGCAAGCGACCGGTGAAAGGCCTTTAAAAGATTTGCTTTGGTGGCGCTGGAATCGTACAGGCTGTCAATGTTGGAGCGTTTAAAGCCAAAACGATTCAACAACAATTCTCTTATCGAATTGGCGTCGTTCACACAACCGTGCAGGCTGTGCTCGTGCTTTACGCCGGGAGCCTGGTAATAGTCGTTAATGCCAACAAGAACCGCGTATTGGTTTTGTGCGTGAACGAATGTTTGGCAAAGACAGCAGACAGCAACGATTAGTTTTAAAGCCTTGTGCATAAAGATTGCTTTAACCTGGCACAGGAAATTGATGGCCGGTAAAATTTAGTTTTAAAAACTCAACGAATGACAGCGGTTGATTTCTTTGGCTGCTCGTTCATCCACACATCTCCTGTGCTGTAGCGGAGCATTTTCACCGCGAGGGCATACAGTTTTTCGGAAAGTTCCCGAATTCCTTTTCCGTCAGAGGGAAGTGCCGGTTTGAATAAATATTCGCTTGAGAAAATTGGCCAGGGCATTTCTGCAAGCGGCGGATGGTAATAAAAAACAAAACCGGAAGGGTTATCATTCCTCTTCTTTGTATAGTTCAGGAATAAAACATAATCCGCTTCCGCCACAGTTTTCACAAGTTTTATGTTCTGGTTTTTTTCCAGTTTTTTCTTCAATGCTTTCGTAACGAAGGAAGGCAAAGGAAGAAGAACCAGGGTATCAATCCAACGCATTTCCGGAGAAACGTCTGTGCTGTTTTGCACAAGGTATTTGTTTGCGCCTGTGTAAATGTGCACGGTTTGCGGACGCATAAAAGCAGGCTCGTAATAATCTGCGTAAGTGCTTTGCGCCACAACGGGGTTGATCCTTTTTTGAAAAAAAGCGGCAAAGGTTTTTTGTGTAAAAGCCACTTCAGGTATGTAGATTTTTGCCAGCGGCGCGGAAGACGTGTAGCCGTCAACCACGCGGAATATCGTTCCTTTTTGAACAGCGCCACTCTTATCGGTAGCGATGGATTCGGTTGCGGTTGCACTGTCAACGGTGAGGGTTTTATTGCCGGTCGCACTTCTCAAAACATTGCCTTTTGCAATGCCTGCGTAAAGGCCTTTATCAAGCGTTAGTTTTCCGTTTGCAACCGCTGTGCATTTTAACGCAACGGTGTTCGAAAAACTTTTGCCGTTCGTGCCGATTAAATTTCCTTTTAGCCGGCTTTTCTCAAAAAGAAAAGTTGGCTCCTGTTCATAATGCTGTTCTTTTAAGGTGGACGTAAGTTTTGCCATCAAATCCGAAACCGGTAAAGCCGAAGAATTGCTTTGGTAGATGCTGAGCAGGGCTTTTGTAAAAGCGCCGTGACGAATGCCGTTTTCGTCCGTTATTTCCGCGGCTTTCTGGTATTGGCTTGACGCGGCAAGCGAAATAAAAGCGCTGCCTTTCCGGTCGGCCGGACGTTCCGCCTTGGGTGCAAAGTTTACCGTGAGCGCATCTCTCAAATTAAAGGCCCGGCTTTCGGTTCCAACGAGCGAAGAATTGGCGGTATAACCCACAAAGCGGGGATCCGTTTTGGTTTGCATGATGTATTCTTCTGCACCGATAAATTCTTTCGCCACACCTAACGAATCCACCGGCACACCGGGAAGGGAGGCTATTTCCCAGTCGCGGCAATCGGGCACGCCGTCACCGTCTGTATCGGTAAGTGTCCCTTCAGGCGAATTCACTGGACAGCCAATCGGTTCTTTAAGGTCAGGGGTGTAAGAAATATCGCCAAGGCTCATGGATTTCTGTTGCCCTTGCCGCGGTGTTGGCCACCAGTATGCGGGCGGTGGCGGCGCAGCCAACAAAAAACCACTGTAGCAGCAGTCGAGCAAAGCAGTGGTGATAATTTTTTTATCCACGAACTCGTTGAAAACCGTTTTCAGGTCTTCGTCGGTCAACAAGCAACCCAGGCCCGGCGCATACAAGTCGCTCATCACCATCGCCTGGCTCATTTGCCGCTTTAAGGAATCAAGTTCCATTTCGTTCTTCATCCAGGCGCCGTGTCCGGAATAATAAAACACAAAAGCATCGCCCTTCGTTGCCTTGCTCAATACGCTGCGCATTAAATGGAGAACAGCAGGTCTTGTGCTTGCCGAATCAAACAAGGTGTAGATATTGGATTGCTTAAATCCAAAGCGATTCAGTAAGAGTTCTTCGACTGCTCTTGCATCGTTCACGCAGCCGTGTAAGCTGCTTGGATGCATTACACCCGGGCTTTGGTAATAATCGTTGATGCCAACAATAACAGCGTATTTGTTTTGTGCCTGCAGCGCTATGGAAAAAAGCTGAAAGCCCAAAACAAGGAGGGATGTTTTGCGCATGAAGATTGGCTTTCCCTAATTTACCGAATTCTTTTTGCAGATGCCTGAAAGCTTTTTGCCGCAGCGGCTATTTTTTCTTGCCGTACAACCACACGTACTTGTGGTACACCGTTATGCTCTTCGTCAACACGTACAATTTTTCGCAGAAAGACTGTAGTTGCGTTCCAGCGAATGAGAGTGTTGACACCGTTACATTGTCTGCTGAGAACACAGTAGCGTTAACGTTTTTGTTGTTCAGCGGCGGATGATAATAAAAAATAAATCCTTTCGAAGTTCCGAGACTTACGTTTGCATAATTCAGGTACAAAACATAGTCGGC
This sequence comes from Flavisolibacter ginsenosidimutans, assembly GCF_007970805.1. GTDB lineage: Bacteria > Bacteroidota > Bacteroidia > Chitinophagales > Chitinophagaceae > Flavisolibacter > Flavisolibacter ginsenosidimutans. The sequence continues at coordinate 606,130 of NZ_CP042433.1, read as the reverse complement.
TTCTTCGGGGCGGTTCACCAGTTTTATGTTTGGGTTACCACTGACCATTTTTTTCAACGGCTGAATGATGTAAGAAGGAAGCGGCAGTAAAACAACCCGGTTGATTAATACAGGATTATAAGGATCATTATATTCTTTCTTTATCCTCGCTTCGTAAACAACGAAACGTTGCGCACTGCTGTACAAGCGTACGCTGTTTTCCCGCTTTTGAGTGCCGCTGTAAAAACTTGCATTGTTTGCATCACCAACGGCATAACCATAATCACCATAATCCTTTTTCAACGTCAGCGGGTAAATCTTGTTTTGAAAGAAGCCCTGAAAGCCGGCTTGTGTAAACGAGGCTTCGGGAATGTAAAGTTTTACCGGCGGCACGGTTGCAGTACCAACGAATTGGAAAATATCCCCTCGTTTAACGGCTCCCGTTTTGTCAACCGCCGTTGCTGCGTCTTTTGTGGCGCTTACGACTTGAACGGTGATACTTTCGTTTTTATCTACCTTTTTTAAAATATCACCTTTGGTTATTGCGGCGTAGAGTCCTTTATCAAAGACGATCGTTCCGTTTGCTGCGGCGATGCAATGCGTTACGACGGTGTTAGAAAAGTTTGCGTTATCAAATCCGAGCAGGTTGCTATTTAATCGCTCTTTGTCAAAATGAAACTTGGGCGTTTGAATATAGCTCTTGCTGCGTATCCAATCTGTAAGCTTTGCCATTAAATCCGTCATGCGCAGGTTGGAGGGATTCTCTTTGTAAACAGCAAGCAAAGCGGTTGTGAAGGCGCCGTGCGGGAGGCCGCTTTCATCGGTTATTTCGGCCGCCGTCAAATCCTGGTCGGATGCAGAGAGCGAAAAAAAACCTCCGCCTTTCCTGTCCGATGGCCTTGTCTCAAGGACTCGATAATTGATGCTGAACGTGTCTTTTAAATTATACGAGCGGCTGTTGTCTGCACTTGCTCCGGAATCCAAAGAATCATTTTCAATTTCAGAATTCTCAAACAGGTAATCCTCGGGATTGACGGAACTGGTTGCAACGCCAAGAGAATCTACCGGCACGCCCCGTGGCGAATGAATTTCCCAATCCTTACAATCCGGTACACCGTCGTTATCCGAATCCACCCAAAAGCGGGAATTGGTACTGAAGTCAGCGGGGCAACCGATGGGTTGTTTTCTTTTGGGCACGTAGGCTATGTCTCCGACCTGTAAGCTTTTCATTTGCCAGCTTTCAACCTCGTAAGGACTCCAATAAGAGGGTTGTGAATTTCCTCCGCCCATAGAAATGTTTCCGCTGTGACAACAGTCAAAAATGGCCGTCACTTTAACCCGCTTATCAATGAATTTGTTCATTTCTTTTTTTAGGTTTTCGTCGGTCACCAAACAGTCAAAGCCGGGAGAATACAGGTCACTCATCACCATGGCCTGGCTTCTTCGCATTTTGATGGAATCGGGTTCGTTGTAATTATTCAGCCAGATGCCGTGCCCCGAATAATAAAACACGAAGGCGTCGCCGGGACGGCATTTTCCGAGCAGTTGGTGCAATTCGCTCAGCAGGTTGGGCTTTGTTGCGCTGGCGTTGTACAAGGTATCAATGTTGGCCGAACGATAGCCAAAGCGGTTTAGCAACAGTTCTCGCATAGAACTGGCGTCGTTCACACAACCGTGCAGGCTTTTCGGATGTTTTACTCCCCGGCTTTGGTAATAATCGTTGATGCCCACAAGAAGTGCGTATTGGTTTTGAGCAGTTGCTTTCAGCGAACAGCAGAGCGAAAGGAAGAAAAATAATTTTGATACTTTGCGCATGGAAAGTTTTTATTTCTTACTAATATATAGCAAAATAAAATTTGTATGAGGCTATGCGCTCTTGTGCTGCTTCTTTTGTTGCTTCAGTTTCGCGGCAGCGGACAGAATGCTGTTACCGACAGCTTGTGGGCTGTGCTGCAAAAGCAAAAGGCCGATACAAGCAAAGCCAAAACACTGCGGTTGCTCAGCTATTATTACAAAAACAGCAAGCCCGATTCGGCTTTGATATTGGCTCAAAATGCTTATAGCCTTTCAAAAAAATGGCACGACGAAAAAGGCGAAGCAAGTTCCCTGGGATTGATGGCCGCCGCTTTCAACTGGCTGGGAAATTTCACCAAGGCTTTAGAATACTATCTCGAAGAACTGAAAATTGTTGAACGCACCGGCGATGCAAAAAGCCTGGCTTCGGTTTACATAAGCATGGCGTTGGTTTACAACAGCCAGAAGGATGTTGACAATGCGCTTAAATACGGTTATGCCGCCGATTCAATTGTAAGAGTTGACAGCTTGCGTGAGCTTTCGCTTTATACTGCCCTTGACATCGGTGATATTTATACAAACGCAGGCCAGCTTGACTCGGCTGCTGCCTATACGGAACGCTGTTATCAAAACTCGCTGAAGGAAAAAAATGATTTACTTATTGGAACAGCGCTGAATAATCTTGGCAACATTTATTTTAAAAGTGCAGAATACACAAAAGCAAATCGCTGTTACAAGGAAGCAGCGTCTTATTTAAGAGCGAAGCAAGATTACTTCAATCTTGCAGAATGTTACCTTGGATTGGCAAAAACTTACAATCGATTAAACCGACCTGACTATGCGTTGTTTTATGCGCGAACGGCGCTGCTCATAAGTTCACAAAATGGTTTTCTAAAACACGCCGTTAACGCCAGCGAATTTCTTACACAATTGTACAAAGAAGATAACAACATTGACAGTGCCTTTGCCGTTCAGCAAAATTATTTACGGCTGAAGGATTCCTTTGACAACAGCGAAAAAATCAGGACAATGCAAAGCCTTACAATTTCTGAAAGAATTCGGCAACAGCAAATGGCCGAAGAAAGATTGGAAGAAGAAATAGCCAGAAAAGAAAAGCTCGAATTTTTCTTTATGGGCGCCTTCATCCCCGTCCTTTTCTTTTTGAGCGCTTACATCGCCCGGAAACGAGTAAACAGAAGGGTTATTCAAATTCTGGGCGTTTTTGCGCTTCTCTTCTTTTTCGAATACATCACATTACTGCTGCATCCGGTTGTTTCAAATACCGCTCACCAATCTCCCGTTCTCGAACTAATCATCTTTGTAGCCATTGCTGCTATTTTGCTACCCGCACACCACAAAGCAGAACACTGGCTCGTGGCAAAGCTCACCAGCAGGCACGAAAAATACCTGGCCGGTTTAGAGTCGGCCAGGAGTAGAGAAGCGGAAAAAACTGAATAATTTAATTACTTGGCGGAGGAGTCTGTTCGCCCTTGTGCAGCGTATCGCCGGCATGAGTCATCGTGTCCATCATTTTGCTTCCGTTGTTCATGTGTGTGGTGTCACTCATGCGGACAGTAGTTGAATCCGTTGTCGTGGTTTTGTCGGAACTGTTGTTACAACTTACAAGCATGCCAGCGGCAAATAAAACGGCGAAGGCAGAAACGCAAAGGCGTTTGAAGGATCTTTTTTGCATAAAAAGTCGGTTGGTTTATATACCAAAATAGAACAATCTATACGTTTGGCAAAACAGAAGAAAAAAAATTAAATGCAAACGACGCTATTCAATCATTCAACACAGAGGGCTTTTGCAATAAGACCCCACGTCTTGGTTGCAAGCTGGCACACACGATACGGACTCGTTCTCGCAGCCTCAAAGTGGTTAATGTACAGAAAAGTAGAAATAATAAAACGAGGCTTCTGCGCCATACAAAGCCTTGCCTGCGTTGGCTATGGGCGACGGCATAACGGTTCGTTTCTCCTCGTAATTGTTTGCCTTGCACAAAGCACATTCAAGACAAGTAATGCTCTTGCAATTTGAGTTTAAAGACAAGCTCTTTTCGATAGGTTTCATAACATCCCGAAACTATCGTCGCAAAAAAGAAAAGTAAAGAACACCAAACACCAATTGACGGAAGAAGTGATCGAATTGTCGAAACCGTGAAGAAATTAAAACGGCGGATGACCCGAACCGGCAAGCGCAACGTTTTTTGGCGCCACTTTGCGGTGGGCATTTGTGTTTACAACGACGGCAAGCGCTTTTACCAAAACCTTGCGGCCGTTGGCCTGTTCAATTGCATCGTCACTTAAAGCTGCGTGTGAAAAACTTTGAAACAGCCAAATGCAACCGCCCAAAGCAATTAGTTTTTTCATAGAAACGGGTTGGTTCAAACCTAACCAAGACCGGCTTTTCCCGCAAGCGAAAAAATGAGGAATTTGTCCCTGCAGAAAATACGAACGCCTTTGCGTTTACTCCTTCCTTCGCCGTGTTCCCTTTACGATTGACTTGCCTCGGCTCAAATATTTTTGGTACGGGAATAGCTTTTGCAGTGCTTGTAAAGCAAACGCGTAAACGCAAATTCTTACAATAAAACTTCGCGCTATGACACTTATCGGATTTTTGGTGCTGCTGGTTGTTGCCGCCGTTTGCGGCGCCATCGGACAATCGTTGGCTGGTTATGATTTGGGCGGCTGCCTTGTTTCAATTGTCGTGGGCTTCATCGGCGCGTATCTCGGAATGTGGCTTGCGGGCAAATTCGGTTTGCCCGAAGTTTTTACCGTGCACATTCAAGGCAAATCTTTTCCCATTTTGTGGGCCATCATCGGATCGGCTGTATTTACACTCATCATGGCTTTGTTGCGAAGTGCGTTCACCGGACGGCGGTACTGATTCGCTCTTCACAAGATTCTATTTTCCGCTTACACCACGGTTGTGTCTATCAACCGTATCGTTCGCGACACGTCTTCGTATTCCATCGCCCGGATTAAGCGCAACAAAAGCTGCGGCCAGAAGCCCGGATGTATAACGGCATTGCCAACCGTTTGCACCATCAAGTCCATTGTTTTGATCTGTGCCTGCTGTTGATGCGCATCCATATTTGCGAGGATTACCGCATTGGCCCAAGCCGTCTTTCGGGCGGCGCCAATGCTAAAATTCAAAACGGCTTCTTCGGGCTTTGTTGCAATTCTGTTCAGCCACCGCATGGGAAACCAAACCTCTTCTAAACAATGTTGCACATCGTCAACCAACGAAGCAATGACAAGGTTGATGCGGTTAAAATCATTCTCCAGAGCGTGAATGCTTTGGCCGGGCCCAACCGTGGCCGCAGCAATGGCGAGGTCGAGATTAATGTGTGTGTTGATGCCCAAAATCAGGTGCTGCAAAACAATAAGCGAACGATTGCCGCAACCCGATAAAGCGCACTGCCACGAGGCCGAACATTCTTTTTTGTTTTGAAAAGCCTCAAAAGCTTCGAGATAACGTTTGGCAAACGCAATGTCCAGTTGTTCCATTCGTTTACCGTCTTCAAACTGACCGGCCGCAATGCCTTCGCTCACGGCTTTTGTCATTCGTTTGTACAAGGCTGCAAAATAGCCTGTGCGGCTCTGCGTTTGAATGCTTTCCTGCACAATTTTGTCGAGGCAAACAATAACGCCGGCAATGGAGTTGATTTCATTCATAGTTTGTGAATGACAAGATAAAATTGTTTTTGGTAAAGATGTTTGCGGAACAGCTCCCTTGTACTTCCCTGTTTTCACGTGTCGTTTTGCTGCACACCAAGGCACGGTTTTCGTAACGGTTTTGTTTTATCACCGATAAATTTACCGTATATGAAAGACAAGGAGAACAGAGAACAAAGACCGGAAACAGCAACCGAAAAAACAGGAGCCGGCATGAAAGATATTTCCGACGATCGCAAGGCAGATACGGAGCGTTCGGAGAAGGACGACACTGATACATCAGATTATGTTGTAATTGAATCAGGGCTTGGCATTGACGAATAAGCAAAACGCTCCAAACTTTACTGGCTTGCTACAAACAACTTTAAAGAAAATGAAAAGCACCGGTTTAAACCGGTGCTTTTCATTTGTATACTTGTTTATAAAAATTATCGTCCGCCAAATAATCCGCCCAGTGCCCCACCCAAGCCGCCAAGATTGGGCAGGTGTTTCGAGATGCTGTCCGGCGTAATGCTTGGATCATTCGGATCGTTCGCCTTGTGTGCAAACTTTTGCAACAAACCGGGTAAGGCCGCTGCAATTGCGCCGGTGGCAGCAGGCGGTAAACCAAATTTGCTACCGAGCGTACCCATCAATCCACCTTCAATTGCGTTCACTACCGGGCTACCGCTGGTTAAACCGCTTTGCAAGTGCGAGAGCAAACCACCTACACCGCCCTGCGCGGCCGCTTGCGTGGCCAAACCGTTTTGAATTTGCGTAGCTACTTCGCGGTGAACCGCGTCTTCCTGTCCGGGTGGAACAGCTGCAGCAACTTGCGGGTTATTGCCCAAATGACTTTTGACGAGATCCAGAATTTGATCAAACATAACGTTGGGATTTTAGTTGTGGAGGATTATGCAATAAATGTACTAAAAGCGATTGGCGTTTTTCTTTCCTCATTAACACAACCGGCAAATTGTTAATTTGTTTATTGTCTGCCCAGCCAATTTGTTTTCACAACAACTTCATCCGCATGGCGCAAGATTCGCAATCACTAAAACAATCAATGCCCAAAGAGCAAACATGAACGAAGCCACCTTAAAAAAAATTGATTTGTTTGCCGGTTTGGCAACCGCTGAACTGGCGGAGTTGCAGGCTTATTTAAAAAGGCAAAGCCATCCTGCGCAGCAAACCATTTTTTGGATGAACGAAAAAGGCGACCGCCTGTACATTGTGGAAGAAGGAAAAGTAGAGATAAGTTATACCGATGAAGACGGTCGCGACGTAAGTCTTGCCGTGTTGGAACCGGGTGCCTTCTTTGGCGAACTTTCCCTGATTGACGGAGAACCACATTCGGCCACAGCCCGATCGCTGGAACAAACTGCTTTGCTCACCCTCGACAGGGATTCGTTTTATCTTTTTTTGAACAAGCATCCGCAGTTAAGCCGCACCTTGCTGCAAGTGTTGACCCTGCGTCTTCGGCAAAGCACGGCACGCATCAACGTCATTCCGAACATAAACGAGCAGGTAGAAGCAAAAAGCACCCGTTTGCAGCGGTCGGTTGACAATCTTGCCCGGCTGCTAACGAGCGGATGGTTTCTTCTGTTTTACATCTTTTTTATTGTAGGCTGGATGACGGTGCAGGTTTTTCTTTATCATCGGCGCTATGCGCAACCCGTTTCGTTTTTGGATCAGCCGCCTGCCTTCGCTTTGCTTGAATTTATCCTTACGCTTGTTTCCTTTTTGCTGACCATTCTCATTTTGAACAGCCAGCGAAGACAGGCGGAAGCCGACCGCATTCGCGGAGAAGTTGAATACCAAATAAACTTAAAGTCGCAGACGGAAGTGGTAAAGCTGCAATTGAAAATGGACGAATTGCTGGACAAAATAAACAAGTTGGAAACAAAGGGCACAAAAGAAAAAAACGAACCGCCCTCGTCTTTCGACGGTTTGATTTAAACAAGCGAGACAGGATTTCTTTCATCGCGAATTTGACTTTGGAAACAAAACTTTATCCGGTTCTTTCAGCAATTCACGAATGATGGATTTAATCAGGCGGCTGCGAATGCCCGATGCTTTCTTTGGCGGCACCAAATACGTTAACACCACTTCTACCCATGTATTTGCGTTTACCCTGAAAACAACGAAAGGATATTCTTTTATTTCCAATTCATCAACCGGCGTTTGCTGCACCAGTTCTTTAAACTTTTCAATGGCTTCCTTCATGCCGTCACCCAATTCTCTTGTTGCTACTTCTTTCACCGTCTTTTCTACAAAATCAAAATCGCTTTCGTAGGCTATTTGAAAAGGAATTTCATTCCAGATGAAGGGAAACTTTCGCCAGGAGTAATTGTACACCTGCGATTGCAACACCAACGTGTTGGGAAAGCGGATGAGGCGTCCGCTGGGAACATCATTGGAAAGATAATCGCCGTGAAATTCCCACAAGGTTGTATCGAGGTAACCAATCTCCACCACGTCACCGGTGAATGTGCCGACTTGTATTCTATCCCCAATGCGGTAAGGCGTGCGAATGATGATGTAAAACCAACCAATGAGCGAAGAGATGGGCGTTTGCAAGGCAAAGCCGAGAATGAGTGAAAACAGTCCTAGCGAAACAGCCGCCGTGTACCATTTGGCAAACAAAAACGTAACGACAATAAAGAGTGCAAGCAATACGCTTAACAATCGAATGAGGCGAATGACGTTGTACTGCTCTTTTTTGTTTTCCGAACGCTTGGCAATGGACGCAATGATAACTCTTGCGATGATGAGAACGACCGATACGACAAAGCCGGCAAGCGAAAGGCGTTGCAACAAGCTTCGGTACGTGCCCAGCAAACCGAAGACTTTAAACTGGAGCAAAAAATAAACTGCGATAAAAACGAGTGCGGTCACAACGTAACCAATTACCCAGGCTTTATGATGACCGGAGCCCTTTGCATTTTTAATTTCCTTGCTTCGCTCCTTATTTGTTTCAACATCCATAAAAAAAGGCCTGCGAAAAACAGGCCACCTAGAATAAAGAGAAGACGCGAGACGCTACAATGTTTATCCGTTGAAATGACTTAGGGTTTCACGTCTCACTTTTCACGGTCGTTGTAACCGTTCTGCCGGTTCTCTTCTTTGGCTTTATCGGGCACTTTCGTTCCGTCGGTTAACGTTGGCTCCAAATCTTCTTTTTTATCAACAAAACCTTTCAGTTCGGTTAACTGCGGATCGCTTTGTTCTTGCCGGTTTGCATTTTGTGTAGAAGGTTCGGTGCTGTCGTGGCCCGAAGGCTGCGTTCTTTTTTGTTCGTCCTGCATGATGAATTCTTTTAAAAAAGAAATGCAAGAACCAGACCTCATCCTTTGGTGTGAAGAAACGTGGCCTGTTTTTGCTTCGGCTTATCTTCGCCCCATGCTTCTGCAAAAAATAAAACACCTCGCTTCACAATACAAAAACGAATTCATCGGCATTCGCCAACACCTTCATGCACATCCCGAACTTTCGTACAAAGAATTTGAAACCTCTCAATACGTTCAGCAAAAACTTCGCGATTACAAGATTCCTTTTGAAGTAAAGGCGGCCACTGGCGTTGTCGGATTGATTGAAGGAAAAAATCCCTCTTCACGCATCGTAGCCCTTCGTGCCGACATGGACGCTTTGCCCATCAACGAAGAAAACGACGTGCCGTACAAATCAACGAAGACAGGCATTATGCACGCCTGCGGCCACGACGTGCACACGACTTGTTTGCTTGGCGCGGCAAAAATTTTATCGGAAACAAAAGCCGAATGGGAAGGCACGGTGAAGTTGATTTTTCAGCCCGGCGAAGAAAAAAATCCCGGCGGCGCAAGCCTGCTCATTAACGAAGGCGTGCTCCAAAACCCAGCACCGCAGTGCATCTTTGGCCTGCATGTTAATCCGCAGTTGGAAGTAGGCAAACTCAGTTTTCGCGGCGGCAAAGTCATGGCCAGTGCTGATGAACTGTACATCACCGTTCGCAGCAAAGGCGGCCACGCGGCAGCACCGCATCTCACCGCCGACACCATCCTCGTTGCTTCGCACCTGGTGGTGGGTTTGCAACAAGTCATTAGCCGCAACCGCGACCCGTTCACGCCTTCTGTTCTTACCGTTTCTTCGTTCCAGGGTGGTTACACAACCAACGTGATTCCGTCCGAAGTAAAGCTCATGGGCACCTTTCGCGCCATGGACGAAGGCTGGCGTTTTAAGGCGCACGGCATCATTAAAAAACTTGCAAAAGAATTGGTGGAAAGTATGGGCGCCGAAGCCGACGTGCACATTGATGTAGGCTATCCAACCGTTTACAACAACGAAGCGCTGAACGATTACGCAAAAAGCCTCGCCGCAGATTTTATGGGCAAGGAAAAAGTAGAAGAAACCGAAGTGCGCATGGGTGCCGAAGATTTTGGTTATTACTCGCAAAAAATCCCCGGTTGTTTTTTCCGGCTGGGAACGGCCAACAAAGCAAAGGGCTTAACATCGGGTGTGCACACGCCAACCTTTAATATTGACGAAGATGCCATTGAAATCGGCATGGGCATGATGGCCGTGTTTGGCAGTTCGGCAAATTTTTTCTCTTCGCAAGCAACGGCGTAAAAATTATCGTTGTCAACAGACATAAAATGATATTGGCAATGTACAAATACCTTTTTCTTGGCCTTTGCTTCCTTGCGTGCCGCAAGACAAGTTCGTATAACGCAGAAAATCCGGTAACCATAAAGCTTGCTGAATGCACTACCGTGCAGCGGTCGGCGGACAACGTGAAAGTTTGTGTTGATTCACTCAATGATTCACGTTGTCCACTTAACGCAACCTGCATCTGGGCCGGTTACGCTGCGGTAAAACTTACGGTTTCTTTAAAGAACGAAACGCATTCGTTTATGCTTTCTACCTTGTCCCGAAGCGGATTTCCGCCACCCGATACAACGCTTGCAAATCATCGCTTTCAACTGGTCAACGTATTGCCTTATCCGGGCGAAACAGCCAACGGCACATCCCGCGTAGAGCTGAAAATAGATTAAAGCGCCTTTCGTTCGCGGTTTTCCATTTACAAATTGAACAATGCTATTTTTGTCCGGCAGCAGGCGGAAGCTTTTTCTGTTCAAGAAAAAATAATCGGCCATTACCAAAAGCTGCGAGAGGTAGAAATATGCAAAAAGATTCGCGCAAACAAGCCGCGTTGGAATATCACGCAAAAGGCAGGCCCGGAAAGATTGAAGTCATCCCTACAAAAGAAGCCAAAACCCAACGCGATTTATCGTTGGCTTACTCGCCGGGTGTAGCCGAGCCCTGCAAAGAAATTGCTGCCAACAAAGAAGCCGTTTATCAATACACTGCCAAAGGAAATTTAGTGGCTGTTATCTCTAACGGCACAGCCGTTTTGGGCTTGGGCGATATTGGTCCCGAAGCGGGCAAACCCGTGATGGAAGGCAAAGGCGTCCTCTTTAAAATCTTCGCCGACATTGACGTATTTGACATTGAAGTGGCCGAAACCGATCCCGAAAAATTCGTGCAAATTGTAAAAGCGCTTGAACCAACCTTCGGTGGCATCAACCTCGAAGACATTAAAGCACCCGAATGCTTCATCATTGAAAAAGCCCTGCGCGAACAGTTGACAATTCCTGTGATGCACGACGACCAGCACGGCACGGCCATCATCTCTTCTGCTGCATTGCTTAACGCACTTCAGCTCCAAAAAAAGAAAATTGACAAGGTGCGCTTTGTAGTGAACGGCGCCGGCGCTGCGGCCATGGCCTGCATGAATTTGTACGTGTCGCTGGGCGCCAATCCGCAAAATTTTTGCGTGTTCGACGTGAAAGGACCGCTGACGAAAGAACGCAACGACGTAGAAGACTTTAAACAAAAATTTGCCAACGCCTCACCGGGCCTTACGCTTGATAAAGCGCTGAAAGATGCCGATGTTTTTGTGGGCTTAAGCGTAGGCAATGTGGTTACCGCCGACATGGTTCGCAGCATGGCAAAGAATCCCATTGTGTTTGCCATGGCCAATCCTGATCCGGAAATTGGTTGGGAAGAAGCCACCGGTGTAAGAAAGGATTTAATCATGGCGACGGGCCGCAGCGATTATCCCAACCAGGTGAACAACGTGCTTGGTTTCCCGTACATCTTTCGCGGCGCACTTGATGTTCGCGCCACGCAAATCAACGAAGCCATGAAACTGGCCGCCGTAAAGGCTTTGGCCGAACTGGCGCAAACGCCTGTGCCCGACATTGTGAACCTTGCCTACAACGCAAAAACAATTTCTTTCGGTCCCGATTACATCATTCCCAAGCCCCTCGACCCACGCCTTCTTGCCACCGTTGGTCCGGCCGTCGCCAAGGCTGCAATAGAAAGCGGCGTGGCGCAAAAACCCATCACCGATTGGGAAGCTTATGCAACGGATTTGAACAAACGTTTGGGCCTCGACAACCAGGTGATGCGTGTATTGGGCAGCAAGGCCCGCCGCGATCCGCGCCGCATTGTATTTGCCGAAGCCGACAATGTAAAAATTTTAAAAGCCGCGCAAATTGTCATTGACGAAGGCGTGGGCTTCCCGATTTTGTTGGGTGATGAAACCAAGATTAAAACCCTTGCGGCCGCCAACGGCATTGACATTGAAGGCCTGCCCATCTTTGATCCGCGCAGTGATGCGATGGAAGAAATGCGCAACAAGTTTGCTGCCTTGTTTTTCAAAAAACGGGGCCGCAAAGGCTTCAACTATTACGAGAGCAAAAAGATCATGAAAGACCGCAACTACTTTGGTTGCATGATGGTGGAAACCGGCGAAGCCGACGCCATGATTTCGGGCCTGACAAAAAATTATCCAGACACAATTCGCCCGGCTTTGCAGTGCATTGGTGTGGAGGAGGGCATTGATAAAATTGCGGGCATGTACCTGATGCTCACCAAAAAAGGGCCGTTGTTCATGGCCGATACTACGGTGAACATCCATCCCACCGCCGATGAATTGGCAGAAATTACGTTGTTGGTGGCAAAGGAAGTGCGCAACTTCAACATCATTCCCCGCATTGCCATGTTAAGTTTTTCCAACTTCGGCAGCAGCAATTCGCCGGAAGCCAAACTGGTAGCCGATGCAAGGGCCATTGTAAAAGAACAAATGCCCAACCTGATTGTTGACGGTGAGATGCAGGCCAGCGTTGCCTTCAACAAGGATTTGATGAAGGAGAATTATCCCTTTTGCGAGTTGGTGGACAAAGACGTGAACACACTCATTTTTCCGAATCTTGCTTCGGGCAATATTGCGTACAATTTGCTGAGCGGACTCGGAGCGGCCGAAGCCATTGGCCCAATTTTATTAGGCCTGAAGAAGCCGGTGCACATTTTACAGTTGGGAAGTTCGGTGCGCAGCATTACCAACATGGCCATGATTGCCGTGGTGGATGCTCAACTGAAAAGCCAGGCTGCCGCCGATGAAAATGCAAAAAACTCGTGGTGGAAAAGACGGAAGGAAAGAAAAAACGAAGCATCGCAACAATAGATGGCAGATGTTGGATGACGGATGACAGTAAATAATTTCGAAACCGTCATCCGTCATCTGTCATCCATCATCTAAACAAAAACGTATGAAATATTTTGGCGACCTGGGTAAATATCTGCTGATGATTAAAGGCATGTTTTCACGGCCGGAAAATTTTCGGATGTACTGGCGTGAGTTCATGCACCAATGTTCTGAAATCGGCATCGGGTCTTTAGGAATCGTTACCATCATTTCTGTGTTCATGGGTGCTGTGTCCACGGCGCAAACAGCCTACCAGTTAACCTCGCCGCTCATTCAGAAATATACCATTGCCATGGTTGTACGTGACACGGTAATTCTTGAATTTGCACCCACGCTTGTTTGCATTGTGTTGGCCGGTGTTGTCGGCAGCAAGATTGCCGGTGAGTTGGGAAACATGCGGGTATCGGAACAAATTGACGCGTTGGAAATTATGGGCATCAACACTAAAGCATATTTGATAGGACCGAAAATTTTGGCAGCCATAGTGGTCATACCAATGTTGGTGGTGTTGGCGGCAGGGCTTGGAATTTGGGGAGGTCGCCTGGCTGGAACCTTAACCGGCATTCTTTCAGGCGACGAATTCGACAAAGGATTGTTGTCTTCCTTTGATCCCTACAACGCATTTTTCTGCATGGCCAAAGCATACACTTTCGCCTTCATCATTTCCAGCATCCCATCGTATTTTGGTTATTATGTAAACGGAGGGGCGCTTGAAATCGGCAGGGCCAGCACGCGTTCAGTAGTGGTTAGCTGCATTGCCATCTTGTTTGCCGATTACACGCTGGCCGCTCTTCTTTTGTAAAAATGAAAAGCCTGCTCCAACTTTTTGCAATCGTTACCGTCAACATGGGGATCTATTTTTTCGGTACGGGTTTTAGTTTGTCAAATACTCACTTATTGGTCATCAAGAAATATTAAAATGATTGAAGTAAAAGGACTGCGAAAAAGCTTTGGCGATAAAACCATCATCAACGGAGTGGATGTAGAGCTTCGCCCCGGCATGTGTAATCTTATCATTGGCAGTAGCGGCAGCGGCAAAAGCGTTTTTACCAAATGTCTGGTCGGTCTTTTTCAGCCGGACAGCGGGCAGATATTTTACGACCGCAAAGACTTCACAGCCATGACCACCGACCAGAAAAAAGAAGTGCGCAAAGAAATTGGAATGCTGTTCCAGGGCTCCGCGCTTTTCAGCAGCATGACGGTGGAAGAGAACGTGGTATTTCCGCTTGACATGTTCACAAAAAAGAGCACGAAGGAAAAACGCGAACGTGTAAATGAAGTGTTGGAAAGAGTGAACCTGAAAGGCGCCAACAAAAAGTTTCCGGCTGAATTAAGCGGTGGCATGATGAAACGTGTGGGCATTGCGCGGGCCATTGTACTGAACCCGAAGTATTTGTTTGTAGATGAACCCAACTCCGGCCTTGACCCGCAAACCTCGGGATTGATTGACCACCTTATTAAAGAAATCACGGACGAATACAAAATCACCACCGTCGTTGTAACCCACGACATGAACAGCGTGATGGAGATTGGCGACCACATTATGTACTTGTACAAAGGCGAGAAAGAATGGGAAGGCAACAACAAAGAAATCATCTTTAGCAAGAACCAGCGGCTGAACGAATTCATTTTTGCCTCGGAGTTTTTGCGCGACGCGAAGGACATGCGGATGCTGGAAGAAACCGGCAAAATTGCCAACGACCGAAACATGGCGGAACTAACGCAGGATGATGCACCGACGCTTGTGCCGCCGCCGGAGGAAGAAAAAAAAGAGGAATAAATACTGATTGTTCTCGTTCGGTTTTTGATTGGCAATTAATCCAAACTGAAGAAGACGATGTGTATATTGCCTGCCGGCTGTTATATTAAGCTGAATTTTCCGTTTCACAATGAACCAATTTCTTCTTTTTTAAGATTCGAAGAGTCATTTCGCCAATCACAAGGTTCACGGTGCTTCTTAAAGGATTAACGTTATAATCGTACACCATGAAAGTCATTGCATTTTGTTTTTTTCTTGCATTATCCATGTCAGCGTTTACACAAACGCAAACGGTTAAACAACTTTATGATGAATACAGAAAAAGCAAGTACAGTTTTGCAAACAAATACCGTAACCAAACCATTACGGTTACCGGTAAAATCAGAAGCATCAGCGTAGCTAGCGATTTTTGGAAAGACCAGGATGTGCACAAAATTCACCTCACCGCTACTGGCTACGAGAATTTTGTCGTGTGCCAGATTCCGTACAAAGACTCAGCAATCTTACGTCGTTTTCAGGTAGGAGGATTTCTTACTGTAACCGGCGTGGTCGCTTCAAATATTAGTGATGCCCTTTTTCTTAGTCAATGCACATTTGCTACTGCCGAATCTGCCGTAAAAAAGAGTTCCGCCCCTGCAAATGCTCCATTGGGAAAATATAATGTATATCAAAACGACGCTACCGGTTTTAATTACCAATATACATTTCAACTGAAATCATACGGCTTATACATATTGAATGGAAAGGCCGGAAACTGCATGTACAATACCAAAACTAATATCATTAATTTCTCTACGGGTCCATTGAAAGGATTTACAGGGTTGTACAGGCCAACGACAGACAATGAAAATGATCCGCCCAGCTTTTTGCTTGATGCAAAAGGCAAAATCCCAGATGCGAATTCGTCCCATCAGGGTAATCAGTTTGCCTATTATCAGGGACGGTAAATTCTGTCAGTATTAATGCCAGCTTTTTCAACAACATCTTCAATCAACAGAGCAAATGCAGCCGCCAATAGATCTCTCCTGCTTTGTACCAACTACCGAAACAACAAAGCCCAATCGATTGATTGGGCTTTGTTTACTTTATAAAGAAAGGCAAGAAAAGATTAGTCTCCCCAAACCTCGTCCTCACCTTTCAGCCACTTCTTCACCAAATCCGTTGTAATGGATTTTGGACGCTCCAGCGGAAAGTTCAGCACACGATCCCAGCACAAACTTGCCAGCACACCCAGCGCACGGCTCACGCCAAAAAGCACCGTGTAAAATTCGTATTCCACCATGCCGTAGTGAACCAGCAAAGCGCCGCTGTGTGCATCCACGTTGGGCCAGGGGTTTTTAATCTTTCCAAGCGATTGCAAAATGGGCGGCACGGTTTCGTAAACGTTCCAAACCGTTTGCACCAGCGGGTCATCGGGCATGTGCTTTTTGCCGAACTCCATCTGCGCCGTAAAACGCGGATCGGTTTTGCGCAACACCGCGTGCCCATAGCCAGGCACCACTTTGCCGCCTTCCAACGTCTTCTTCACATAATCGGCAATTTGTTCGCTTGTAGGCGCTTCGGTTTTTAATTCTTCGCGCATTTCATAAATCCATTTGATCACTTCCTGGTTGGCCAAGCCGTGCAGCGGCCCCGCAAGGCCGTTCATGCCCGCGGCTAAACTCAAATACGGATCGCTCAACGCAGAGCCAACCAAGTGGGTTGTGTGTGCCGACACGTTGCCGCCTTCGTGGTCGGCGTGAATCACCATGTACAATCGCATCAACTCTTTAAAGCTTTCGTCACTATAACCCATCATGTGCGCAAAGTTTCCTGCCCAATCCAGCAAGCCGTTCGGCTGAATGTGGTCGCCGTTTTTGTATTTGCGGCGGTAGATATAAGCAGCAATGCGCGGCAGGCGTGCTATTAGGTCCATGCTGTCGTCAAACACCGCATCCCAATAATCTTTTTTGCTCATGCCGGCGGCGTAACGTTTGGAGAATTCGCTTTCGGTTTGAAGTGCCATTATGCCTACCACAAACTGCGTCATGGGGTGCGTAGTTGCGGGCAAGGCTTCAATGGTGGCAAACACGTGATTGGGTACGTGGCTGCGGCGTTGCCACACACCGGTCAGGTGTTCTACATCAGCTTCGGTGGGCAGTTCGCCAATCAACATTAAATAAAACAATCCTTCGGGCAAAGGTTCGGTGCCGCCTTCCGCCTTGGGCAATTTCTCGCGCAGTTCGGGAATGGAATAGCCGCGAAAGCGAATGCCTTCCTGTGCATCAAGCAACGAAGTTTCCGTTACCAACCCGGTGATGCCGCGCATGCCCTGATAGACCTGCGACAGTTGCACTTCACCAATTTTTGTTGTACCGTGTTCTTTGAGTAAGTCTTTGATTTCCGCGGCCAAGGCATCGCCTTTTTCTTTGAACCTGTCCTTGATAATGCCCATTGAATTTTGGTTTTATGTTGAGAAGGATTTTCTGAGCGGCGTAAAGATAAGGCGGAATACCGTTTAACGTTTGACGTTTGACGTTGGCGTGTTGTGCGCAGAATTTTTTCCCTCACTTCTTGACTCCGTGCGAAAATGTTTCAATGTACCAGGCTGCATTGCTGGCTATTGAGCTTTCGTTGCGTCGCACACTTGTACGTTCGGAACTTTGTTCAACTATTTTTTGCACCACGGAGACACAGAGAACACAAAGGTTCACTGAGAGTCTCCGTATAACGCCGAGTATTTGTGTCTTTGTGGTTCTAATTGACGAATAAAAAACCGCTTCGCAAATTTGCGAAGCGGCCAAAATCAAAACACAAACAACAACTAAAATCCGACGCCGGCTAATTGCAGGCTAACTTTTTTAAGGTTTTTGTGAACAAGGCTTTCCTTCTCAATCACGCCGTCCTGCTGCACAATGATGGAAACCGATGGATCATTAAACCAGGACGCATCGCGCAGTTTTTCGGCGTGAATAATGCCGCGAATGTATTGCCGGTCGGCGGTGGAATGATACTCGGTCAGTTCTTCAAAATCCCATTTATTTACGTCCGTCCAGGCGGCAAACGAAACAAAAACATCGAGGTAAAAATCATTCGTCAACGCATTCTTTTCTTTCCGGTTCAGCTTTTTGTATTCGTATTGATAATGATAGCCAAAAGCGGAAATGTCAGACGTTACAGCCGAAGACGTTGGGTAGCGCCCCGCGCCTTTGCCGTAAAAAAATTGTTTGTCGGCCAGCTTGCTTTCAATGATTACGCCGTTGTATTCGTTGTTCACGTTGAACAACTGGCTGTCGGCTTTTACGAATTGCGGCAATACAAATGCCGCGACCTTTCCGCTTGACAATTTTCTGGCCTGCGCCACCAGTTTTATTTTCAACCCTTTCTCCGAGGCATAAGCCGCATCTTTTGCGTGCAACCGGGTAATGCCTTGCCTTAATAAACTTGCCGGTTCGGTAAGAATGCCGTAAGCGTGTGCCAGCAAAATTGTAAGCTTATTTGTTGCGTCAAAACCTTCCACATCCAGCGAAGGATTGCTTTCCGCAAATCCTTTCTGTTGCGCTTCCAGCAAGGCTTCCGAATAACTTGCGCCGTCAGCTACTTGCGTTAAAATA
The DNA here is from genome assembly GCF_007970805.1 of Flavisolibacter ginsenosidimutans. GTDB lineage: Bacteria > Bacteroidota > Bacteroidia > Chitinophagales > Chitinophagaceae > Flavisolibacter > Flavisolibacter ginsenosidimutans. Next base: position 587,820 of record NZ_CP042433.1, on the reverse strand, counting down.
AAATTGGTAGAACCATTCACGATGCCCGAAATGCTTTGCAGCAAGTCGTTGTCGAAATATTCTTCCAAGTTGCGAACAACGGGAATGGAGCCGCAAACTGCGGCTTCATACAAAAAGGAAACGTTGTGTTCCTGCTGAAGCTGAATTAATTCTTGTAAATGTTCGGCAATCATCTTCTTGTTGGCGCTGATCACCGACTTGCCTTTGCGAAAGGCCGTAGTGACAATTTTGTAAGCTTCGTCCGCATCGTCAATCAATTCCACAATGAGATTGATCTCCTCGTCGTTCAGCAGCTCGTCGTAATTCGTGGTGAACAAAGCCGCCGGTGCGTCGCGCTTTTTATCGGGATGCTTGATGCAAACTTTTTTTATGGAAGCGTACAGCGAAGGCGTTTGATTCAACACGCGATAAATGCCCTCTCCCACTACGCCAAAGCCGAACAGGCCAATGGTTAATTGTTTGTGTGTGCTCATGGTTTTCTTATGCTGTTTGTAATTGCTCTTGTTTAATTTTTGCAAAGGCTTGTTCCAAATCTTTTATTAAATCGGCCGCTTCTTCCAGCCCTACAGAAAGACGAATGAGGCTGTCGTTTACGCCGGCGGCTTTTCTTTTCTCTGCCGGAATGGATTTGTGCGTCATGCTGGCCGGATGCGATACGAGACTTTTCACACCGCCAAGGCTTTCTGCCAAATGGAAAAGACCCGTTGACGTTACAAAACCTTTTGCCGCTTCTTCCGTATCGGTCTTCAGCGTGAACGAAACAACGCCACCAAAACCTTTGGCTTGTGTTTTTGCAATGGCATGATTCGGATGCGAAGAAAGGCCAGGATAAAAAACTTTATCAACGGCAGGATGCTCTTGTAAATATTCTGCAACGGCTTGTGCGCTGTTACAATGTTGTTTGATGCGAAGGTTCAATGTTTCAATGCCGCGAATGACAAGGAAACTATCGAAAGGCGAGAGAATGGCGCCGCTTGCGTTCTGAATGAACCTGATTCGTTCGCCCAATTCTTTGTCTTTTGTTACCACCAAACCGGCAATCAGGTCGCTGTGACCGCCGAGGTATTTGGTGGCGGAGTGCAGGACGATATCAGCTCCCAATGAAAGAGGCTTTTGTAGGGCGGGTGAAGCAAAAGTATTATCCACGCAAAGCCAACACCCTGAAGCCCTGGCAATCTTAGCGATGGCCGCAATGTCGGAAATTTTCAGCGTGGGATTTGTTGGCGTTTCTATCCAAATCAGTTTTGTTTTGGGCGTGACGGCGTTGAAAACGTTTTCTACGTTTGTGCTGTCTACGTAATTAACCGTAATGCCGAACTTTTGATAGATCTGCGTGAACAAGCGGAAGGCGCCGCCGTATAAATCATCCACGGCTAATATTTCATCCCCGCTCTGCAAGAGTTTCACCACGGCATCAATGGCGGCCAAGCCACTGCCAAATGCCGCACCGACTTTGCCTTCTTCCAATTGCGCAATGATGTTCTCCAGTGTTGCTCTTGTAGGGTTACCGGTGCGGGCATAATCATAGCCTTTGTTTACGCCGGGTGCTTCTTGCACAAAGGTGGAAGTTTGATAAATGGGCACGCTGATAGCGCCTGTCAGTGGGTCAACGGGAATGCTTTGCAGAATTTGGGTTGTAGTGCTCATCTTGTCTGGTTTTGCCGCTTGCACGGGTTGTTTAAAATTTTTTGACGACTTATCAAAAAGGAAAAGACAAGATTACCGGGAGAGCTTCTGTATTGAAAACAAAAAAGCTCTTCCGATAAATCAGAAGAGCTTGACTATGTTACGTTAAAGTAGTAAAGCTTTTATCTGACTTATCTGTCCCGCAATTCCGCGGGCTGGAGTTGGCACCTTATCGTCAGCAGCAAAGACTTGTCAGTCTGAGCTTGCCGAAGACAGGTTGTCAAGGCGTCAAAGGGCCATATCCCTCAGCCTTTCTTGATAAGCGATTCCGTAAAGAACTGGTGCAAAGATAAAAGGGAGAAAATTTTATTTTCCAAAAAAATTTTTACCGCCCTGTCAAATTCCTTTGCTAATGCAAGAAAGAGGTTTTTCTTATTTTTAATTTCTATGGCAAGAATTGCAGGCATCCAAACCATCAACAACCCACAAACGGGAGAAGTCGAAAAGCTGGTCATTGACATTGACAAGGCAATGAAGAATAAACAAATGTCTTCAATCATCGAAGACCTGCTTGACCACATGGCAATCGTAAAAGCAAAAAAAAGCGGAAGCTTTATTCTCTGGTCAGAAGCCAGAGCCCGGATTGATAAAAAGTTCGGCTTCAAATGAGCTATACGGTCCTTATTGAAAAGAAGGTTGAAAGCTTTATTAAAAAGCAATCCAAAACCACCGCTCAACGAATTACAACGGCCATTTCATCTCTCGCAGAAAATCCACGCCCCGCCGGCTGCAAAAAACTTCAGGGCTATGACAACGAATACAGAATTCGCATTGGCGACATTCGAATTTTGTATACAATAGAAGATGAGATTATTACTGTTACGGTTTACAAAGCCGGATACAGAGGTAGTGTTTACAAATAGATTTTCTCAATCAGTGTGCTTTCGCAAAAGCTTTTTCACCCGCTTTCACCGCAACCTGCAAGTTGTTTTCTTTTGGCGGAATGGGACAATTGTAAACACCGCTAACGTAGGCGCAGTAAGGATTGTAGGCTTTGTTAAAATCCAAAACAAGTTTTCCGTTTTGAATGTCAGTCGTTGTTAAATCCAGGTAACGTCCGCTGCCGTAGGTTTCGTTCCCGGTGGTTAAATCGGTAAAAGGCAGGAAGAGATAATTTTTGTATTCCGGGTTTGTCGTTAACTCCTGTGATTGATAAACGTTCAATTGACAGGCTTTTCCTTTCAATAAAAACGAAAGTGTTCCGTACAATTTAAAAACTTTGTTTTTTGTTCCCGAGGTTTTAAACGTTAGCCATTCGCCGGATGCAGACGGCTTAAAATTAGCTACCACGCGGTAGGCTTTGTTCACCAGATAGAACTGTATGAACTTCTTGTCATCGCCTTTCACTACCTCATGGCTTTGCACATAATTGTGCAAAAACAGCCGTAGCGAATCTTCGTATTTCGTTTGCGAAAAACAAACGAACGAATACAATAAGAAATTTATCAGGAGAATTTTTTTCATCGGTCACGATTTATTTTCACAAAGGTTAAAGTGATGCCGCTAAAACTTCCTCTAATCTCACGTTTGTTGTTTCGCCGCTTACGTTACATCAACTCATCATCAGAACATTCACGCTTCGCTGCAAGATATTGAAGGCAATTTCCGCCATTAAATTTTCTTTGTCTAACGTGGGATTGACTTCGGTGATTTCAAAGCAACAGACCTTGCGGTTTTGCATCAACTTGCTAATGAGATCTTCAGCTTCGCGTTCTCTTAAGCCATTGCTTACCGGCGTTCCGGTGCCTTTCGTAAGCGAGGAATCCAAACTGTCCACGTCAAACGAAACATAAATATCGGTGCAGTCGCTGAAGTAACGGGTTAGGGATCGCACAATATTCTCTGCACCCTTGGTTCGAAATTCTTTGGTGCTGATCACCTTCATGCCGTATTTGTCAATCAATCCTTTTTCTTCTTTTTCGTAATCGCGCAGCGAAATATAAACCACGTCTTCGGGCAAAACCTTGGGCGCAATCTTGCCAATGTTCTTCAAATAATTCCAGTGCTTTTTTGTTTCCTCGTCCAGTTCGTGCACCGCGTATTCTTCGTTGTCTTCGTTCAAAGAAATGGCCAAAGGCATTCCGTGCAAATTGCCCGATGGCGTAGTGTACGGCGTGTGCAAATCAGCGTGAGCGTCAATCCAAATCACACCCAGTTTGCTTTTGGGCTTGGCCATCTTTAGGCCTGCGATGGTGGCGCCGGAAATGCTGTGATCGCCGCTCAACACCACCGGGAAAAAACCGGATTTGATTGTATCGTAAACGGCCTTACTCACTTTCTCGTACATGGAAACAATGCCTTTGATGCGCTTGGCGTACGGCGACTCAATAGGCTCATAAAGCAGCTTGTTTTCAACCGGAATTTTCTCACAGGGAAAATGAATAAAGAAGTTGCTCATGAAGTCGAGGGCGGCAATTTTAATGGCTTCAATGCCCAGCGATGCGCCCCTTGTACCGGCGCCAATCTCCGACGGCACCTCGATAATTTTTATATTCTTCATACAGCCCTTTTACGTAAAGCAATCGCACGGCTCGCTAATCGTCAGGCCCGAAGATAAGGGAGGTTGGAGGTTCGAAGTTTGAGGTTTACTGTTCGTGTGGTTAGTAAATGACTTTATCCTTTTATAAAAACCGAAACGGGTATTTTTAAACAACCCTTAGCATACTATTCAAATTTTTTGGCCGTTCTTAGCACAGAACAAAAAGTCCGGTTGTGAGAAACCTCTTCGTTTTATTTTTTCTTCTTATTACGGCTTCTTCCTTTGCGCAGATAACGCCTTCCGATACGAAAATCTTGCAGCAAAAAGAAGATTCGCTCAAGCACATGGCCAAGGCTTTTTTAACCGACGCCGAAACCGCCGACCGGATGCGACAAGACAGTCTTTTCATAAAAACGCTCATTCGCAGCCTTCAGGTCCGCAACTCATTTTATTATCCCTTCGATTCGTTAAAAGGTGTTTCGCATTTGTACGCACCCGACAGCAGTTTTCGCATTTTTACCTGGCAATTAAGCTTCGACAACGACTATGCCTACAGCCGGCAGCGCGGCGCCATCCAATTCCCAACGAAAGACGGTTCATTAAAGTTGATCCCCTTGCGTGATTATTCGGAGTTTGCCGACGACCCGCTTGACTCTGCCCGCACAAAGGTGAACTGGATTGGCGCGGTGTATTACAACATCATCAAAACACAATACAACGGCAAAAATTACTACACGCTGTTTGGCTTTGATGGCAACAGTTACCGCACGAATAAAAAATGGATTGACGTGTTGACTTTGGATGCGCAGAGCAATCCAATCTTTGGCGCACAACGCTACTTTACATTCAACGGCGATAAACCGCAGCGCAAGCCGCAATACCGCTACTCTATCGAATACAAAAAAGAAGCGTCAACCACAGTGAACTATGACGAAGACCTGAACATGATTCTGGTTGACCACCTGATTTCAGAAAATGACGAGCCCGAAAATGCCTGGACCTACGTGCCCGACGGCGATTACGAAGGATTTAAATGGGAGAACGGCAAGTGGCTGCACGTGGACAAGGTGTACAACGAAAAGGTTGACATGAAAGGCAAGGACCCTCTCCTTGGCAACGCACCGAACGAAAACCCTTTGCTGGATAAAGAAGGCAACATCAACCAGCAAAAGCTGGATGAGCAAAACAAAAAGAATGAGGGCAATAAAGACGAGAAGCCCGCACTCAAAAAGCCGGTGAAGAAGGGAACTACCGGGCAATAAGCAATGGGCGATGAGCAACAAGCAAGAGCTTTAGGCCGATAAAAAACTTTGGTGACGCAGAATCCCGTTTCTGGAGTCAAACAAAAACAGCAATCACTGATTGCTGTTTTTGTTTTTAAAAAGCGTACCGGATTTTTACGCCTTTGAAATTTTTTAGGTGCAATCCATCTGCATTCGTCTCAATCCCTTGCCAATTGCATATTGTCCGTTGCTGATTGCTGATTGCTTCGTGGCATTAATCCAGCTTCAGCACCGCCAAAAACGCTTCCTGCGGCACTTCCACACTACCTATCTGGCGCATCCGCTTCTTGCCTTCTTTTTGTTTTTCCAGCAGTTTTCGCTTTCGGCTAATGTCACCACCGTAACATTTTGCGGTTACGTCTTTGCGCATGGCGGAGATGTTTTCGCGGGCAATAACCTTTGCACCGATCGCGGCTTGTATGGCTATCTGGAATTGTTGGCGCGGCAGGAGTTCTTTTAATTTTTCGCAAAGCTTCCGACCAAAATCCTGCGCACGTCCGCGGTGGATGAGGGCACTCAAGGCATCCACTTTCTCGTTGTTCAACAGGATGTCCATCTTCACAATGTCTGCTTCGCGATAGCCAATGGGATGATAATCAAACGACGCATAGCCGCGTGTTTGTGATTTTAATTTATCGTAAAAATCAAACACAATCTCCGTTAGCGGCATTTCAAAAATAAGCTCAACGCGGGTTGTGGTCAAATAGCTTTGATTGATAAGGATGCCGCGTTTACCGAGGCAAAGCGTCATGATGTTGCCGATATAATCTGGTTTGGTAATGATTTGTGCTTTGATGAAAGGCTCTTCAATGCGGTCGGTTCTTACCGGCTCGGGCATTTCGGTCGGGTTGTTCACAATGATCTTTTCACCCTTCGTCGTGTAAGCAATAAAACTTACGTTCGGCACCGTGGTAATCACCGTTTGATTAAACTCCCGCTCCAATCGTTCCTGGATGATTTCCATGTGCAGCAAGCCCAAAAAGCCGCAGCGAAAACCAAAGCCCAGAGCTTGTGATGTTTCCAGTTCAAAAGTCAGCGATGCATCGTTCAATTGCAGTTTATCCATGCATTCGCGCAACTCCTCAAAATCATCCGTATTCACCGGAAAGATTCCTGCAAAAACCATTGGCTTTACTTCCTGAAAGCCTTTAATAATTTCCTTCGTTGGATTAACTGCATCAGTGATGGTATCACCAACTTTTACTTCCTTGGCGTTTTTAATGCCGGTAATAATGTAGCCAACATCGCCGGTCTTTACCTCGGCTGTTGGTTGCAAGCCAAGTTTTAAAATGCCCACTTCATCGGCCTCGTATTCCTGACCGGTAGAAACAAATTTTACTTTTTGTCCTTTGCGAATGACGCCGTTTACAATACGGTAATAAACAATGATGCCGCGAAAGCTATTGAACACGCTGTCGAAAATGAGAGCTTGCAGCGGTGCGTCTTCTTTTCCTTTTGGCGCGGGAATGCGGTCAACGATGGCTTCCAAAATCGCGTCAACGCCAATGCCCGTGCGACCGCTCGCCAGCAAAATTTCTTCGGGCTTGCAGCCAATGAGCTCAATGATCTGGTCCTTTACTTCTTCAATCATGGCGCCGTCCATGTCAATCTTGTTAATAACGGGAATGATCTCTAAATCATTCTCTATCGCCAAATACAAATTGGAAATGGTTTGCGCCTGTATGCCTTGGGTTGCATCTACCAGCAGCAGTGCGCCTTCGCAAGCGGCCAGGGCACGGCTTACTTCGTAGCTGAAGTCCACGTGGCCCGGCGTATCAATCAGGTTAAGCGTATAGTTCTCGTTCTTGTGCTTGTAATTGATTTGAATCGCATGACTCTTGATGGTAATGCCCTTCTCTCGTTCCAGGTCCATGTCGTCAAGCACCTGGTCCATCATGTCTCTATCGGAAATGGTATTGGTGGTTTGAAGCAAGCGATCAGCCAGCGTGCTTTTGCCGTGATCAATGTGTGCGATAATGCAGAAATTGCGAATGTTCTTCATGCTGCGGGTTCAACGTGTTTTGAAGGGAGCAAATGTAGCCCAAAGCCGCCGCATTGTTGGTAGGTCTGGCGTTAAAATAAAAACCCTCCGCTGGCGGCGGAGGATATTAAAAATATGCAATGGGCAATAAACAATTTGCAATTCAAAACGGCCCTGCTTTTTGCCTGTTGCCAATTGCTCATTGTCAGCCCGCCTGCGGCTTTGGCGCATTTTTGGGTTTCTTGCCCGTTTTCGGGGTAAAAATGGCCAACATGCGCTTGCCTTCCAGTTTGGGCATGCTTTCCAATTGGCCCACTTCTTTCAGCCTGTCGGCAAATTTTAAAAGCAGCAATTCGCCACGGTCTTTAAACTGAATGGCGCGGCCTTTGAATTGCACATAGGCCTTTACTTTATTGCCTTCCTTCAAAAAGCTTTCAGCGTGCTTTGATTTGAAATCAAAATCGTGGTCATCGGTATTGGGCGTAAAGCGAATCTCCTTCATCTCGGTCGTCTTCGCGTTCGCCTTCATTTCCTTTTCCTTCTTCTTCTTGTCGTAAAGGAATTTGTTGTAATCTATAATGCGGCAAACCGGCGGATCGGCTTGCGGAGAAATCTCAACGAGGTCAAGCTCTTTTTCCTGCGCCATTTTCAGCGCTTCTTGCGTGGGGTAAATGCCCACCGTTACGTTTTCTCCCACCAGCCGTACCTGGGGTACGCGAATGTGATGGTTGATTCTGTGTTCTGCTTCTTTGCGGGGAACAAAACGACCCCTGAATCCACCGGGCTGAAAACCGCCCCTGTTTGGTAATGCCATTTACGAGTTTTAAAGTTTACCCCTGTTTCTGAAACGGAGCACGGGGTTGATGATGCTTTTTGTATTTAAAAATAAAAAGTTCAAATCTTTTTGGATCAAAGGCCAGAATAACGATTAAGCTTTCGTTGCGTCGCACTCTTGTACGTCCGGGAATACTACTCGCTTCTTCTCTCTTTCACTTCAGCCACCACTTCCTGCAAAAATTCGTCCACGTTCTTTGCGCCCAAATCGCCTTTGCCTTGTCGTCTAACCGAAACTTTTCCTTCGTTCGCCTCCTTCTCTCCTACCACCAGCATGTATGGAATCTTCAGCAATTCCGTATCGCGAATCTTCTTTCCAATCTTTTCGTTCCGGTCGTCAATCTCCGCACGAATATCCCATTTTTTTAATTTTTGCAAAACATCTTTTGCGTAGTCTAAAAACTTGTCGGAGATGGGCAAAATCTTTACTTGCACAGGTGCTAACCAAGTCGGGAATTTGCCTGCATAATGCTCCAACAAAAAACCTATGAAACGTTCGTGCGTACCCAGCGGGGCTCGGTGAATGATCAGCGGCGTTTCAGTGGTATTGTCCTCGGTGGTGTATTGCAGCTTAAAGCTTCTTCCTTGCGAAAAATCCACTTGGTTAGTTGCCAGCGTAAACTCGCGGCCAATGACGCTGTAAATCTGCACGTCAATCTTAGGGCCGTAGAAAGCGGCTTCGTCCTGCACTTCCACGTAAGGAATGTTTGATTCAATGAGTACGTTGCGCACCATTTCTTCGGTTTCTTTCCAAAGTTCCGGCTCGTTCACGTACTTCACGCCAAGCTTTTCCGGCGAGTGCAGCGAGAGCCGCATCACGTATTTGTCAATGCCGAAGATTTTAAAATACTTCATGTACATCTCATTCACAGCGCGGAACTCGCTGGCGAATTGCTCCTTTGTACAGTAAATGTGTGCATCGTTCATGTGCAGGCAGCGCACCCGCATCAGGCCAAACAATTCGCCGCTTTGCTCGTACCTGTAAACCGTTCCGTATTCGGCAATGCGATACGGAAGATCGCGGTAACTTTTCGGCAGCGCCGCGTAAATCTTGTGATGGTGCGGGCAGTTCATGGACTTGAGATAATACTTCTCTCCTTCCATTTCCATCGGCGGATACATGCTGTCGGCATAGTACGGCAAGTGACCGCTGGTGAGGTACATGCTTTCCTTTGCAATGTGCGGCGTTACCACGCGTTTGTAGCCGGCTTCCGATTCGGTTTCTTTCGCCAGCTTTTCCAGTTCTTCAATGACCACTGTACCGTTTGGCAGCCACATGATCAAACCAGGACCCACATCGTCATCCATTGTATAAATGCTCAGTTCGCGACCAAGTTTGCGATGGTCACGTTTCTTGGCTTCTTCCAGCAATTGCAGATACTCGTCCAACTGCTTTGCCGAGGGAAACGTAACACCGTATATGCGGGTAAGCTGTTTGTTTTTTTCATCACCCTTCCAATACGCACCAGCAATGTTTGTAAGCTTGATGGCTTTAATAAAACCGGTGGCCGGAATGTGTGGCCCGCGGCACAAATCGGTAAAGCCACCTTGCGTATAAAACGTGATTTCGCCATCCTGTAAATTCTGCAACAGATCGAGTTTGTATTCGTCGCCTTTTTCGGTGAAGTATTGCACGGCTTCGGCTTTTGGAATGGCTTTGCGAACGTATGTGTTGTTTTGCTTTGCCAACTCGGCCATCTTCACTTCCAGCTTGCGCAAGTCTTCATCAGAAATGTGCCGGTCGCCTAAGTCAACGTCGTAATAAAAACCGTTGTCCACCGGCGGACCCACCCAAAACTTCACGCCCGGGAACATGCTTTCAATGGCCTCGGCCATCAAGTGCGCAGAGGAATGCCAAAACGTGCTTTGTCCGCCTTTATCATCCCAGGTCAACAATTTCAATGTGGCATCTTTTTCAATCGGACGAGTGGCATCCCACACTTCACCGTTGATCTCTGCGGCCAAAACTTTGCGTGCCAATCCTTCGGAAATGGATTTGGCAATATCCACTGCTGTGCTGCCTTTTGGCACTTCACGCACGGCGCCGTCGGGCAATGTAATTTTAATTTGTTCATTCATAAAGAGCGCCAAAATTAACAAAATCGAACACTTGTCCACGAATTTGAAAATCGGTGATGCGCTAATTTCACACACCATGAAGAAAATCGCTCCTTTCTTTTTTCTCTTCGCGTTTTTTCAACTCTTTTATACGGCTGCATTTGCACAGGATTTAACCGGCATCTGGCGCGGCTATTTTATGACGGAAGGCGGCGATCAATACAAATACGAAGTGCAAATAAATCAAACGAAGAAAGCAGGCTTGTCGGGAGTCACATATTCCTATCTTGATACACGATTTTATGGCAAAGCCGTATTTACCGGCAATTATACCAAAGCGTCCAACGCAGCACTGGTGCAGGAAATAAAAACCGTAGAAGTGAAAATGGCTGGCGGTTCCGTGGCTTGCATCATGAAGTGCCGCTTGGGTTATTCGCGTTCAGGCAAGGAAGAGTTTTTGGAAGGAACGTACACCAGCACTTACGAAAAAGCCGATCCATTTTTTGATGTAAAACGCGGCGGCAATTGCGGCGGAGGAAAAGTTTTTTTGCGCAAGGTCAGTACTTCGGATTTTTATGTAGAGCCGTTTTTGCGAAACAAAAAACTGACGCCGTCTCCGCCAAAAACCGAAACCGCAAGAACAACACCGCCCAAAAAACCTGTTATCACCAAACCTCCTGCAAAAACATCCGTTGCCAAAACAACGACGCCAAAAAAGACGGAACCGCTTGTAAAGAAACCGCAAAACAAAATCGTGGCGATTGAACCGGAGAAAAAGAAAACCGACGAAGTGACGGTGAAGCCAAAAACGGTTGAACCAAAAATTGTCCCCACGCCGGTTACCATCCGTGACCGCAAAAACGAACTGACAAGACTCATTACGGTCAGCAACAGTGAAATTGACATCAGCCTCTACGACAACGGTACGATTGACAACGACACGGTGAGCATTTACCTTGACGGCCGGTTAATTCTTTCCAACAAGCGCCTTTCGAACGTGCCCATTAAATACAAATTGCAGCTTGACGAATCAAGCCCCGAACACACATTGGTAATGGTGGCCGAAAACATGGGCGACATTCCGCCTAACACTTCGCTGATGATCATTCAGGACGGCGATAAACGTTACCAGGTCAGCATCGTTTCCACCGAGCAAAAGAATGCGATGGTGCGGTTTCGGTACGAAGGGAACAACAAGCAATAAGCTATCGCCAACCCTCGATTGCCGATTGCCGTTAAAATTCGCGGTGGTTTCTTCAACCTTGCTGAAAGCCGTTGGAATACATCTGCAAAAAGTTTAATTTACTTACCGGGTTAAACTTTCTGCCATGAAATGTCTTTACCACTGCACCTTGCTTTTTCTTTTTACCGCTCCGTTTTGCGTTGCGACTGCACAAACAACAAGAACGGACACGGCGTTCCAACACCTGACGCAAAAGGCTTTTTTTAGCGAAGAACAAATCTTGCCTCTTACGTTGCGAAGCGACTTTCAAACATTGAAGCACAAAAAGAAAAAAGACGCATTTCAAACAGCCACCGTTTCATTCATCGGGTCAGACGGGCAACTGATTATTGAACCGGTTCAAATTGCGGCCCGCGGCGAGTTTCGGCGGGAACATTGCGACATGCCTTCGCTAACGATAAACTTTAACGTGCAGGATTCGGGTCCTCTTTCAAGCCTGAAAAAACTAAAGATGGTTTGCAGTTGCAACACGCGGGATTACCAGCAGGAACTTTTATTGAAAGAATTTCTTGTTTATAAAATTTACAACCTGCTTACCGACATGAGTTTTAAAGTGCGGCTGGTAAAACTAAACTACGTTGACACCAACAGAAAAGACAAGGCCGACGAACAATATGCGTTTTTTATTGAAGACCTGAACGCACTGGCAAAGCGCAATCATTGCAAGCCCTATGAAGTAAAAAAGCCAACGCCTCTGATCACCGACAGGGCTCAGTCAACGCTCCTATATATTTTCCAGTTCATGATTGGCAACCTTGATTGGTCGGTTCTCAATCAGCACAACGTAAAACTTATTCAGGCAAGAAACGATTCGCTGTCGGCGCCTTATGCCGTGCCTTACGATTTTGATTTTTGCGGGTTGGTGAATGCGCCTTACGCTTTCCCGCAAGAAGAATTTAACGTAGAAAAAGTAACCGACCGAGTTTATCGCGGCCACCCAGCGAACGAAGCCGAAGTTGCCATTGCCACACAAATATTCACGGATAAGAAAGAAGCCATTTATCGTCTCGTCAACGGCTTTGCTCTCCTATCGGAAGCACAACGAAAAAGCATGATTAAATTCTTAGACGAGTTTTACCGCACGTTGAACAACAAGCGGGATGTACGTGATATTTTTATAAACGTTTCGCGTAAAAACCGGTAATAAAAAAAGGAAGCGACTGCTTCCTTTTTGTTTGCAAAATTTTGCCTGCATTAAAACCCTTGTCTCCCTTCCCTGGGCTTTGGCAATTCTTTGCGCGGCATCATTTCGTCACGTTGCGACGTGTTGTAAACAAAGGTTGCGACGATGGTTGCCGCCTGTTTCAAATCGTCGGGAACGAGATGATCATACGTATCCATGTTGCTGTGGTGCGTTCTTGTGTCGTATTCAATTTCGTCCTGAATAAATTGGAAGCCCGGAACGCCAACCGCGTCGAAAGAAACGTGGTCTGTACTTCCGGTATTGCTGATGGTTAAAGTAGAAGCGCCGAGGTCTTTAAACGGCTCCAGCCATTTGGCGAAAATGGGCCGAACCTGTTCGTTGCCCTGCAAATACACGCCGCGAATTTTTCCTGTGCCGTTGTCCAAATTATAGTAAGCCGAAATCTTGCTTTGCAGCGGTTGCAACTGCATCGTGGCCGGATCGCCGACGTGCATTTTCACGTAATTCCTTGAACCAAACAAGCCTTCTTCTTCGCCGCCCCACAAGGCTATGCGAATGGTGCGGCGAGGCTGAAAGCCCGATGCCTTCAGCAAGCGAATCGCTTCCATCATCACCGCACAACCGGCCGCGTTGTCAGTAGCGCCGGTGCCGCTGTGCCACGAATCAAGGTGCCCGCCGAGCATTACTACCTGGTCTTTTAATTTCGGATCGGTGCCGGGAATTTCACCAATAACGTTGTAGCCGTTCAAATCTTTTGTCAAAAATTTCGTGCGCACATCGGCTTCAATTTGTACTGGAATACCCGCATTTGCAAGACGTTGCACCCGCAAATAATCATCGCTTGATAAAACAACGGTGGCCGGTGCTTCGGGTGCGTCTTTGGCGTATTGTCCGCCGCTTTGCACAAAGATGGTTCCTTCGTTTCCGCGGCTGCTGCTCAACACCAAAGCCGGGCCTTCCTGCAGGTAAAAATTATTTAAAGCACGGGTGAAGGCCATGCGTGCCTGGAAAGTTTGCCGCAGGCTTGGGTTGCCCTGGAAGCGGTTGCCTTGCTGACCGGGTTGTTGCGGTTCGGCCTTGGCCATCTTGTCCAGTTCTTCGTCGGTGTAGCGGGCCGCATCGGCTTTAAAACCGTTCTTCAAGGTATCGTTGCTCCACAGCATCACGATTTTGTCTTTCAGTTTGCCGGCGTATTGCAGCAATCCCGCCGAATCGGTGGCTTTGATTAAAACCACATCAGCATTCATCGTTTTGTTTCCGGGTGTGCTGCCGGTCCATGCTTTGGGTTGTGCAACAAACGGAACGTAATAAGGCTTGGTCATGGCCACGTAGCAACGCTCTTGTTGCCAGCCTTTGCCAAACTCGCCCCAGCTTTCAATTTTTACGTTCTTCAGTCCCCAGCTTTCCAGTTTGCCTTTGGCCCATTGCGCCGCGTTCATAAAACCCGGCGAAGCGGTAAGGCGCGGGCCGCTTACATCGGTCAAATAAAAAGCGTGTTGCATGACCTGTGAGTGCTGAAGGCCTTCTTCTTTGAATTTGGCGATCATGGCTTCGTCGCCTTCTTTTTGTGCGAACAAAAACAGCAGCGAAAGCTGGCTCACACCAAGCAGAAAAAATTTTTTCATGTGCGGTTGAATTTTAGCAGAGATAAAGAAAACGAAAGTTAAGAAAGGTTAGGATTTGCGGTGAAGAAGATGTACGAAAAGGATTGAGAGATGTTGGCTAACGGTGAAGGTATTTCTGCAGTAGCGGAAGTCCGAGTTACGTCAGTCTAAATTTATCACTAAAGATTAATAGAATTACTATTGTTCAGCACTTGTTCTTCTGCCGCTATTGCAGAAATACCATGTTGGCAGATGTGCTATTGCAACTCACCAACTATAATAACCGTTGTTTCGCTGACTGCTTTTAATCTGTTGTCGTTTGTCAAAAAGTAGTCTGCTCCAAGTTCAATACAAGTAGCAAGTTGAATGGCGTCAGGTGTTCTTAAATTGTACTTGGCTCTTAACAGAGCCGCCTGTTCAGCGATGGCTGGTGTAACATCAACTAATTCTATGCTTGGAGCTGTGGTTAGAATATCCCGGTATTGTTCGGCGATAGCATTTTGTCCTTCTCGCAAGGGCTTCACTAAAACTTCAAGCAGTGTCACCGAAGAAGTGACAAAAGAAAAGCCGCCCACGTCATTGAAGTCGAAAAGACGGGTAAGAATTGGTTGGTAAGCGCTGTGTCCTTCAATGAAATAAATTAAAGGTGCGGTGTCCAAAAAGACGGTTTTCGAGGCAAAATCCTGAATTACCATTGCCGTTCTTCATCAATGTATTTATCGATATTATCCGCACTCTTCCAAATTTCGCTTCCCATACCTAAAAGTGACGTCAAGCGGGTTGACGAGGCCTTCTTCGTCTCCCTTCGCTTCAGCAAAGATGCCATCCGCTGAAGAAGCGTTAATTGGTCTTGCTTGTCAAGTTGCTTTACCTGAGAAAGTATGTCGTCTATATTTAATGATGTTGCCATAAAACTTAATTCTCAAAGTTACAGAAATCACCAATAAGCATTTCTGCTAACACGCTAATATACGCTACTCCTTATACAACTTTTAGCTGATTATCAAACTAAACTTGTATCCGCAATACTTGCTGAATAGTCTCACTTAAAGCACAAGAGTGCGACGCAACGAATGCTTAATAGCAGCACTGAAGTTTGGTTCATAAAAAATCAAAACCGGAAATTCCACGTTACACTCGGCAAAACCGGAAACAGCGAAACCTGCTTTGCCTGCACTTTCAGTGTGCCGTTGAACGCACTTCCCTCCTGGCTGAAATAAATAAAATATGGATTGGCGCGGCTGTAGGCATTGTAAACACTGAACACCCAAAAACTTTGCAGTCGCTTTTGCTTTTTCGGTTGCGGCGTGTAAGTAGCCGACAAATCCAGACGATGATAAGAAGGCAAACGATAAGCGTTGATTTGGCTGTACTCCTGCGTCAGCACGCCGTTGATGATGTAAAAACGTTGCGGCAGCGAGGTAGCGTTGCCGGTAGCAAAAACAAACACAGCCCCGAATTTCCACTTCTTGCTATGCTCGTACGTGGCAACAACCGAAAGATCGTGGCGGCGGTCGTATTTCGCCGGGTAGGTTTCGCCGTTATTTAATTGCGGAAACTTGCGCCAGGTCCACGAAAGCGTGTAACCAATCCAGCCCGTTAACCGTCCGCGTACTTTGTTTACAAACCACTCGGTGCCATAACTCCAGCCTTTGCCAAACACAAATTCCTCTTCGGGATCAATCAACGATGGCGTGTAACCTTCGCGGTACTCAATTTGGTTTTGCATCGTTTTGTAATAGGCTTCAACGGAGGTTTCGTATTCGTTGTTCCGGAAGTTTTTGAACAAGCCCGCGGCGTATTGCCAGCTTTTTTGCGGCGCTACGCGAAAGGTGCTCGGTACCCACAAATCCGTTGGCAGCGTCGTGCCGGCATTGCTCACCAAATGAATGTATTGCAGGTTGCGGGTGACGGATGCTTTGATGGAGGTTGTTGAATTAACCGCATACCGTGCCGTTGCTCTCGGTTCAAACCCGTTGTAGGTTTTCACGGGTTGAAAGTCTCTGTACACTGTACTGTCAAGTTTATTCTGATTGGCATCGGTCACGTATTTCGTGTAAGGCCCAACCTGCGTGAAAGAGCTCCAGCGCAAGCCGTAATTCAGTTTGAGTTTCTCGCTCAAATCCCAATCGTCCTGCACATACAAAGCATTTTCAATAGCGTGTTTTACCGCCGCGTTGCTTGGCTTGAAAATGATGCTGTCCTGCCGTCCTGATGTTACGTTTGGCGTGAACTTGTGATAGGTTGCTAGGCCGCCGAATTTGATCTTGTGCGCACCCGAAGGATAATAATCAAAATCTATCTTGCCCGAGCCGTCGCGGATACCCGATGCCAGCTTGATTTGAAAATTGTTTTGCGCCGCGCCAAACGAAAAATTGTAATCGTTGTAAACGAGAGTTGTGTTGGCAAACAGTTTCCGGTTGAACACATGATTCCAGCGCAGCGTGGCGGTTGAATTGCCCCAGGGAATATCGGCTTTAAATTCAAGTTTGGCGTTGTGAAAAGCAAAAACGTCACGGCCAAAATAGCCGCTCAAAAACAAACGGTCTTTATCCGAAAAACGGTAATTGATTTTTGCGTTCAAATCATAGAAATAATAGCCCGAGCCGTAGAAGTTGCTCGTCTTTTTAATGAAGGGTTTTACCAATGCATCCACGTAGGTTCTTCGTCCGGAAACAATAAACGAAGCCTTGTCTTTTTTGATGGGGCCTTGCACCGAAAATCGCGAAGCAATCAAGCCAATGCCGCCTTCTGTGACAAACCTGTTGCTGTTGCCGTCTTTCATTTGCACGTCAAGTACAGAAGAAAGGCGGCCGCCGTATTGTGCGGGCATTCCGCCTTTGATGAGCGAGGTATTTTTAATGGCGTCGGAATTAAAAATGGAAAAGAAACCAAACAAGTGACCGGTGTTGTACACTACTGCTTCGTCAAGCATGATGAGGTTCTGATCAGGCCCTCCGCCCCTCACGTAAAAACCTGCGTTGCCTTCACCCGCATTGCGAACGCCGGGCAAAAGTTGGATGGCTTTTAAAATGTCCACCTCGCCCAAAAAAGCCGGAATGTTTTTGATTTGATTTACCGACAAATCAATCTGTCCCATTTGTGCGGCCCGCACATTCACGTCGCGGCGGCGGTTATACACAATTACTTCGCTTAAGGCTGCGGCTTTGGGAAGGAGAAAGATATTTTGTTGAAGGTTTTGCGAAAGCGAAATGCGCTGCGATTGCGAAAGATAAGAAACGTGCGAAACGGTTAAATCGTACTCACCTGAATCAAGCGTGATGGAATAGAATCCGTACTGGTTGCTGCCGACGGATTTACCGTCAATCACAACAGTTGCGCCAACAATGCTTTCGCCGCTGGCGCTGTCTTTCACGTAACCGTTAACGGTAAACTTTGTTTGTGCAGAAACGAAGAAACTTGCAAGGAGCAAAAGAAAACCAAGACCCGCTTTTCCAAACTGCTTCATTACAAGGATAAAATTAATTATATCGAATAAAACCAATTCCCGACCCCTAATCACCGATCTCACAATCCCCTATTCCTTTCCGGTGTGGTCAATCGTTTGCTTCGTTTCACCGCAGGTGATCATGCCCTTTCCATACGTTGGATGATGCAAGCCCATGTACGGGTTGCGGATTTCTTCTTTCTTGCTGATCCATTGCCCCGGCTTTGTGTCGTCAAAGGCCATCGGGCATTCCTGCAGGTAAAGCTTTTCGCGGTCGTACCGAACGGTGTTTAAAAGTTGGTGAAGGTTGTCTGTTAAATTATTAAAAGCCTCGCGTTGCGGACGAATGGCCTTTTCAGAAGCAATGGTTTGCAGTTCGCCCTTCGCATTGTCAACAAAGGCTTGCGCCGTTTCGTAAATGCCCGAGGTGTCTTTTTTTAATTCGTCCAGCTTTACGTTATCCAAATCTTTCGTAAGTGTCTGCGCTGTTGCGGCCACGCCTGCCGAATCCCAGTTCACAAATTGTTCGGTGAGTTTGCCGTAATCGTTAAGGGTTGTGGCAACAGCGTTGTTGAAGCTGTCGGTGTGTTTGCTAACGGTGAGGGCCTCTTGTGAGGGTGCGTCGTGACGGGTATTTTTGGGCCGGACAACGAGCAGCCAGGCAATGATGCCAGCACCGGCAAGCACGAGAAAGATAATAACGGGTCGCATGAAAAAAATTTGTACAAAACTAACCGCAGATTAGAGGATTTTAAACGGATTGCCCCGGTCGGAAAAGCTTTTGCAAGGCATTCAGATTTTGTTGCGCAAATTTGCGGGTTCAGAAAAATCCGAAATCAGAAATCTTAAATCTCAAATTGACCTATGCTCGCTGGTTTACAAAATGTGACGTTTGAATTTGGTGCGCGAACCATTGTGGAAGATGCCACCTGGCACATTCATCCTTCCGAACGCATTGGCCTGATTGGCTATAACGGAACGGGAAAATCAACTCTGCTGAAGGTGATCGTAGGCGAATACCTGCCCAGCAAAGGCACCGTGGAAAGAAGCCGCGGCACCAGCATCGGTTACCTGCACCAGGATCTTCTGAGCTTTGACACGAATGAATCCATTTTGGAAGTGGCGCTCCATGCTTTTGACCGGGCTAAAAAAGTGCAGAAAGAACTGGACGAGATCACCGTAAAACTGGAAACCGATTCATCCGAAGAACTGCTGTTGGAATACAGCCACAAGCTGCACGAATTTGAAGAAGCCGGCGGCTACGAGATTGAACACAAAACAGAAGAAGTTTTGCAAGGCCTGGGCTTTGCCAATGCCGATTTGCAAAGGCCTTACCGCGAGTTCAGCGGCGGCTGGCGCATGAGGGTTCTGCTGGCCAAGATGATTTTACAAGCGCCGGATTTACTGCTGCTTGACGAACCGACAAACCACTTGGACCTTCCTTCAATTGAATGGCTCGAAAAATATTTGCAGCACTACAAAGGCGCGGTTGTCATTGTAAGCCACGACAAATATTTTTTGAACCGCATGGTGAAAAAAATTGTTGAACTCTATCAACGCGAACTGCACATCTACAACGGCAATTATGATTACTACGAAAAAGAAAAAGCCGTTCGCATTGAAATGCAACAAAAGGCTTACGAAAATCAACAGGATTATATCCGCCAGAACGAACGCCTGATTGAGCGCTTCCGCGCCAAAGCCAGCAAAGCTGCGATGGCACAAAGCGTCATAAAAAAATTGGACAAGCTTGACCGCATTGAGGACGCGGCGTTGGAACGCCCCGACATCCGCATCAATTTTAACGTGGACAAAACGCCGGGCAAAGTGTTGGTAGAGCTAAAGCACGTCTCAAAGCATTTTAAAAACATCGACATTTTAGAAAATGCTTCCGCAGAAATAGAACGCGGCGACAAGATTGCCTTGATTGGCGCGAACGGCAAGGGCAAGTCAACGCTCTTGCGCATCATTGCCGGCACGGAACCGTTTGAAGGCGAACGCAAGTGGGGCCACAACATTGACCCGGCTTTTTATGCGCAGCACCAATTGGAATCGCTGCACATGGACAATACCCTTTTGGATGAAATGCGCGAAGCCGGCGCAAAAAAAACAGACCTTGAATTAAGGGCTTTACTCGGCGGCTTTTTGTTTGGCGGCGATGACGTGGACAAAAAGATAAAAGTGTTGAGCGGCGGCGAGAAAGCAAGGGTTGCGCTGGCAAAAACCATCATCAGCAAAGCCAATTTTCTTTTGCTTGACGAACCGACAAACCACCTCGATATCCACTCCACCGAATTGTTGATTGAAGCACTCAACCGTTACGAAGGAAGCATTATTCTCGTAAGCCACGACCGTTATTTCATTTCAAAAATCGCCAACAAGATTTGGGAGATCAAAGACAAAGAAATAAAAGAATTTAAAGGCGGTTACGAGGAATGGGTGGAATGGAATGAACGCATGGCAGCTAGAGAAATCAGCAACCGGCAATCGGCAATCGGCAATCAGAAGCAAGAAGATAGAAAGAAAGAAAGTTCAAAAAAGCAAGAGACGATTGAACCCAAAGAACCCCGGCAATCCGCGGTCAATCAATCCACGGTTCAAGCCGAATTAAAAAAGCAGCAAAAGCTTTTTCAAAAGCTGGAAAAAGACGTGGCGGAGCTGACGGCAAAAAAAGACAAGCTGGAAGCGAAGCTTGCGCATCCCGATACCTATTCAAACGGAGAAGAGTTTAAAAAAACCGAAGCCGCTTACAAGGATGTTACAACAAAACTCGAAGCCGCAAACAAAGAATACGAAATTGTTTTTGAGAAGATGATTTCGTTGGACGAAGACCTGTTGAAGTAAAGCGTTCCTGCAATTATTCATTTGAACGATTAGCAGGATGCGGCGCATCTTCCGTTGAAAGATTCCTTCAACAACAGCATTAAAAATTATTCCGCTCACATTAGGCTTCTTTCAAGGCGCCCTCTTTTTCTTTCAGGTAATGTCCATACGCTTTTTTCAAACCTTCTTCTAACGATACCTGATGCTTCCAGCCAAGGGCATGCAGTTTGGAGCTGTCCATTAATTTTCGCGGCGTGCCGTCGGGCTTTTCGGTATTAAAAACAATTGCGTCCTTATAGCCGGTTACTTTCGCTACTGTCTCGGCCAATTCTTTAATGGTCACTTCTTCGCCGGTGCCCACGTTTACAAACTCTTTTTCGTCGTAGTTGTTCATCAGGAAAAAAGAGGCGTCGGCCAAATCATCAACGTACATAAACTCCCGCAATGGCTTGCCTGTTCCCCAGATTTCTACTTCAGGCAAATTTTCTTTTACAGCCGTATCAAACTTGCGAATGAGCGCCGGAAGAACGTGTGAGTTTTGCAGGTGATAATTGTCGCCTTGTCCGTATAAATTGGTGGGCATGGCCGAAATAAAATTGCAGCCGTATTGGTCACGATAGGCTTCGCACAATTTGATGCCCGCAATTTTAGCAATGGCGTAAGGTTCGTTGGTTTGTTCGAGAAGACCGGTCAGGAGATATCCTTCTTTGATGGGCTGCGGTGCCATCTTTGGATAAATGCACGAACTGCCCAGAAACAAAAGCTTTGTCACCTTGTTGCGATAAGCCGCGTGAATGATGTTTGCTTCAATCATCAGGTTCTCGTACAAAAAATCGGCGCGGTAAGTATTGTTAGCCACGATGCCGCCCACTTTTGCAGCGGCAAGAAAAACGTATTCCGGGGCTTCCGTTTCAAAAAAATCGTTCACGGCTTGCTGGTTGCGCAGATCAAGTTGCGAAGACGTTTTGGTAATGATGTTTTGATAACCTTCTGCTTTTAATTTTCGCACAAGGGCCGAACCCACCATGCCTCGATGCCCGGCAACGTATATTTTGCTGTTTTGCTTCATTGCATTTTTCATTGGTGCTGCAGTAAAATTCGGGCAAATGTAGCGGAATAAAGGCCGTTGTGCAAGTACACGGCCTACAGGAAAGCGTAGGTTGCAGCCATCAGCATTTTGGAAACAAAACCCTTCCGCAACAACGTTACCGGCACCTTGCTTTGCGCCTTTATAATGGTGCGAATAAAGCGCGGCAACCGTGCTTCCTCAATGCCGATAACGGTTATGTCATCCACCGACCGCACGTTATTGTTCCGCAGCAGCCGCCAGTAAAAATCAAAGACGACAATGCTTTTCGGTTTCCTGATTTTTTCAATCGCGAACGTGAGATTTTCGTAAAGTACAATGCTGCTGTCGTTAAGGCACTCGTTCGTTATTTGTCCCTCGTGCCGGCCGGTTTTAATCAGGTCTTGATCGGTGTACGCAAACTTTTTGCCGCCCTTGAAAAGACGATAGTAACATTCTACGTCAACAATCCACTTGAAGCGTTCGTCGTAAAGCTGCACCACTTGGCGCCGCAGTAAAACATTGCTTGGCGCGCCAAGCGTGTTTCGTGCAATCAGCAAAGAAGGATCGCGGTAATAACGATTGAAATAACTCCAAGGAAAAGCCTTGCCTTTCGCCAAATTTTCAATGCTTTCGTTTCTGCCAAAAGAGAAATCAACCGCAGGATTAATCCGGAAAGGCTTTAACAAAAGCGCAAGCGAATCGGGTCGTGCAAACTGATCATCGTGATGCAAAAGCAAAACAAATTCGCCTTTGGCTTTTTGAAGAACCGCATTCCAATTAGCCGGCGAACCCAAAGAAGGACTGTTTTTAAAGTAGCTTAACGGCAAGCGGTCAGCGTAAGTTTCCACCAGGCTTTTTACGGCATCGTCCGGCGTGTCGTCCGACACGAGCACTTCAATATTTTGGTACAATTGTGCGCAAACAGAATCCAGGTTTTCTTTCAACAAAAACGTTTGCTTGTACGTGGGAATGCAAATGCTGACCAGCGGATTCATGTGTGTTTAAAGAGGCGCAAAGATAAGCGGCAATACCAACTACGGAAAGTCTGAAGCGGATGCAGCGGGCAGCCTTTACCTTTGGCGCTATGTTCGTTAAAGATTATGCGGTACAAACGGCCAAGAAAGTCCTGATTCGCTATCCCAAAACCGCCGTTCGTTTTTTTCAATACCTCGGGCAATTTCGCCAGGTGAAAAAGGCAACCGGCAATCGTTTTCCCGTTCAATGGAAAGACGCTTATCCTTGCCTGAGCGATGCATTAAAGTTTACGCCTTTTGACCAGCATTACACTTATCATCCCGCTTGGGCTGCAAGAAAGCTGGCGCAAATAAAGCCGCATGAACACGTTGACATTTCTTCCATTCTTTCGTTTAGCTCCATCGTGTCGGCCTTTGTGCCCGTAAAGTTTTACGATTACCGTCCCGCGCAATTAAACCTGAATAATTTTTCTTCAGCCTTCGCCGATTTGCTTCGACTGCCTTTTGACAATGATGCAATCGAAAGCCTTTCCTGCATGCATACGATCGAGCACATTGGCCTTGGCCGCTACGGTGATCCGCTGGACGCAACCGGCGATTTAAAGGCCATTGCCGAATTAAAACGTGTACTAAAACCCGGCGGAAATTTGTTGTTTGTAACACCCGTGGGCAAACCAGTAATTCAATTCAACGCACACCGCGTTTATAGCTTTGAGCAGATTGCCGAATATTTTCATCCGCTTGTGCTGAAAGAATTTTCGCTGGTTCCCGATACTGGCGGATTGATTGAAAACGCAGACCCGAACATGGTGGCGCAACAACAATACGGCTGCGGCTGTTTTTGGTTTACGAAAGAATAAAAGCTTGCAGAGTTTTATGGCTGTTTCCGTTTCTACAATTTTGAAAGGCCTCGTTCATCGCTTGAGCAAAAAAAAGAAGTCTTCACGCTTTCCGTCGTTGAGCTGGACGAAAGAAAAAATTTTGAAGCACCAGGATGACAAAGCAATTAAGCAAATTCAATTTGGACATCTTCACGTCGCTTACAAACGACCGTACGAATTGCTGCACACGTACAAAGAATTGTTTGAAGACGAGATTTATTTTTTCAAGGCCAACACCGATGCGCCGTTGATCATTGACTGCGGTGCAAACATTGGACTAAGCGTACTTTATTTCAAAAGCCTTTATCCGAAAGCAAAGCTGATTGCATACGAGCCCGATGCGGATAATCTTACTCTTCTAAAGCAGAACGTTGAACGCAACAAATTAACCAATGTTGAGTGCCGCCAAAAGGCGGTATGGATCAATAACGAAGAATTGTTGTTCGCATCCGATGGAACACAGGGAAGCGGCATTGCTAACCAGCAAACATCAACAAACGTTGTAAAGATGCAAGCCGAACGATTGGCCGATGTATTGCAAAACACAAAAGTTGATTTTTTAAAAATTGACATTGAAGGTGCCGAACTAGAGGTTGTAAAAGATTGTGCGCCTTTCCTGCATAACGTCCAAAACCTGTTTGTAGAATACCACGGCAAAGCAGCGGAAAGTGAAAAATTAGCGGCTTTATTTGCGGTACTGAAACAGAATTTTCAAGTTTATATAAAAATGGCAGCCGATAATTTGGACCATCCCTTCGTTGAAAAAACAACAGGCGCAAGCTTTGATGTTCAACTAAACATATTTTGCTATCCTTTTAGTGAGAAGAAATAATTTGAAGATTGTAAACTTTTTGTCGCACCAAATGATCGTCACCAAAATCCTCGGCGGCTTAGGCAATCAACTCTTCCAATACGCGGCAGGCAAAGCACTTGCGGTACAAAACAACGCTGAACTTAAATTAGACCTCACCGGATTTAAAGATTACCAGCTTCGCGACTTTGAATTAAATCATTTCAATGTTGTGTACAACATTGCCACCGGTGAAGAAATAAAAGATTACAAAGCCAGTACTTCTTTTCAACGGATGAAGGCTCGCCTCTCTCCCGCTTCGCATAAGCGTTTTTACAAAGAACCTTTCTTTCATTTCGACCCGGCTTTTTTTTCCTTGCGTTCGCCGGTTTACGTGCAAGGCTATTTTCAAAGTGAAAAATATTTTGCCGCGGTAAAAGAAATCATCCGGCAGGAATTCGTTTTCAAAGACTCGTTTTCAGCAGAAATAAAAGCCTTCGCTCAAAAAATTTCGCAAGAAAATTCTGTTGCTGTTCACGTTCGCCGGGGTGATTATAAAAATGCCGAGAGCCTTCGTGTACACGGCGTCTTACCACAACAGTATTACCAGCAAGCAATCGCCTATGTGAAGAAACATTTGAGAGAAGAACCGCAATTTTATTTTTTTTCAGACGATCCCTCGGCCGCAAAAGAACTGACCGTTGAGGGTTCGGAAATTGTTTCTGGCCGCGTTGCCAAAAACCATTACGAAGATTTTTACCTGATGTCGCAATGCCGGCACAACATCATTGCCAACAGCAGTTTTAGCTGGTGGGCCGCCTGGTTGAATAACCACGCTGACAAGCTTGTCGTTGCGCCGAAAAGATGGTTCAACGAAGGCCCGAAAGACACGCAAGATTTATTGCCCGACACCTGGATTCGGCTGTAACGAATAATGTTTCAGCTTTTCCAAGAACAACTTCAAGCCCTCTCTTTTTTCAGGCGTCAGGTTATAATGAATGCAGCGGGTGAAATAAGTTTTCAAGTCAAAAAATGGCGAAGGGTTTTCTTTCGCCACTTCATCAATGTGCTGCAATCCCAAACGGTTAGCCTCGTTAAAACGTTCTTCAAACTCTTTGGGTAACGGATGCTTGCTGATCCATGCAGCAAACACAAAAGGCAAACCGGTATGCGCCTTCCATGCCTCGCCCAAATCATAAATGTATTTTGAGCGGCTTCGTTGTTCCAAAGCCCGGTCGCCAATGACAACGCCGGCGGTCGTTCCGCTGATTTGCGACCGGTAATCTTCGCCCGTAGCGTCAACCAGTTCAACATCTTTCTTCCAATATTCCCGCAAGAGAATTTTGGCCAGGTTCACCGAGGTACGCGACTGGTAATCGAGCAAAACTTTTTGAACGTTTTCAACCGGCACTTCGCTGAACAAACAAACCGATGCCACGGCTCCGTCGGCGGCAATGCCGTAATCTCCCACAATGTGCCATTGCTCCAACCGTGTTGTGGCCGCAACGGGTATCAGCCCTACATCCACTTTATCATCAATAAGCAATTGGGCAATTTTTGCGGGATAGTCTTCGATCAATTCAATTTCGTTCATTACGGCACTGCGACGAATGCCGTACAACAAGGGCTTGGTGTTTAAATAGCTGACCGCCGCTACACGTATCTTCTTCAAATCGTCTAATTTTGGGCGCTAAGATAACCGCGGATGGCCGGGATTATTGGAAGGATTGTCGCGATGAATTTTCGTGGAGTCTTCGCTCATCATTCATTACTCATTATGGATTTATCATCTCTTACCGCTATTTCGCCGATTGACGGACGTTACCGCAAACAAGTGCAACACCTTGACGAATATTTTTCGGAATATGCCTTGATTAAATACCGCGTGTTGGTGGAAGTCGAATACCTTCTTTTCCTCTCGCAAAAAAAGATGGTAGACCTGTCGGATAAAACCGCAAAAGAACTTTTCCGCATCAAGGAAGAATTCAGCATGGAAGATGCACTGGAAATAAAAAGTATTGAACACACCACGAACCACGACGTAAAAGCCGTGGAATATTTTATCAAAGAGAAACTGCGGACCATTGGTGAAGCAGACGTTTTGGAATGGGTGCATTTTGGTTTAACATCCCAAGACATTAACAATACCGCAATTCCTCTTTCGTGGAAACATGCGCTGGAGTTTGAATACTTTCCAGCCTTGCTGAATTTAAACAGCGAGTTGCGCTTGCTGGCCGGCGAATGGAAAGACGTTCCGATGCTGGCCCGCACACACGGACAACCGGCCAGTCCTACAAGGCTTGGCAAAGAAATCATGGTCTTTGTGGAACGCATCGAAAACGCCGTGGAGCAAGCATTGTACATTCCGGTGAGTGCCAAGTTTGGCGGCGCTACGGGCAATTTTAATGCGCATCACGTAGCCTTCCCAAAGAAAGACTGGATTGGCTTTGCCGGCGAATTTGTGGAAGACATTCTGGGCTTGCAGCGTTTGCAATTCACTACGCAGATTGAACATTACGACAACCTTGCCGCCAGCTTCGACAGCCTCAAGCGCATCAATAATATTCTGGTTGATTTTTGCCGTGACGTGTGGACCTACATTTCGATGGATTACTTCAAGCAAAAAACAAAAGAAGGTGAAGTGGGTTCGTCGGCGATGCCGCACAAAGTAAATCCGATTGATTTTGAAAACGCCGAAGGCAACCTGGGGCTTGCCAATGCCTTGCTCGAACATCTTTCGGCAAAGCTTCCGGTGTCTCGTCTGCAACGCGACCTGACCGATTCAACGGTTTTGCGTAACGTCGGAGTTCCGTTTGCGCACATCGTCATTGCGTTTCGTTCCATTGAAAAAGGACTGGACAAGTTGGTTTTGAACAACGAGAAGTTGGAAGCGGACCTGGAAGAGAATTGGGCCGTGGTAGCCGAAGCCATTCAAACTATTTTACGGCGCGAAGCATATCCCGCACCTTACGAAGCCTTGAAAGGCTTAACCCGGGGCAAGCAGAAAATTGACAAGAAAGCCATTCACAGCTTTGTGGATTCGCTGGACGTTTCTGCGGCGGTAAAAAAAGAATTAAAAGCCGTAACGCCGCATAATTACACCGGCGTTCATCCCGATTATTGACAACCTTTTTTGCGTCTTGTGTCAATGAGGTAATGAATTTTCCACTGGCCGCCTTCACGTATCAATTGAAAAGAATCTACGCCGCAGTGGCTGAATTTTCCGGCGTAATAAAACTGATACGGCGCCCAAACAACGGCAAGGTTGGCATCCACTTTCACCGTTTCAAAAACAATGCGTTCATCAGCCGAATCTTTTGGCAAGGACGCAATTTGTTTTGCAAATTCTTTCACCTCTTCATTCCTCACTTCACCGTTCGCCGTTACCGATTGCAAAAGAGCGGCATTGGTAAAACAGGCATCCAAAGCTGCGGCATCGCTGGCCTTCATGGCGGCAAACAGTTTGTTGACAACGGCTTTTACCGAGTCTTCGGGGGTTTGTGCCCGGAGCAATTGAACGCAGAAAAAAAGCAGAAGAGAAAGTGCAGTCTTTTTCATGCGTTGAAGATAATTTATACCGGCGGTTCGGTTTCACCGCTCATCATTTGCCGCCTTGCAAACAAGCCGTGGCCGCATTAAAGCCGATTAACCTTATTTAACCTCTCTCCTTTTAAACTTCATCTTTCTGCGTCCGTCTTTAATTCGTTCCTTTTAAAAAACAAAAAACACAATACCGTTATGAAAAAAATCTTAACAAGCGCACTGGCCATCGTTCTGTTTGTGGGCGCATCGCAAGCGCAAACAACAAGTCCCGAAAAAGGCCACCACCGCGGCCCCGGAATGGGCATGATGAAAGACTTGAATTTAACCGATGCGCAAAAGGCGCAACTGAAA
The DNA here is from genome assembly GCF_007970805.1 of Flavisolibacter ginsenosidimutans. Lineage (GTDB taxonomy): Bacteria > Bacteroidota > Bacteroidia > Chitinophagales > Chitinophagaceae > Flavisolibacter > Flavisolibacter ginsenosidimutans. Next base: position 559,629 of record NZ_CP042433.1, on the reverse strand, counting down.
AGCCTTCACCAGGCAGAAAAGAAAGAAATGGATGCGCTAAAGACAAGCGGCAACGTTACACCGGAACAACGCAAGTCGCTGCACGAAAAATACCGTTCGCAGTTTGACGCCGTGCTGACGCCAGCGCAGAAAGATCAGCTCAACAAAAAGAAGGCAGAATGGAAAGACAAGGGCAATAAAGATGATCGTGACTTCGGCAAGAAAGACGGCGCCCGCATGAACCACATGCCGTTCATGAATAAAGACCTCAACCTTTCCGCCGATCAGCAAACAAAGCTGAAAGGCATGGCCGATGAGTTCAGGACGAAGGCAAAAGACATTCGCAGCAACACAGCCTTAAATGATGACCAGAAAAAAGAACAAATGCGTGATTTGGCCAAACAGTTTCGTGAACAAAGCAAAACCGTATTGAACGCCGAGCAGCAAAAAAAGATGGACGAGATGCGCAAAGGCCGCAAAGACAAAACGGACAGAAACAGTTAATCCTTGCCCATACAGTAAGTTGCGCCCCGTCGGTAAGGCGGGGTTTGCTATTTTTGCCGTTCATCCTGTTGCAAAACAGCTAAACTCCAGCACATGAAAAAAGCTTCGGGCTTCGAAAAATTTTTTAAAGGAAAAGAAAAATCCGGCGGGGCAAAGAAGGAACAAATTCGCAAAGAAAAACGTGATGTTAGAAAAGAACGCGAAGAAGAAATAGCAGCCCACAAGCGGCAGAAACGAGCACAGTTCAGGGAGGCCAATAACGGCCAGCCACCGAAATACAACCTGGAACCGCCAACTTCGCGATTTCAAAAGAAAGCCTGCGACCAACGACCGAAGCCTTCCTTTAAAGTGGAAAAAAAGACCAATAACCAGGAGCCGCGAAACAAACGATTTGATAAACCAAGGGATTTTAAAAAACAAGGCGACAGACCTTTTGAAAAAAGAGAAAGGCCGTTTCAAAGCGATAAAAAAAGACCGGATTTCAAACCCGTTCGCAACCAACAAAACAACAAGGCTTCGTTTAGCCGAAATGAAAATCGTTCACCGGAAAGAGGACAAAAAAGTTTTGAAAGAAACAGCAGTGAACAAAGGCCTCACCGAGTACATTTAGCTAAACCGCAAGGTCAAAATAACAAACGTCCAATACCGAACGGTAAATACGACAGGTCGAACGCGAAACCGGAAACGCAAAATACAAAGCCTTTAACCGAAGCCATGCCGTTGAACAAGTACATTGCGCACAGCGGCGTTTGTTCGCGCAGGGATGCGGTGGATTTAATCAAAGGCGGTAAAGTGAAAGTGAACGGCGAACTGATTCTGGAGCCGGGTCATAAGGTTGCGCTTTCCGACGAAGTAAAAGTGGCCGGCAAACGATTGAATCCTGTGAAGGATTTTATTTACATCCTGCTGAACAAACCAAAAGATTACATCACCACTACCGACGATCCGCAAGAGCGCAAGACCGTTCTGGATCTTTTAAAAACTGCGCCGCCGGCACGCATTTACCCGGTTGGCCGGTTGGACAGAAATACGTCTGGCGTATTGCTTTTAACCAACGACGGCGATCTTTCGCAAAAGCTAACGCATCCGAGCAATGAAATAAAAAAAGTCTATGCCGTTACGCTGGACAAACCGCTGACGAGAGCCCATTTTGAAGCAATACTCAAAGGCGTGCAGTTGGAAGACGGTCCCGCCGGGGTTGACGTTCTCGCCTACACTGATGCCCAAGACCACACGCAACTTGGGGTTGAATTGCACAGCGGGAGAAACCGCATTGTACGCCGCATCTTCGAACATTTTGGCTACGACGTAAAAGCGCTTGACCGCGTGGTGTTTGCCGGACTTACAAAAAAGAACGTAAACCGCGGCAAGTGGCGTTTTCTTACCGAAAAAGAAGTACGGGATTTAAAGTTTTTTAAGAAAGGAAGAGGATGAATACGTGAGACGTGAAAGGTGAGACGTGAGACAGTAGTAAACTATAAATTGAAAGTCTTTACGGTTTCACGTGTGGCGTTTGACGTTTCATCAAATTAGAAAAGATGTCATTCATGATTGCCGACCATATTGTTTTTCAGAACGAAGATTTCGTTGCCATCAACAAACCTTCGGGTTTGCTAACGATACCCGACCGCGAAGGAAAAGAACTTTCGTTGAAGAGTATTTTGAAAGAAAGGTTTGGAGAAATTTTTACCGTTCACCGCCTGGACAGAGATACAAGCGGGCTTGTTGTTTTTGCCTTGAACGAGGCGGCGCACAAGCATCTGTCACAGCAGTTTGAAGCAAGAGAAACCGATAAAATTTACAACGGTCTTGTGTTGGGGAAATTAATAAGCGAAGAAGGCGTCATTAACGAACCAATTGCAGAACATCCCACGAAAAGAGGATTGATGACGGTGTGGCGAAAAGGCAAAGAATCGGTAACGGAATACAAGGTTTTAGAAAGCTTTCGGCTGTACTCGTTGGTGCAGTTTAAAATTCTGACCGGCCGGACGCACCAGATTCGGGTGCACATGAAACACATCGGCCACCCAATTGCCTGCGATGCCTCGTATGGAGACGGCAAACCGATCTTGCTTTCGCAGTTGAAAACAAAATTCAAACTCTCGCAGGCTGATGAAGAAGAAAGACCATTATTGAATCGGCTTGCTTTGCATTCATCGCAACTGTCATTTCACGGCATAAACAACGATCACTTTTCTCTCCAGGCGCCGTTGCCAAAGGATTTTCGGGCCACAATTAATCAGTTGCAGAAAGCAAAGCGTTGAGGAATAATTGCGATGTGCCGGGCAGACTTAACGGACGTACAAGAGTGACTTTCGGCTTCGCTCAAGAAAAACTTGCAACGAAAGCCGAAGAGAATTACAAAAGCCAAGTACATAAAAAAGCCCTCGTTGACCGAGGGCTTTTAACTATAAGAAATTTATTTTTAATTGTTCTCATCCGGCGTTGGCGTGTAGCGTAAATATGGCTTCACCACTTTCACGCCTTTTGGAAATTTCTTCATCGCGTCTTCGGTAGAAATGGACGGGACAACAATGGCGTCTTCACCCGGTTGCCAGTCGGCGGGAGTTGCCAAACTGTGTTTCGAGGTCAGTTGCAGGGAATCAATCACACGCAACACTTCGTGAAAGTTGCGGCCCGTAGAAGCCGGGTAAGTAATCATCAACTTAATGGTTTTATCAGGCCCGATAACGAAGAGCGAACGCACCGTTGCTGTTGCGGAAGCGTTTGGATGAATCATGTCGTAAAGCGTTGCCACTTCGCGGCCCTCGTCGGCAATGATGGGAAATTCAACGGTGCAGTTTTGTGTTTCGTTGATGTCGTTGCGCCAGCCAAAATGTTTGTCCAACGGGTCAACGCTTACCGCCAACACCTTTACGTTCCGCTTGGCAAATTCTTCTTTCAACAAGGCTGTGCGTCCGAGTTCGGTAGTACACACGGGTGTGTAATCCGCGGGGTGCGAGAACAAAACGCCCCAGCCGTTGCCGAGGAATTCGTAAAAATCAATTTCGCCTTCTGTTGTTTGTGCTTTAAAGTTGGGCGCCGGGTCGCCGAGACGTAAACTCATACTAAATGTTTTTGGTGGTGAGGAAATAAAGTTATTGTGTAATCACGATTTCGTATTGGATGGCTGAGTTTTTTTTCAGCATGGCCGCCACGCCGCAATATTTTTCGAGTGACAAATCTACGGCCTTCTTCACCTTCTCGCGGTTCTCTTCTTCGGTTTGCAAACGATAAGTGACGTGAATGGTTTTAAACACCCGCGGATGCTCGTCGGTTTGTTCGGTCTCCGCATCTACTTCCAAATTCGCAAAGGGCACCCGCATTTTTTCCAGGATGTCTACCACGTCAATGCCGCTGCAAGCCGCCAGGCCGCTTAACAGCAAAGCCTTTGGATTAAAGCCGCCTGCAGCGTCAATTTCAATTTTTGAATTCTCTTTGAACGAGTCGAAGGCTTTGCCGCCCTTCCAGATAGTGGTTGTTTTCATGAACGAGGTTTTAAAAGTGAACCGTGAGACGACAGACGTGAGACCGTAGTGAATGAAAACTTTAATAACTCTACGGTTTGACGTTTCACTTTTCACGTCTCACTTCTTTGCGTGTGCAAAACTAAGTGTCCGCGTTTCACCTCAAGGTGATTTTTCTTAGCTCTCTTCTTCTACGTCTTTCAAGGAATGCTTTTCGTTTTGCAGGGCATTGTCCATCGTCCATTCAACGCGTTCTTTAAACGGATGCTGCCGCACCGGACAATCAGATTTTTGGCAGATGTGGCATTGAAAATAAAGACAACCGTCGCTGTGAACAAAGAGTTCGAGCGACTCGCCAAAATCGGCGCGGATCAATCCGGCCAGCGCATCTATCTCGGCATGCGCCTGGTGTACATTCAAATACCAGGGCACGGTCAGGTGACAATCAAGATGCAAAACATTGCCGTATTTAATTACACGGAGATTGTGCAAATCCACCCAGTTTTCACGTCGCGAACCTTCGAGCAAAGCGATCATTTTTTCCAGCAGCTTCATGTCGGCTTCGTCCATGATGCCGGCCAACGATTCACGAAGAATTTTATATCCCGTATAAATAATAAACAAACCCATTGCCACGGCAACAGCGCCGTCAATCCACACCAGGTGCGTAAGGGAAATAAGCACCAAACCCGCAATAATGGCAATCGTTGAATAGGTGTCGGTTTGCAAATGCTTTCCGCTTGCTACCAATGCCAGCGAACCGGCTTTTTTCCCCTTGTGAACGGCGAAAGAGCCCAATATCCAGTTCACCAAACCCGATCCCGCAAGGAGGTAGATACCCACGTCTAATTTGTGAATGGGCACAGGCGAAAGAAGATTTCGCACGGCGGTATAAATGATTAACACACCCGCCGAAAGCACCAGCGTTCCTTCCACCGCAGCCGATAAAAATTCGGCTTTGCCGTGACCGTAAGGATGATCAATGTCGCGGGGCTTGGCCGCTACGTACAAACTGTAAAGACCGATGAAGCCGGCCACTACGTTTACGATGCTTTCCAGCGCATCGGTCAATACGGCTACCGAACCGGTAAGGTAGTAAGCCCAAAACTTTGCAACCAGCAGTAAGGAGGAAGACACGGCAATGATGCGTTGCATACGCAAATTGTCGGTGCCAGTCTGAGAAGTTGTCGTCAAAATAAAGCCGCAGTTAAAGGATGGATTGATAACGGCCTGCAACGTAATCCCAGTTCACAACCTTCCACCAATTGGCAATGTAATCAGGACGTTTGTTTTGATAGCGCAGGTAATAAGCGTGTTCCCATACGTCAAGGCCAAGCAGCGGGAAGCCTTTTGTTTCAGAAACGTCCATCAACGGATTGTCCTGGTTGGGTGTAGAACCAATGCGAAGGCGTTTATCTCCGTCAGTGAAAAGCCAGGCCCAACCGCTTCCAAAGCGATTTTTTCCAGCGTCCGTAAATTGTGTTTTAAAGGCATCAAACGAGCCAAAGGAACTGTCGATGGCAGAAGCCAAAGCCGCCGAAGGTTTGGTTGTACTGTTTGGTGTCATGCATTTCCAAAACATTTCGTGGTTGTAATGGCCGCCGCCGTTGTTGCGCATCTTGGTTGAATATTTTGAAACCTTCCGCAGCACGTCTTCCAATGGTTTTGTTGTATCCACGCCTTCCGCCTTTGCTGCATCGTTCAGGTTTGTTGCATACGAAGCAGCGTGCCGGGTGTAATGGATTTCCATTGTTTGTGCATCAACGGCTTCGGTTAGTGCGTTGTAAGCATAAGGCAGCGGCGTTTGGGCAAAACCCGTTGCATAAGCTTTCGATGCGCCTGCAGTCATTTTTGCGGGAGCACAGGAAGACAAAAGCCCCGAACCGAGGTACAAGCCAACACCCGCTTTGGCCGATGCAATGATGAAGTCGCGTCTTGGGGTTAAAGGTTTCATGAAGGTTGTTTTGCCAAAGGTAAAGAGGAATGATTAGCTGATGTAGCGATTAGCCAATTAGGTGATTGAGGTATTTTAAGCAAGGCAGGTGCTTATCGCTTCCGAAAATTCAGCCGCTTAAAGAACCGCGTGTAAAAATCCTTGTTGAAAACCTGTGAGTCGTGCATGGCTTTGTAAGTAAGAAACACACCAATCGGAATAAGGATCATAAACGAAAACCACATGCCCGGCACCATGCCCCACGAACCTTCCTTTGCAAATTTTTCGCCCGATGTACTGCTGAAATAAAACAACATAAAAAAAGCAATGGCAAAGACCATGGGCGTACCCAAACCGCCTTTTCGAATGATGGAACCCAGCGGCGCCCCAATCATAAACAACACTACGCAGGCAAGCGAAAGCGTAAGTTTTTTGTGCCACTCAATCTGGTAAAGCCGCAAGGTTCGGGACTCCTCTTTAAATACCGACAGGTTGGCCTCGTTCGAATTTTGCAGCGTAGCAATTTTATTGTTTACGCGTTGTTCAACGGACAGTTTCGTACTGTCGGGCAATATGGCGTCGAAAGATTTTCTCTTCAGCGGCGTGCTGCCAACTTTCCAGTTGCTGTCAAGGTTTGCGGTAAACGGCATTTGCACAAATACCTCGCTCTTCACCCGGTCACCAATCCTTGCGTTTACTTTTTTGATGGAGTCAATAGCAACGTTCAATTGGCGCATGCTCAGCATACGGGCATTGTTCTTATTCACGCTGTCTGCCGTGCGCTGCTGCAGGCCAAAAGTGCTCAGGTCAAAACGTTTGCGGTATTCTTTAAAGCCAAGCCGGATGAACTCTGTCGGAGCGTTGGGAGTGCCTCTTTCTTCGTAGCGCCAGCCATTCTTTAAATTAAATTCCAAATCTTTTTTGTTGTCGGCGATGCGCATGATGCCGTCGGAAGCAACGATGAAGTTGTCCTGCAACATGTCCTTTTGTTCGTAAATAATAATGTCTCTGATTACGCTGTCGTTCTTTTCCTTTTTGCCAATTTTGATGGAGAAGCCGGGAATCTTGTCGTAAAAAACGCCTTCCTTTAAATCGAAAGAAGGCTTGGCGTACACGATGTCGGTGAGCATGGTACGGCTCTTGAGCGCCGCGATGGGCATGATGTAATTGGTGAATAAAAAAGCAAGGCAGCTAATTAAAAAGCTTACAATAAATAAGGGCCGCATAAAACGCAAAAGCGAAATGCCGGCCGATTTTACCGCCACCAGTTCGTAACTCTCGCCAAGGTTGCCAAAGGTCATGAGCGAAGAAAGCAAAACCGCCAACGGCAAGGCCAGCGGCACAAGCGAAGTGCTTTGGTAACCGATGAATTCGAAGATCAACCCAACGCCTAAACCCTTGCCCACAAAATCGTCAATGTAAAGCCAGAAGAACTGCATCACCAGCACCAACAACGTAATAAAAAATGTGGCGATAAACGGTCCGATGAAGGCTTTGATAACGAGTATGTCTAATTTTTTTATCACGGTTATCTTTACAAATGCAAGGTTCAAAAATACAGCTTTCGACCCCGGAGATGGAACTGTTTTGCAATGCGCAAATCATCTTAACAAAAAATAGCATTCTGCAAAAGACGGTTCAACTTTTAAGCGAGGTGCAAAACCAATTGCTTGAAACCGCCTCCGGCTTTATTCGCAACGCATCACCTTCGCCCAAAATATCAAAAGGAGAAAATTATTTAGGGTTACCTTACGTCGTTCTCGATTATCCCCGCATTGCCAAAGGCGAAGACTTATTTTTTGTGCGCAGCATGTTTTGGTGGGGAAATTTTTACAGCAGCACTTTGCAACTTGGCGGCTCGTTTAAAGAAAGGCACCTTTCTGTGTTAGAAGCGGCTCATCAAAACCTTGCTGCAAAAGATTATTTTATTGGCGTTAGTCAATATCCCTGGGAACACCATTTTGAGGAAACAAATTTTCAAAAAATCAACGGTCTTTCCGCAGGAAGTTTTGCCGCCGTACTCGAGGAAAGCACGCACACAAAAATTGCTGCGCGGTGGCCCTTGCAAACATGGGATTCGGCAGCAAACAATTTAAAAGATAGCTGGAAATTTTTGACCGGCTTAATTGCCTAAGCGGTGAAAAAGATCTTTCACCTGGTGGTCCCAAAGACGGCTTTGGTCTTTCACTTCTCTTTTATCGGCAAAGTCTTTAATCACCAAAATAGTTTGGTTGGTCACTTCTGACTTTTCAATGGCAAATTCGAAAAATTCATCTTTTGGCGCATGCAGCCAATGAAAGCGGATAAATTTTTCTTCTTCTTGCTCCATTACTTCTGCTTCGTCTTCCGATCCATTCCAGGAAAAATAATAAATACCGTCACGCTCATCTACTTTATCGGCAAACCACTCCTGCAGGCCCGAAGGGTTTGCAAGAAATTCGTAAAGGATGGTCGGAGAGCAGCGAACCGGGTATTCTAACGTGTACTGTTGTTTTTTGCTCATCTGAAAATTTTAACGCCGTCAGGGTGTGCAATAATAGTAAAAAGGCCGAACCACCAAAACTTTTTTTCATTTTCGTTTAACCCTTGAAGTACCGCGCCGAACGAAAAAACTTTTACAAAATGTTTTTCATATTGGTGTATTCCCTAATTTGGTTATCGAATTCAGTAATTGACTACTGCTGTGTGTGAGAATCTGTGATGGATATTTTGGGATTGCTGACCAAAACAACGCGAAAAACCTAAATCTCTAAATAACCAATAAAAAACCATCCTATGAGTATGCGTCAACTCAAGATCACGAAGAGTATTACCAATCGTGAATCTCAAAGCCTCGAAAAGTACCTCCAGGAAATTGGCAAGGTCGAGTTAATTACCCCCGAAGAAGAAGTTCGTTTAGCAGGCCTCATCAAACAAGGCGACCAACGTGCGCTGGACCGTTTGACGAAGGCCAACCTGCGTTTCGTGGTTTCGGTAGCCAAACAGTACCAAAATCAGGGCCTCTCTCTTCCCGATCTGATCAATGAGGGCAATCTGGGTTTGATTAAAGCCGCCCAGCGCTTTGATGAAACCAAGGGTTTCAAGTTCATTTCTTACGCTGTGTGGTGGATTCGCCAATCCATTTTACAAGCCATTGCCGAACAAGCCCGCATCGTTCGCCTGCCGTTGAACAAAGTTGGTTTGACCAACCGCATTCACAAAGCCTTCAGCCAATTGGAGCAGGAGTTTGAACGCGAGCCTTCGGCAGAAGAACTGGCCGAATTGCTGAACATGGAACTGGACGAAGTGCAATCCTCGCTCAGCATCAATGCCCGTCACGTAAGCATGGACAATCCCCTGTCAGAAGGAGAAGAAAGCACCTTGTACGATGTGCTTGAAAATCCCAACGCGGAAAAAACGGACGGCGAACTGGCCTACAACCAATCGCTCAAAACCGAAATTGACCGCAGCCTGCAAACGCTGACCGAAAGGCAAAAAGAAGTGATTTGCTATTTCTTCGGCATCGGTGTGGATCATCCCTTGAGCCTTGAAGACATTGGCGAACGCTTTAGCTTAACAAGAGAAAGAGTGCGCCAGATTAAAGACAAGGCCATTTTGAAATTGAGAAGTCACCAAAAAAACGATGTGTTAAGGAGTTATTTAGGCGTATAAAACTTTACACAACCACCGTCCTCATTATCTTTGCCAAGCTTATTAAAGTGAACATCCTTGATGTTCACTTTTTTTATCACAGATTGCGCGGATTTTTTATCTGAATTCACAGATGGAAACAACAAACTATAAATACGCCGGTGTTACGGAAAAAATTATCGGGTGTGCGATGAAAGTGCACCGGTATTTTGGTTTAGGTTTTCCGGAAGTGGTTTACCAAAGAGCCTTGATTATTGAACTTGAAAAACTTTGCTTAAAATGTGGTGCTCAAGTTGAAAAAGATATTTATTACGAGGATCATTTTATTTCAAAACGCAGATTGGATTTAATTGTGGAGGACAAGATTTTGATCGAATTAAAAGCAGTCTCTGAACTTGACAAAGCATGCCATAATCAAATCATTAACTATCTAAAAGTATTCAAAATAGAAGTTGGATTACTGCTGAATTTTGGAACAGAAAGCCTGCAATTCAGGAGGTTTGTCAATACCCAAACGGCTCAGTGAAATCCCTTCGAATCCTTAAATCAGCGATATTATGTTTGAGAGTTTAAGTGACAGACTTGAAGGCGCCTTTAAAAGCCTCAAAGGCGAGGGCCGCATTACCGAGTTAAATATTGCCACCACAGTGAAAGAGATCCGCCGTGCCTTGGTGGATGCCGACGTAAACTATAAAATTGCCAAAGAATTTACCGACAAGGTAAAAGACAAAGCCACCGGTGAGAAAGTTATCAACGCCATTTCGCCAAGCCAGTTGATGGTGAAGATTGTAAAGGACGAACTGGTGGAACTGATGGGCAACGAAGCCGCTTCGTTTAATGCGAAGGGTGCGCCGGCGGTGATTTTAATAGCCGGTTTGCAAGGTTCGGGTAAAACAACCTTTAGCGGAAAACTGGCGAATTATCTGAAGAAACAACTTCGCCTCTCTCCCATTCTTGTAGCCGCTGACGTTTACCGCCCTGCGGCAATGGAGCAGTTAAGAGTTTTAGGCGAACAAATTGGCGTGGACGTTCACCTTGAACTGGAAAACAAAAACCCGGTGGAGATTGCGCAGAACGCCATCAACGAAGCCCGCTCAAAAAACAAGAACGTTGTCATCATTGATACCGCCGGCCGCCTGGCCATTGACGAAGCGATGATGACCGAAGTGGCGAACATTAAAGCTGCGGTAAATCCGCAGGAAATTCTGTTTGTAGTTGACAGCATGACCGGGCAAGATGCAGTGAACACAGCGAAAGCCTTTAATGATCGACTGGATTTCAGCGGTGTTGTTCTTACCAAATTAGACGGCGACACCCGCGGCGGCGCGGCGCTTTCCATTAAATATACCGTTGACAAACCCATCAAATTTATAAGCAGCGGCGAGAAAATGGATACGCTGGATGTGTTCTATCCCGAACGGATGGCACAGCGTATTCTTGGCATGGGCGACATTACCACGCTGGTGGAAAAAGCGCAAGCACAATTTGACGAAGAGCAGGCCAAAAAGCTGGAAAAGAAAATCCGCAAAAACCAATTTGACTTTGCCGACTTTAAACAACAGCTTGAGCAAATTAAACGCATGGGTAATTTAAAAGACCTGATGGCGATGATTCCCGGCGTAGGCAAAGCCATGAAGGACATTGACATCAGCGACGATGCGTTTAAAGGCGTGGAAGCCATCATCAATTCCATGACGCCTTTTGAACGGGCAAACCCTGACGAGATTGACGGCGGCCGCCGCAAGCGCATTGCCAATGGCTGTGGCAAAGACATAAGCGAAGTGAATGCCTTCATGAAACAGTTTGAGCAAATGCGGGAGATGATGAAAATGATGAACAAAATGCCAATGGGACGAATGATGCCCGGCATGAAGCGATAATTCCAATCTGGAAAACAAGATTGCATCCGAATAAAAAGACCCGTTCATTGCTGAACGGGTTTTTTTATTCTGTTTTTGCAGAAAACAATTTTCTTAATGAGAGACATTTGTACCGTAAAGCTTTATCACTTTTAAACTGTCGCTGTTTCTTGCCAGTAAGAAAGCTTTCTGTTTATTGATAGTGATTGGCTGCACATGCCGTACCTGGCCTTTTACAGCAAGACCGTTCAACGTGCTGCAATGAAAATTGCCGCCGCCGTCGTTTATGAGCAAGGTTCCAAAATCGGCATCGTAGCGTCCCATTTCAATATTGCTATCGTAATAATTCCCCGCCAATAAAATATCGGGTTTGTTGTCACCGTTTGCGTCCACCGCAACGGCATCCTTGTACGTTGTAAATTGCGCTTCAGCCGGCAATGCCTTCGTTTCAAATTGAAGATTGCCCTTGTTCAGCAAGACGGCGCTGGCAAAACAATCGGCAATGAGCACATCAGCACTCTCTAATTTGTCTTTGCCAAACAAATCGTTCAGCGAGGCTTTGGCAAGGTCATCGGCGTATAAAAATTTCTTTTTAATGATGGGCATTTGCTTTTCTAATTCTGCCTTGGTAGCGAAGGGAATTTCTTTTTCGTTCAGGTAATACGTCAACACTTGTTCTTTCTTTCCGTTGCCGTCAAAGTCATTGTAATAAAGCCGCACGGGTTCTTTTGGTGATGCTTTTAAACGGCTGTTCAATCCCAGGTTGCCGGCAATTAAATCCATCTTGCCGTCACCGTCCACGTCGCAGGGCAAGAGAAAATTCCACCAGCCTTTTTTATCGCTCAATACTTTTTTAGTAAAGCTTCCGCCGGTGTTGATGAAGGCAACAATGCCGTCCCATTCCAACGAAAGCAACAAGTCTTTGTCGCCGTCGCCATCAATGTCAAACCAAATAGCGTTGGTTACCATGCCTGCTTGCGACAAATCCTTTGCATACTTAGTTGTTGCATCGCTGAAGGTTCCGTTTTTGTTGTTCAGCAAAAGATAAGACTGCGGTATTTGTCCGTAAGCCCACGGCACCGCACGGCCACCCAAAAACAAATCCACGTAACCGTCGCCGTTAAAATCGTAGGGCACCACACAAGAAGCCGTAAGAAAAATATTGTTGAACGCGTTCTGCACTTTTGCAAGCGTGCCTGTGCCGTCGTTTAAATAAACACGCGGAGAATTGTGGTAATCGGGGCCATAAAATTCGTTACCGCCGCTGGCAACAATCAAATCAACGTTACCATCGTTGTTTACGTCGGCCCAACAAGCACCGGTACTTTCATAAATACTGTCGGCATCCAAAGCGGGTTGTGATGTTTTTATAAACTTCCCTCCTGTTTGCTGAATAAACACGGCGCTTTTGTGGTCTCTTGCAGCACCAACAAACACATCATCCAAACCATCTCTGTTAATGTCCGCAACAGCAAGAGCCGGACCTTCGGTTGATACTTCGTGCGGAATGAGCGGCTCACGATCGAACTCCACAAAATGGTTTTCCTGGTGCAAATAATTCAAACCCGTTTGCGCAGTAATGTCCTCGGCTGCAAAAGTTTTATTGGTTTGATGATTTGCAAGAATGGAAAAATCGAAAACGGGCAAGCCTTTTTTATACGTTATCGTTTGCGTTGTGTTGTTTGAAAGTGATACCCGTTGAAAAGTTCTGTCAGGCCATATCAGCAACAACGAATCAACTTTTGTGTTTTTCAAACCAATGTGCAGCGGTATTTGCATGCTTGATAAGAATCCCTTCACGGGATAATTTTCATAGGTTCTGATTTCATTGCTACTGAACAAAACGGCCTTAGCGCCAATGGCGTTTTTGTTTTCAACGGGGCCTTGCAAATGCAATTCAACGAAAGCATTCTTTGCCGAATCAGCACCTTTGTTTTCATAGACCAGCACCGGGTTGTCAATGTTGTTCACCACAATGTCAAGGTCGCCGTCGCCGTCCAAATCGGCGTACACGGCCCCGTTTGAAAAAGTCGGCGCATTGCCTTCAACTAAATCTTCTTCATCACTAAAAGAAAGGTTGCCCTTGTTGCGGTAAAATTTATTGGGAATTTTTATCTCCGGGAATTTATTGATGAGCGACAAATCTTTTCCCTGTACATCGTTGTCGGTAATCTTTTGTTGCACTTCGCCGTTGGAAATGAAGTTCACGTAATCAATGTCGTTCATGCGTTTGGGAATGCCGTTGGAGATAAATAAGTCCTTGTAACCGTCGTTGTCGAAATCCATCCAGAGCGGCGCCCAACTCCAATCCGTAGCTGCAATGCCGCTGTACAGGCCTATCTCACTGAACAAACCGTTGCGGCGATTGTACTGCAAGTTGTTTCGCGTAAACTGGTAAGAATAACCCATACCGATTTTCTCGTGAAACAAATCGTAGCTGTCCTCGCCCAGCGAACGTTTTAAAATGTAAGGATCAGATGGCAGCATATCCATCGAAACGATTTCGGGATACGCATCGTTGTTGATGTCCGCTACATCCACGCCCATTGAATATTGACTCGTGTGCATAAAGCAGTTCTCGCCTTCTTCTTTAAAGGTTCCGTTCTTTTGATTGATGTAGAGATAATCGTTTTCGTGAAAGTCGTTGCCGATGTAGACGTCGGGATAGCCGTCAAGATTTATGTCTGCAACGCAAATGCCTAAACCGTAACTAATGGCCGTGCTGTTTATGCCGGTTTGTTTTGTTACATCGGTGAAGCGTCCGTTATCGTTTCGGTAAATTCTGTCGCCTGACAATGAATCATACGTTCCGGCAAACACAGCCCGCGGACGAAAATTGTTGTTTTGATGAACGGAATGATTCAACAAGAACATGTCTAAATCCCCGTCGTTATCGTAATCAAAAAAAGCGGCTTGGGTGCTAAAGCCGGAAAAATCCAGCCCCATTTGCGCAGCTTCATCCTTAAAATGCGGTACCCCGTTTTTGTCAACCCCCTGATTGATGAGAAACTGATTTTTACTGTGCAGTGTTTCATACTGACCAACGCGGCAAACGTAAATATCAAGCAAGCCGTCGTTGTTGATGTCCACTACCGATACACCGGTTGACCAACCACCATCATTTGGAATTGAAGCTTCCGCAGTAACGTCTTTAAACTTTAATCCGCCTTCGTTCAGGTAAAATTTGTTTTGTCCTTGGTTGGATGCGAAGAACAAATCAATCTTTCCGTCGTTGTTGAAATCACCGGCGCCAATGCCACTGCCGTTGTAGAAATACATGTACTTGAAAAGATTGAACTGCGGAGTATAAGTAAGGTTGTTGCTAAAGTTGAGACCTGTGCGACCGCTGTCAAGCGTTTCAAACAAAGGCCGTTCAATTTTCTTTTTGTCTTTGCAACCGTTTAGCAGCAGGGCAATGAAGCAAGTGAAAAATATAATGATGCTTTTTGCTTTCATGGTTTTATTTCAGGCGGTACAGAAGCGGTGTTTCATTATTTTGTGTGATGAGAAGGCATTTGCCTTTCTTGCCTTCAATCGCTTTGATATCTTTTACTTCACCACGCAGATCAATACCGGATTTCATGTTCGGCACCCAGGTAAATCCACCTTTACCGTTGTTAACAAACACATCGCCGTAACTGGCATCAAGTCTTCCAAACTGCGGCGGGAAAGTAAACAGGTTGCCGCCCGTGATTAAATCTATTTTACCGTCATTGTTTACATCTATTGAGCAAACGGCATCCACGCTCGACAATTGCGCTCTTACCGGAAGCGGCTGCACGTCAAAACTGCTGTTGCCTTTGTTGATGGCCACAACCGAAGCGCAGTAATTGAAGGTTAACACGCTTGCGTCTTTTAAGGCCTTTTCGCCAAACAAATCTTGTATTGTTTTTGTGGCATAATCGCTGTTCTTCAAATTGTCCTTTTTTAAGAAAGGAAATTGCTCGGTAATGTCTCGCTTTAAAAACACCGGCATGTCCTTACCGTTGATGGTTTGCGTGAGAAATTGGTCCGGCGTTCCGTTGCCGTCGAAGTCTTTCACCCAAAGCTTTACAGGTGTTTTTTCAGTTGGCCGCAAATAAAAATTCTCACCGATGTTGCCGAGAATTAAATCGTCATGACCATCATTCTTTAAATCAGCTACGGAAAGGCTTTGCCACCAGCCGTAAAGGTTTTCCAAACCCGTATTTTTTAGCTCTACAAATTTCCCGTTCCTGAAAGAAAATATTTTCGGCGCCATCCACTCACCCGCTACAATCAATTCTTTTTTATTGTCTCCGTTTACATTCGCCCACGTTGCGCTGGTAATCATTCCAATGTTTAGCAACTCCGGTGCTATGCTGGTTGTAACGTCGGAAAAATTTCCGTGACCATCGTTCTGATAAAGATAACTGCGCGGTGCAACGCCATAAGAAAAAGGCACGCTTCTTCCTCCGACAAACAAATCAAGGTCGCCGTCGCCATCGTAGTCATAAGCTGTAGCGACAGAAATATTTGCTTCGTTGGCAGGAAATGCTTTTGTGTTGATGGTAAAATTTCCCTTGCCGTCGTTGATGTAAAGACGATGTTCAATGGCGCGAGTGCCGCGTGGAACGTTGTTGCCGCCAGCGCCGATAAACAAGTCCAGATCGCCGTCGCCGTCGGCATCAAAAAACAATACGGCTACGTCTTCAAAATCTTTGTACTCGTTAAAGATGGGTTCTTCTTTTTTGATGAATTTTCCATCAATCGTTTGCAAATAAAGCTGGCCGGGCTGGTCTTTCGCGCCGCCAATATAAACATCCTCCAATCCGTCGCCGTTCACGTCGCCTCTGGCAATGTGCGGCCCTTCCCGCGACAACATCTCGGGCAGGTTGCGTTCGTAATAAAAATCCACATAATCATCCTCTTTGTGTTTGTCGAATAACTGTGGCAGCAACTCGAAAAGCGTGACCGCATTCGGAGAAGGTAAAAAACTTTTTTCGTTGTCGTTGCTTTCTTGCAAGACATGTGTTTTGTCTGTTTGCAAATTTGTGTAAACAGATTTTGTTTTATCAGGCCAAAGAACAACTACCGAATCAACCGACGATTCTTTCCCCAACCCAATGATTTGTTTGTAATCCATCGAAGACTGAAAGCCGCGAACCGGCGACACTTCGCGGTAAAAAATTTGACCGCCTTTGTAAGCCTTAATTGTTGCACCAATGGCAAAAGGGTTAGCACTTTTCCCTTTCAGTTGCAAGGCCAAAAAATGGTTTCCTCCTCTTTCGCTTTCGTTGTTGCGGTAAACAAAAGCTTCCTGATTCTCGTTGTTCACAATTAAATCCAAATCGCCATCACCGTCTAAATCAGCATAAGCTACGCTGTTTGAAAAAGATGGTTGCGCAAAGCCCCAGGCCTTGCCTGCATCCTCAAAACCAAGATTGCCTTTGTTGCGAAACACGCGGTTGGGCAAAGGCGTAACCGGAATGTGTTTAAGCAATTCGTCCATTTCCATTCGCTGGCCGGTTGAAACCATTTTGGTGTAAACATCGTTGGAAAAAAAATCAAGGAAGTCAAGGTTGCCCAAATCTTTGGCAATGCCGTTGCAAACAAAAATATCGTTGAGGCCATCGTTATCCGCATCCAAAAAGACAGCGCCCCAACTCCAGTCAGTTCCGTAAACACCTGCGTAGTTTGCAATCTCGGAGAATGTATTGTTACCGTTGTTCACCTGCAAACAATTTCGCACGTATTGATGATACAAGCCTGCTTTCTGCTTGCTTAAGTAAAGATCAATGTTATCAAAAGTGCCGGTGGTTTTCAAACGATAATCATCATCGGGAATCATGTCCGTTGTAAAAATATCCGGACTGCCGTCGTTGTTGATGTCACCCAAATCGGCACTCATGCTTGACATACTTATTTTTTGTACACAGCTTTCCAATTCGTCTTTAAAGGTTCCGTTTTTTTGGTTGATGTAGAGGTAATCCTTCTCAATAAAATCGTTGCCCACATAAATATCGGGGTAGCCGTCGTCGTTCACATCGCCAACGGTTACCCCAAGTCCGAAAGAAATTAAGCCTGTGTGCAAACCCGCTTGTGCGGTGACTTCGGTAAAATGAACGGCCTCCCCAAACCCCTCCGGTGGAGGGGCTTCGCCAAGCTGCGAAGGCCTGCTTTTCGACGACGCAACTCGGTTATCAGACTCTCCGACAATTGAGGTATTGTGCGGTTGGTGGCCTTCCCACCGGGAAGGTCGGGATGGGCCGTCGTTCCGGTAAAGATGATTACCGCCTCCTTTTAAATTTTCCGCAATCTGCCATTTGGAAATATCCACGTCGCGCATGTCGGCATAATTAAGTGAGCTAAACGGAATGGGGCTGTTGTTGATGATGAAACAATCAAGATCGCCGTCGTTATCGTAGTCAAAAAAAACGGCTTGCGTGCAATAACCCGAAACATCCAAACCGTACTTCGCGCCTTCTTCTGTGAATGTGTTGTTGTGTTGATTGATGTAAAGTTTGTTTTTGCGGTGGCCGTCTTTCATGTGGCCTGAACTGCAAACGTAAATGTCAAGCCAACCGTCAGCGTTGACGTCAACGAAAGTGACGCCGGTGTTCCAAAGCCCGTCTTGCTTTAATCCTGCCTTGACCGAGATGTCTTCAAATTGAAAGGCCCCCTTGTTTAAATAAAGTTTGTTCTCGCCCTGATTGGACGTAAAGAAAACATCGGGCAGGCCGTCGTTGTTGATGTCGCCTGTGGCTACCCCGCCGCCGTTATAAAAATTGCGAAAGAGAAAGCTGTTGTCGTCTTTGGAATCTTTTACGTCGTTGCGAAAACTGATGCCGGTGTTTTTTTGAAGCGTGAAAAGAGAAGGCTTGTCATCATTGTTGCTTTTGCATGAAGAAAGCATGACGGTTGATGCAAGGAGAAAAAAAATCCAGTTTCCCTCTTTAACAAAACGCATTTTCACACTGTTCGGCAACATAAGTTTTTGGACAGGATTTTAATGGCGCAAACGGTACAAAACTGGGAGCGAATCGTTCTGGGTAAAAAGATAATACCGGCCGTTTTTGCTGCTTATTTCTTTGATGTCTTTTATTTCGCCTTTAACGTTGATGCCGGAAGATCTTGTTTCAACATAATTAAAACTTCCTTTGCCGTTATTCAGCAACAGGTGCCCGTAACTCGCATCAAGCCTTCCAAATTGTGGCGGAAAAGTAAACAGATTGCCCCCCAGCAAAAGATCAACCTTGCCATCGCCGTTTACGTCGGTTACGCAAATGGCATTCACGCTTGACAACTGTACATACAAAGGCAGCGGTTGTGCTTCAAACTGTCCATTGCCTTTGTTGATAGCAATGATTGACGAACAGTAATTGAAAGGAAGGACAGCGGCATCCTTTAACACTTTCTCGCCAAATAAATCCTGGATGGATTTTTTCGCGTAGTCGGCATGTTTAAGATTGTCCTTTTTCAATGCGGGAAACTGCTCGGTGATTTCGCGTTTTAAAAACACCGGCATGTCTTTGCCGTCCACGGTGCGGGTAAGAAATTGGTCCGGCGTTCCGTTGCCGTCGAAGTCTTTTACCCAAAGTTTTACAGGTGTTTTTTCAGTCGGCCGCAAATAAAAATTCTCCCCGATGTTGCCGAGAATGAGATCCTCTTTTCCGTCGCCGTTCACATCAGCAACAGCAAGCGATTGCCACCAGCCGTAAAGGTTTTCCAAACCCGTGTTTTTTAGTTCTTCAAAGTTTCCGTTCCGGTACGAAAAAATTTTCGGCGCCATCCATTCGCCGGCTATGATTAATTCATTTTTACCGTCGCCGTTTACATCGGCCCACGTTGCACTGGTAATCATTCCAATATTGGCAATGGCCGCTGGTGTCACGTCTTTGAAATGCCCCTGTCCGTCGTTTTGATATAAATAGCTTTGCGGCGTTTGACCATATATGCGCGGCACGCTTCTGCTGCCGACAAACAAATCAAGGTCGCCGTCGCCATCGTAATCGTACGCAGCGGCCACAGAGATATTCATGTTGTTTAAAGGAAAGGCAGAAACATCAACCGAGAAATTTCCCTTGCCGTCGTTCTTGTACAAGCGGTGTTGAATTTCTCTTTCTCCCGGCGGAACGTTGTTGCCGCCAGCGCCGATGAACAAGTCCAGATCGCCGTCGCCGTCGGCATCAAAAAACAATACCGCTACGTCTTCAAAGCTCTGAAACTGTTTAAACACAGCTTCTTCTTTTTTGATAAATTTTCCATCAATCGTTTGCAAATAAAGCTGCCCCGGTTGATCTTTTGCGCCGCCGATGTAAATATCCTCCAATCCGTCGCCGTTCACGTCGCCTTTGGCAATGTGCGGTCCTTCGCGTGAAAGCATTTCGGGCAAGTTGCGCTCAAAATAAAAATCTGTATAATCGTCTTCTTTGTGCCGCTCAAAGGAGGCACCGACCGGTTGAAACAAAGATGCGGCTTGCGTTCCGTTCCCGTAAGCGGGCAATCGTTTCACGTCTGCTTCGTTAATGAAATGCACCTTGTTTAACTGCGGATTATCAATCTTCGTGTAGGTGCGGTCGGGCCAGATGATGAGCACTGAATCAACCGCAGTTAATTTTCCCAAACCAATAATTTGTTTGTAATCCATTGATGATTGAAACCCTCTTGAAGGAAACAGTTCACGGTAAAAAACCTGGCCGTCTTTATATACTTTTATTTTGCTGCCAACGGCAAATGTGTTGGGTGCCGCGGCTTTTAAAGAAATGCCGATAAAGCTGTTGCCCGCTTGTCTGTTTTCAGTATTGCGGTAAACAAAAGCTTCCTGATTCTCGTTGTTCACAATTAAATCCAAATCGCCATCACCGTCCAAATCGGCATAAGCCGCACCGTTTGAAAAAGACGGCGTCGCAAGTCCCCATTCTTTTGCTACATCCGTGAATCGTAAGTTGCCTTTGTTTTTAAACGCACAGTTGGCAACCGCATTTACCGGTATATGGGCCAGTACCGAATCAACGCTTTGCTTCTGCCCCGACAGCACCATTTTTTGAATGACATCGTTGGCAAAAAAATCCATGAAATCAAGATTGGTTACGTCGCGGTTCACACCGTTGCAAACGTAAATGTCAGAAAGGCCATCATTGTCCGCATCAAAAAACAAAGCACCCCAACTCCAATCCGTAGCCTCCACGCCACCGTAGTTGGCGGCTTCTAAAAACTCACCGTTTCCGTTGTTTATCATCAGACAATTTTTCATGTACTGGTTGTACAATCCGTTCTGCAAACGCTGGCGGTGCAGGTCAATGTTGTCAAAAGCGCCGAGGGTCTTTAAACGGTAATCATCGCCCGGCAACATGTCTGTGGTGAAGATATCCGGATAGCCGTCGTTGTTCACATCACTCAAATCAGCACCCATTGACGAGAAACTGTTCTGTCCTACGCAAGCTTCCAGTTCGTCTTTAAAAGTCCCGTTCTTTTGGTTGATGTAGAGATAGTCTCTTTCGTAAGAGTCATTTGCCACGTACACGTCGGGATAACCGTCGTTGTTTACATCGCCAACGGTTACACCCAAACCAAAGCTCATTAACGTTCCGTGAATACCTGCTTGCTTTGTAACCTCTGTAAACTTGCCGTTGTTGTTTTTGTAAAGATGATCGCCGCCGCCTTTTAAAAACGCCGCTACGGGCCAAGCCGAATCCGGCACATCCCGACGATTAACATAACCCAGCGTGTTAATGGGCACGGGACTGTTATTAATGAGAAACATATCCAGGTCACCGTCCATGTCATAGTCGAAGAAAGAAGCCTGTGTGCAGTAGCCTGAAATGTCCAAACCGTACTTCGCAGCTTGCTCTGTAAATGTGTTGTTGTGATTGTTGATGTAGAGTTGATTCTTACGGTGGCCGTTCGGCATGTGACCAGAATTGCAAACGTACATGTCAAGCCAACCGTCAGCGTTGATGTCCACCATAGTAACGCCGGTGCTCCACATGGAGTCTTGCTTTAACCCGGCTTTTGCGGAAATGTCTTCAAACTGGAAATTGCCTTTGTTCAGGTACAATTTGTTTTCACCCTGGTTGGATGTGAACATTACATCGGGCAGTCCGTCGTTGTTAATGTCGCCTGTGGCCACGCCGCCGCCGTTGTACATGTTGCGGAAGAGAAAACTGTTCTCCAATTTATCATCGGCGACGCGGTTGTTGAAATGGATTCCCGAATTTTCAACGAGCTCAAACAAGGGCGGAGCTGAAGGCTTGTGCGAACAGGAGCAAACAAAAAAGAAGCAACCAATAGCGCTTACCAAAAGCAGAGCGTATTTCATAAGTGTTGAACCGGTGGTGGAAAAAATAAAGGTCATTAAAAATGACCTTTATTTTCAAATTATCGTGTGTCTTTTTAATAGCCTGGATTCTGAACAAGGTTGGGATTGGCGGCCAAGGCCTGGCTGGGAATGGGGAATACAAGGTATTTGGGGTCATCCGTTGGTTTGTATTGCCAAGGCTTTGTAAAAACGCCAAAGCGAATCAAGTCTGTTCTTCTTACGGTTTCCCAGTACATCTCTCTTCCTCTTTCGGTTAACAAGGTATTTGGGTCGTAAATATTAGAAGCATTAACAAGCGATAGAGAAGGTAATGGCGCAGCCTTACGTGCAGCCCTGAGTGCATTCACCAACGCAAGCGCACCGGCATTATCTACACTGGCCGCACGCAATTTAGCTTCGGCTACCATCAGCACAACATCCGAGTAACGGAAAATAACAATGTCATTTCCTGCGGGGCCTTGAAAGTATTTGTCTAAAGCGGAAAAGTCGGGCGGATATTTAATGACACGAATACCCGTTACCTCGAGGTTGGCTCCGGTTTCCTGCATGTTTGATGCAATGCGTGGATCGAAAGCAAGCGGGGCGCCCTTGCGGTCTTTCTCGGCTACGCCGGCTTCGTTGTATTGCTGGCCGATCTGCATACCCGGTTTCATGCCCGAAACATCGGTTACACCGGGATAATACCTGCCTCCGATTCTTGCGTCAACGGCTGTGTCGGCATACCTTCCGCTTATGTTGCCGCCAACAAATTGTGTTACGCCAACCATCGGGTTTGCGGTTGTTCCAAAGCTGTTGTAAAAATCACTGATAGTGGAGAAGCCATTCCAACCTGCGTTGGGGTTTTTGGGTGTATATTGATTATAGTGCATGGTCATACACCAGCGGGCTTGCGGCCCACTGTTGTTTGCACTTACACCAGAGGAGTTTACAAACGTCAGAATGTTTTCTTTGGACGATCCGTTGTTAACGTCAAAATTATTGAAGTACTCAGGCATGTAGCTAAACTTACCGCCAGAGATGACGCTGTTGCCGATTGTAATTACCTGCTGCATGTCCGCATCGGCAAACGTAGGAGTAGCACGGTTCGCCCAGGCCCCTCTGTTCAAATACGTCTTCATCAACAAGACCTTTGCGGCTTCCTGTGAGGCGCGACCCGCAGAAGAGAATCCAGGGAGGTCAGCCATCACTGCATTCAATTCGTCAATAATAAACTGTGCCGCAGCTGCGCCGGATTTAACCTGTGGTGCATTCAGGAGATTATCCCCAGGATTTCTGATGGGATATTGTCCGTACAAATCAGTCAGGTAATAGAGCGCAATTGCTCTTAAAAACCTCGCCTCCGCAATTTGTTGTTTTTGCGCTGATGGATCGGCGAACGCAAGAACGTTGGTCGCATCAAAATTCAATTTGTTCAGATTATTGAACACGCTTAAAATCTGGCCGTGATCTGCGTTCCAGGTATGGGCATGTAATACCCGCCAAACGCCATTATCATCCCAGTCGCCACCCCTGGTTGGAACCAGCGATTCGTCGGCAGTATTTTCTTCCAGTGAGAAGAGCTGGTCTTGGTTGGTGAATGGAACCGCAAGATCGTTGTAAGCCGTATTGAGAAGCAAACCTACCCCCTGCGCACCTAGTGCCTGAGCAGTTTGTGCGTTTGTAAATGTACTGTTAAGACCTTCATCCAATTTCGTACAGCTGACGGCTGCAAGCAGTACAATGGAAGAAAGTTGAATGATTTTTGACTTTATCATAAATATAGCTTTATCAATTTTATTGCAAGGAGAAGTTAACACCAACCGTAACGGTACGGGCAGTTGGATAAGGAATGTATTCGATCGAACGCGATGGGTAGTTGTTGCTGCTCTTGTCAATGTTTACTTCCGGATCAAAGCCCGAGAATTTTGTAAGCACAAACAAGTTATTTCCCGTCACGTAAGCGTTCAGACTTTTTACGTAGCGGCCAAGGTCGCCAACGCGGTAGGAAATTGTTGCGTTTCTAAGTTTGAAATAATTGCCGCTTTCAAGAAAGCGTGTATTTGCAGCTACAGGACTCGTTGGTTTCTCGGCAGAATTGTAAGCGTTTAAGTCAATGTTTCTGCCGTTGGCAATACCGGAGATATTGGTTACACTAGTTGCTGTATTATTGTAAATCATGTAACCACTTTCACCGCCACCGTTAATTACTAAACCAAACTTCTTGTAGTTCAACGTAGTGCTTACGCCAAAGCTATTGGTTGGGTTGGGGTTGCCTGCGTAAACAGGATTTGCTCCATACGTTTGGTTGCCGTTCTGATCAAATCCCTGGAAGGGTTTCAGGTAATACTCGTTTACAGGAAAATTGTTTGTAATAACCTGCGACAGTGTGCCCGATACGCCTTGACCGTTTATCTGACCGGTAATGATTTGAATGTCCTTACCATTTTGCGTGAACTTGGTCAGCTTATTTGTGTTGTGTGCGTAAAAGCCAGTGATATCCCAAGTCAAATTTTTGGTATCAATGACGCCAACTGTTAAACTGGCTTCAACACCTTTGTTTATGAGGTTAGCCGGTAAGTTGATGAAATAAATGGATGCGGGTGCGGGCTGAATAGCGGTGCTTTGAAATAGAATGTTGCTGGTGTTTTTATTATAGTAATCAAAGGTTCCGCTAATTCTTCCTTTTCTTGTTGTGAATTCAACACCGATATCATAAGCTTTTGTTTGCTCCCATTTCAAATCGGGGTTGGCTACGTTAATTTGTCCTGCATTGTTATACGAGAAGAAGGCAAACTGCTCTTGTGATGCACCCGATGGAAACTCCTGGTTACCCGTAATGCCGTAAGAGGCCCTAAGCGAGAGATTGGAGAACAAGGTGCTGCTCTTCATAAACTCTTCATTGTTGATAGCCCATCTTACACCAACCGAAGGGAAATTGCCATACTTGTTGTTCTTACCAAAGCGGCTCGATCCATCACGGCGGAATGTACCGGTCAGGTAATATTTGCTTGCGTAGTTAAAATTCACCTGTCCGAATACAGACTGTATTTCCGCTTTCGGATCAACAAAGATGGCAGGCGGATTTTGCGTATTGCCGTTTTGAAGCGTGCTTGTATAAGGTATGCCGGTAAGGCCCGTCAGGTTTGTGTTAAATCCCTGAGCCGAAACGTTACCGTTCTGATAGTGGGTTGTCCAGTATTCGTAACCGGCCAAGGCATCAAAGTTAATTTTTGAAGTTAGCTCTTTTCTATACTGTAAGATGTGGTCGAAAAGCTGAGAAGTTAACTTAGCATTGCCGATAGCGGCAGCGCCGGAACCAGACAGTCCCGAATAACCTTGAAGGAAGCCATAGATGTTTGTATAACGGTCGCCAACGCTGTTATTGACGGCATAAACAAAACGATATTCTAGATTATCAAGAATCTTGTAAGAAGCAGAAATGTTGCCCAAGACAGAATTCACATGAGCTATATCGGAGAAGCCAGCCAAAAGCGCCACCGGGTTGCCAGAACCGTTTGCCGGATAATAGAACGAACCATTAGCGTTTGTAAACGCGGACGTTGGATTCCATTGCAAAAGTGAGCTAACGATATTGCCTGTTGAGCCGGATGTATTGGCTACAGGTACGAGGCTTTCTGTCGTGTGTCCAGCGGTTAAATGGAAAATAAGCGTCAATTTTTTATCGAGGAACTGGTATTGTCCGCTAAAGTTTCCAACGTATTTGTCAAGCGTTGAGTTCTTGATATAACCATTGATTTCCGAAGCAAGGAAAGAAGCACGGAATCGTCCGTTCTCGCCGCCGCCGCTAAAGGCAATATTATAATTTTGCGTAAGCCGGTTATTTTTAATTTCCTTCATTGCGTCAACGTTTCCGCCAAAGTCTTGCCCGGAAATACTGTATTTACTTAAAGCACTTTTGAATTGGGAAGCATTCAACACGGCAAATCTCTTCATAAGCCCTGCGTTCCAACCAACACTTGTACTAAACTCAAGGCGCGGAGGACCGGACGTTCCGGTTTTCGTAGTAATGGCAATTACGCCGTTAGCACCACGCGAACCATAAATAGCTGCCGAAGCAGCGTCTTTTAAAACATCAATTCGTTGAATGTCGTTTGGGTTAAAGAAAATCAACGGGCTCGCGTCAGGCGTACTGCCGAAAGCATTACCAAAGTTTGGACGTGCCGAGCGTCCGTCCAGCGGCACACCGTCAATCACATACAAAGGATTGTTTACGGCACGAATGGAGTTGTTGCCCCTAATCTTAACAGTAGTGGCACTACCGGGCTGACCATTGTTAGTCGTGATTTGCAAGCCTGGAACTTTGTTTTGCAGCAATACCTCCGGCGTGCTGATTACGCCTTTGTTGAAATCTTTTGCCTGCACCGATGAAATAGCGCCGGTAACATCTCGGCGGCGTGCAGTGCTGTAACCGGTAACCACCACTTCCGAAAGATTGGCATTGGTCGCCGTCATCGGAACGTCAAACGACGTCCGGCCGGCAACGGCCAGCTCCTGCGATTCAAATCCCACAGATGTAAAAACCAGTGTGGCATTGTCAGGCGCAGCAATCCGGTAGGAGCCGTTGGCATCGGTTTGTGTCGCCGTCTTGGTGCCTTTTACGGTAACAGTTACGCCGGGAACACCCTTGCCCGTTTGGTCGGTCACGGTGCCTGAAATTGTTTTGTTTTGTGCAAGTAATTGTTGAAATGAACAGAGAAGGAAAAGCATAGCGCAAACGGCAAGCTTTTGCAGGTTGAATCTTCGCATAGCAGCAATGATTTTAGAATTGAGAATCCAAATTACCGTTTTTTTAACACGAAGTGTAGCTTTTACACATTTTTTTTTCTTTGTTGATAATTTGTGAATAGTCAGAAAGAAAACGTTCATCAAGATCAATTGGTTTCGCAATAGAAGCAGGCAATGCAAGCATTTAACCATTAGCGAAACGCGTTCAAAAAAGATAAAATAATCACAGGCATGTTGCAATAACATGCCTGTGACTTACGGCACGGGTTCTTCTTATCGAAAAGCCATAGCCGTTTGCATTTTCGGATTTACGGCTTCAGTTTGAAAACAACGGCCTGGTAGGGTTTTAAAGTGAGTGATGAATTCTTTTTTTCAATCGCAGCCACTTCTCTATAGTTTGATAAAACAACTTCAGCGTTTGTTGCGTTTCCCGGAACAGCAACGCCTGCATTTCCGGCGGAAAAATTCATCACAATCAAAAACCGTTGCCCCTCTCCTTCGCGCAGATATGCGTAAACAGTGGGATTGGCTTTATCTACCAATGTATATTTTCCGTAAACAAGCGAAAGGTTTTCCTTGCGAAGCTTTGTAAGCTTTCGAAAATAATTCAGCACCGATGCCGGATCTTTTTCCTGCGCAGCCGCATTGATGGTTTTGTAATTGGAAGGAATGTTTATCCACGGCTTTCCGTAAGTAAAACCGCTATTGGCCGTATTGTCCCATTGAAAAGGTGTGCGGCTGTTATCGCGGCTGCTGAAAGCAATCTGTTTTAAGTAAGCCGTTACATCGCCGCCTGTGCTTGTAATGCGTCGGTATTCGTTCAGGGTTTGCACATCTTTGTAATCGTCTATTTTAGTAAACCCGGCGTTGGTCATTCCCAACTCATCGCCGTTGTACCAGTACGGCGTGCCGCGCATGGTAAGAACAAACGTGGCCAGCATTTTCGCAGATGCTTCCCGAAAAGCCGGCGCATCATTACCAAAGCGGCTCACAAGCCTTGCCTGATCATGGTTGGCAAGAAATATCGAAAGCCATCCTTTTTGAGCAAAGGCGCTGTCCCATCGGCTGAACACTTCTTTCATATGCAACAGGCTATACCCTTCAGGTTTGGCAACGTCAACACCTTCAAAGGCATAAGCCATGTTCAATTCGTGCCGGTCTTCATCCACTAAATTGTGCGCATCGGTAAACGAATTTCCTGCGCCTTCGGCCACACTCATCACATTGTATTTGCTCAACACCTCTTTGTTCATCTCCTGCAAATAGCCGTGAAGGTTTCCCTGCATGGCATAATAATGCGTAAAATTCTTTTCGAAACCCTTCGGAAATTCGGGAAAGGTGGTGTCTTTGGCTACAAACTGAAAAGCATCGAGGCGAAAACCATCAATGCCCTTGCCGGCCCAAAATTTCATGATGCCGTAAACCTCTTGTCGCAGCTTTGGATTTTCCCAATTCAGATCCGGTTGCTTGCGCGAAAAATAATGCAGGTAATATGCGTTGGTCAGCGAATCGTACCGCCAGGCGTCGTGCGCCACATCAAACAAACTGTAGCGGTAAGGCGGCTTGCCGTTTTCGGCATTCCACCAATGATAATAATCCCGGTAAGGACTGGTTCTTGAACTTCGTGATTGTTTAAACCATTCGTGCTCGTCGCTGCTGTGATTGACGACTAAATCCATAATGAGCCGGATGCCCCTTTCATGCAACCCTTTCAGCAGCGCATCAAAATCTTCCATCGTTCCAAACTCTTTCATGATGGCCCGGTAGTCGCTTACATCGTAGCCGTTATCATCATTTGGCGAACTGTAAATGGGATTTAACCACACGGCATCCACGCCAAGACTTTTGATGTAATCGAGTTTGGAAATGATGCCTTTCAAATCGCCAACCCCGTCGCCGTCGCTGTCCTTAAAGCTGCGCGGATAAACCTGGTAAACGATTGCTTCTTTCCACCACTTGTGGTCCGGTGCATTTTCAACGGTTGCTTGCTGGCCGTTACTTTTTAATGCGGAAAGAACGAAAAGAAAGGATAGCCTGAAAAGGAATCGCTGTTTCATAAACCGGTTTTAAACTGTCTTGTCCTTAAAGTTAAGGAACATGAAACTTGCCTCAACGCACCTTTATGGTTTGTCTGACTGCGTTGAGTGCTCGGCACCCTTGCATCTTGAAAGCAGATAAATATAAAAGCAAAAAGCCTTTTGAAAAGGCTTGAAAAATGAGGTGTGCAGATGTTATGAAACGGCTTTAACGGTGCGGTCTATTGACCGTTGAAGATGTCGCTGTGCCGGCAACTCTATTTGAAAACGGGATCCTTCGCCGGGTTTGCTTCGCGCCGTTATTTTACCGCCGTGACGGTCTATTATTTTTTTGCAGATAGAAAGACCGACGCCGGTGCCTTCGTACTCGTGGTAGCTGTGTAGCCGCTTAAAGACGACAAATATTTCGTCGGCATATTTGTCGTCAAAGCCAATGCCGTTGTCTTCCACAACAATGCGGTGGTGCGACAAATCAAATTGTTCAAGAAGTGAACCTTGTTCGACTTCGTTGTAAATAGAAACAACGGGTATTCCGTTTGGCTTGCGAAACTTGATGCCGTTGCTGATCAAATTCTGAAAAAGCTGCCGCATCTGGCTGGGTATGGCCCAAACTTTCGGCAATGTGTTCACCTTTACCTGCGCATCGCATTTTTCTATTTCCACTTCCATGTCCGAAACCACTTCGGCGAGCAGGTTATTCAAATCCACTTCAACAAAACCGTCATAATTGTCGGCGGGCTTTGAAAAGATGAGCAGGTCATTTATCAGCTTCTGCATTCGTTCCGATGCCTTCACTATTTTTTCGAGATAGCGTACCATCTCTTCGGGCATCTTTTCGGTTTGATCGTTTAGCAACTTATCGCTGAACACCAAAATTTTGCGCAAGGGTTCCTGCAGGTCGTGCGAGGCCACGTAAGCAAAGCGGTCCAGTTCTTCAATGGTTGCCTTTAAGTTGTTGTTGTTCTCCAGCAATTGCTGGTTCAGTAGCCGGACTTTTTCTTCCGACAATTTTCTTTCTTCAACTTCCTTTTCCAGGCTGGCGTTTGCCTGCTTCAACTTTCGCTCGTGCAAAAGGAGTTGATGATTCTTTTGATACATTTCCGCAAACACACCCACTTTAAAGCGCAGCAGCTCGGGATTGATGGGTTTGTAGATGTAATCAATGGCGCCTACTTTATAGCCTTCAAATACGTGTTCGTCGTTGTAGTTGTGCGCCGTGATGAAGATGATGGGAATGTGCTTCAGTTTCTCCCGTTGATAAATAAGATTGGCCGTTTCAAAGCCGTTCATGTCGGGCATTTGCACGTCCATGAGGATGAGCGTAAAGTCGTGCTGGTTCAAGAGAATTTTTAACGCGGCCTTACCCGATTGAGCTTTTACAATCCGGTAATTGTCTCTCTCCAAAATCGTTTCGATGGAGAAGAGATTGTCCTCCCGGTCGTCCACCACAAGAATTTTAATAGGGCTCTGTATCGTTAGGTCATCGGGGTTCATGTTCCAATGGGTTTTACTGAAACGTTAAAAGGCAGACGTGAAACTATAAAGAATAACAATGGAAAAGACTTTATGGTTTCACATTTCTCTTTTTATCACTTACTTGTACAGCCACACACGCATTAGCGACAACAACTGATCAATTTTTACTGGCTTTGTAATATAGTCCGATGCGCCGGCCTCAATGCATTTTTCGCGGTCGCCTTTCATGGCTTTCGCGGTTACGGCAATAATGGGCAGGCTGCTGTTCTTGTGTTCGCGCCTGATCTTCTGGGTTGTTTCGTAACCGTCCATTTCGGGCATCATAATGTCCATCAATACCATGTCAATGCGGTTGTCTTCGGCCAATATGTTGATGGCCTCCTGTCCGCTTTCGGCCGTGATGGTATTGATGTCATAACGTTCAAAAGCCGTTGTTAGTGCAAACAGGTTTCGCACATCATCGTCCACCACCAAAATATTTTTGCCGGTGAGCACATCCTCGCGTGAACGCAGGTTGTCAATGATCATCTGCTTCTCGGGCTTCAGGTCCTTGTGATTGATATGCAAATGCAACACGACCTCTTCCAGCAGGAGTTCAAGTGAGTTCACATCTTTCAGCAAAATGCGGTTGGCGTATTGCTTCAACTGCGTCCGTTCTTTCGGCGTAAAGTCCTTTGCCGAGTAAATAAGAACCGGCGTCATTTGCAATTTCTTCACCTTGTTGATCTCGGTAACAAACTCCAGTCCGCCAATGTCTGGCAACATGAAATCAACAATGATGCAATCATATTCGTTGACTGAAATCAGATCAAGCGCTTCCTTTCCGCTCGATGCGATTTTGATGTCAATCTCACCACCGTTCTCCATGATCTTGGCGATTTGCGAAGAATCCAGTTCGTTGTCTTCCACAATTAAAAGATTCTTCGGTTTGTGGTCTTTGTAACGAACGATGTCGCTAAACAATACGTCAAGTGCTTCGTTCTTCAACGGCTTTAACTGGAAGCTTCTTGCGCCGCGCTGCATGGAGAGCAAACGGTTTTCTTCACCGGAAATAAGGTGCACGGGAATGTGGCGGAAATTGATGTCGTTCTTGAACAGGTCAAGAATGCGCCAGCCGCTGGCGTCGGGCAATTTCACATCTAAGGTCACGGCAATCGGACTGTATTTGTTCGTTAGTTCAAACACGTCGCCAAAGCCGGTTGCCACCACGGCTTTCAAACCTGATTCGTGGGCTTTTTCAATCATGATTTTGGCAAAGCGAACGTCGTCTTCTACTACAAGCAACACTTTGTCTGTTGGCATAATGTTGTTGCGGTCGTCGCCGATTTCGTTGATGATTTCATTCAGCACGTCCAGCTCTTTTGTTTCCGAAGCCACTTTCACGGTTGGCACGGATTGAATGGAGGCGTCGCTGCCGGATATTTCGCCGAGTGTATACTGGCTTAAGGTCAGGCTGCTCGCCTTTTCTTTCTTCACCATGTTGGGGTTGTAGTCAATGGGAAGATAAAGCGTAAAGGTACTGCCTTGTCCAGCCTCGCTTTCCAGTTCAATAGAACCACCTAACAAGTCCGCTAAACCGCGGGAGATGGAAAGACCGAGGCCGGTGCCACCGTACTTGCGCGAGGTAGAACCTTCGGCTTGCTGGAAAGCTTCAAAGATGATGTTTTGTTTGTCTTTGGATATGCCGATGCCGGTGTCTTTAATTTCAAACGCAACTACCTTTTTTGCTTTGTCCAAATTCGGGCTCGATTGTTTCCAATTTTTCCTCGCTTCGTAAATTCTCAATTGCACGCCGCCTTTCTCGGTAAACTTAAAGGCGTTCGACAAAAGGTTTTTCAGGATTTGGTTCAAACGCTGCACATCGGTTTCCAGCGTTTCCGGCAACTTGTTGTCAACGTCAATAAGGAACCTGAGGTTTTTGTTTTCCGAAATGTGCTTGAAGGTTGTTTCCACAAAAGCCGTGATCTCGTTGAAACGAACGTTGATAAAGTCCGTTGAGATGTAACCGGATTCAATCTTCGACAAGTCGAGAATGTCGTTGATCAGTTGAATGAGGTCGTCGCCGCAACTGTGAATGGTTTTGGCATAACGCACTTGTTTTTCCGAAAGATTGCCTTCGCGGTTTTCGTAAAGTTGCTGTGCAAGAATCAGGAGAGAGTTCAACGGCGTCCGCAATTCGTGCGACATGTTCGCCAGGAACTCGGATTTGTATTTCGACGTCAACTGCAATTGCTCGGCTTTTTCTTCCAACGATTTGCGTGCTTCTTCAACCTCATTATTCTTCGCTTCCACTTCTTGTTTTTGCTTGGCAAGAAGGTGGGCTTTGTCCTGCAGTTCTTCGTTGGTGATGCGCAACTCGTCCGTCAGCGATTGTGATTGCGCCAACAATTCTTCCGTTCTTGTATTTGCTTCAATGGTGTTCAATACGATACCGATTGATTCCGTTAACTGGCTTAAGAAGTCAAGATGTGTTTCGCTGAACTCACCGAACGATGCCAGTTCGATAACGGCTTTGATTTGATTTTCAAACAACACCGGGAGAACGACGACGCTTACCGGCAATGCCTGTCCTAAACCCGAACCAACTTTTAAATAATTGCTTGGAACGTTTGTGAGCAGGATTCTTTCTTTTTCGACGGCACACTGTCCAACCAATCCTTGTCCAAGCGCAAACTCACGCTTAATGTTTTGCTCTTCGTTGTATGCGTAAGCCGAAAACAGTTTCAACTTTTGATTCTGTTCGTTTTCGTCTTGTTCCAAGATGTAGAACATGCCCAACTGCGCATCGGCCACTTGTGCAAGCTCTGAAAGAATGCGCCGCGTTACCGTGTTCAAATCTTTTTGTCCTTGCAACATCTGCGTGAACTTGGCAAGGTTCGATTTCAACCAGTCTTGCTCCTGGTTCAACAAGGTTGTTGCCTTCAGGTTCGCAATCATCTGGTTGATGGTATCTTTCAATTCTTCTACCTCACCGCGAGCATCTACGCGAATCATTCGCGTCAAGTCACCTTTGGTTACAGCGCTTGCTACTTCCGAGATGGCACGCACCTGAGTCGTTAAGTTTTCCGCGAGCTGGTTTACGTTCTCGGTCAAGTCTTTCCACGTACCCGATGCACCTGGCACCGATGCTTGTCCGCCAAGTCTTCCTTCCACACCCACTTCACGGGCCACGGTAGTCACCTGGTCGGCAAATACGGCCAGCGTATCAATCATCTCGTTGATGGTGTCGGTTAATTGCGCCACCTCACCGCGAGAAACAATCGAAAGTTTTTGTTTGAGGTTACCCGTTGCAACGGCTGTTACAACCTTCGCGATACCGCGTACCTGGTTGGTTAAGTTTGAGGCCATCATGTTCACTGAGTCGGTCAAATCTTCCCATGTACCGGCCACGCCTTGCACTTCGGCTTGTC
This sequence comes from Flavisolibacter ginsenosidimutans, assembly GCF_007970805.1. Lineage (GTDB taxonomy): Bacteria > Bacteroidota > Bacteroidia > Chitinophagales > Chitinophagaceae > Flavisolibacter > Flavisolibacter ginsenosidimutans. Next base: position 526,331 of record NZ_CP042433.1, on the reverse strand, counting down.
CACCCAATTTACCTTCCGTTCCCACCTCACGTGCTACCCTCGTTACCTCAAACGCAAAGGAGTTCAACTGGTCCACCATTGTGTTGATGGTATTTTTCAAGTCAAGAATTTCACCCTTAACGTCAATGGTTACTTTCTTCGAAAGGTCACCCGATGCCACTGCCTTGGTTACTTCCGCAATGTTTCGCACTTGAAGCGTAAGGTTACCCGTCATCTGGTTTACAGAGTCCGTCAAGTCTTTCCAAGTACCACCAACACCAGGTACAAAGGCTTGTCCGCCAAGTTTACCGTCAGTTCCCACTTCACGAGCCACACGAGTAACTTCCGACGCGAAAGCACGCAACTGGTCCACCATCGTGTTCAGCGTTTCCTTCAACTGTAAAATTTCGCCGCGAACGTCCACCGTAATCTTTCTACTCATATCACCGTTGGCAACGGCGATGGCCACATCAGCGATGTTCCGCACTTGCGCCGTTAAGTTGCCGGCCATTTGGTTCACAGAGTCTGTTAAGTCTTTCCATGTACCGGCTACTCCGGGCACGTTTGCTTGGCCACCCAACTTACCTTCCGTACCTACTTCGCGGGCCACCCTTGTTACTTCTGATGCGAAGGCACGAAGTTGATCCACCATCGTGTTGATGGTATTCTTCAATTCAAGAATTTCTCCTTTTACGTCCACTTCAATTTTGCGCGACAAGTCACCGTTGGCAACGGCCGTCGTTACTTCGGCAATGTTTCTTACTTGCGAGGTAAGGTTCGATGCCATTTTATTTACCGAGTCCGTCAAATCTTTCCAAAGTCCTTCTACACCCGGCACATCGGCCTGACCGCCCAACCGTCCTTCCGAGCCCACTTCACGAGCAACGCGGGTCACCTCGGAACCGAAGGAGTTCAATTGATCCACCATCGTGTTGATGGTGTTTTTAAGTTCCAAAATTTCACCACGCACGTCCACCGTGATCTTGCGAGAAAGATCGCCGCGGGCTACTGCCGTTGTTACTTCCGCGATGTTCCGTACTTGCGCCGTCAGGTTTGAACCCATCTGGTTCACCGATTCCGTCAAATCTTTCCACGTACCGCCCACACCTTGCACTTTCGCCTGGCCACCGAGTTTACCTTCGGTACCGACCTCCAGCGCCACGCGGGTCACTTCCGATGCAAATGAGTTAAGCTGATCCACCATCGTGTTGATGGTCTTCTTCAGTTCAAGGATTTCGCCGGCAACGTCCACCGTAATCTTTTTGGAAAGGTCACCGTTGGCCACAGCCGTAGTTACTTCAGCAATATTTCTTACCTGGGCTGTCAGGTTACCGGCCATGTTGTTTACGGAGTCCGTCAAATCTTTCCACGTACCTCCTACTCCCTGCACCTTGGCTTGTCCACCGAGTTTTCCTTCCGTGCCTACTTCAAGCGCCACACGGGTCACCTCGGAAGCAAATGAGTTCAACTGGTCCACCATCCGGTTGATTACGTCCTTAATCTGGAGAATCTCTCCTTTTACATCAACTGTAATTTTTTGTGTCAAGTCACCATTCGCAATGGCGGTTGCCACTTTCGACACGTCGCGCAATTGAACGGTAAGGTTACCGGCCAAAAGGTTTACGTTATCGGTCAAGTCTTTCCAAACCCCACCAACGCCTTTTACCGTTGCCTGCCCACCCAGTTTTCCTTCACTGCCTACTTCTCTTGCCACACGGCTTACCTCGGCGGAGAAAGAGTTCAACTGGTCCACCATCGTGTTGATCGTATTCTTCAATTCAAGAATTTCTCCTTTTACGTCTACAGTAATTTTTCTCGACAAATCGCCGCGAGCTACGGCTGTTGTTACTTCGGCGATGTTCCGCACCTGGCCTGTCAGGTTTGAAGCCATTTGGTTTACCGAGTCCGTAAGATCTTTCCAGGTACCCGATACACCCGGCACTTCCGCCTGCCCACCCAGTTTACCTTCCGAACCTACCTCACGAGCCACACGGGTCACTTCGGAAGAAAACGAGTTCAACTGGTCCACCATCGTGTTGATGGTGTTTTTCAATTCGAGTATTTCTCCTTCTACATCTACAGTAATTTTTTTACTCAAGTCACCTTTCGCAACGGCCGTTGTTACTTCAGCAATATTTCTTACCTGGGCTGTCAGGTTACCGGCCATGAGGTTCACCGAGTCTGTCAAATCTTTCCACACACCGGCAACACCTTTTACTTTTGCTTGTCCGCCCAACTTACCATCGCTGCCCACCTCGCGGGCCACACGGGTTACTTCCATGGAGAAAAGATTCAACTGCTTCACCATGTCGTTTACTTCCGTAGCAATGCGGGAGAATTCGCCTTGCAAACGGTGATCTCCAATTTGCAAAGGCATTTCCTGCGAAAGATTTCCCTTGGCTACCGAAGAAATTACGTGGGCAATTTCAATGGTAGGATGTACAAGGTCGGAAATAAGACTATTAATAGATTCAGCCGCATTGCTCCACGAACCGCGGGCCATACGCGGCATTTCCACGCGATGATTGAGCTTGCCCTGTTTGCCAATGATGTTGCGGGCTTCGGCCAGTTCCTGCACCAATATTTCGTTGAGCGAAATAATGTCGTTCAACGTATCGCAAATTTTTCCGTTTACACCCAAACGGTCGTTGGGCATGCGAACCGAAAAATTACCGTTGCGCACTTCCGATAAAACCCTTAGCAATGCCTTGCCGTCAAGTTCATCCTCGATGCTTTCTATAACGGGTCTTTTTTTTGTTTTGCCGTTTGTTTTTTTCAAGATGGTTGACGGCTCAGCGGGAACTTCCAATCCGTCGAATACGGTAGGCACGGGCGCATCCAGCGCTCCATTGGTTTCTTTCTTTTTGGCACTCATGATTAAGGTAAATTGAGTGCGTCAAACCTACTGAAAAAGTTTTAGAAAAGAAGTTCGTCAACGAACTTTAAGGGTTTTCCTGCATCCGTCTTTTTTTTGCTCTCTTGACTGAGTTCCTTTTGAAAACATTCATTAAAAAGAACTTACTTTAGCCCGCTTAATTATCTTACTTGCCACCTATTTTCAACCATAGCGCATCTTCGCAATCCCGTACCATTTTCCTTGCAGAAGATGATTTAGACGACCAGGAATTTTTGAAAGAAGCCCTGCACGCAATAGACGCCTCCGTTCAACTTGTTTCCTTTTCTACCGGAATAAAATTTATGAACGGCTTGTCCGAAATGAGCGATGAAAAATTACCGGGTCTTATTGTTCTGGACTACAACATCCCCGAACTGAACGGCGCCGAAATTCTTGAACAATTGGCCCAACAGGAACGCTTTGCCAACATCCCGAAGCTTGTGTGGAGCACATCCGACTCAGAACTTTACCGGCAAAATTGCTTGACGTATGGCGCAAAAGCTTATTTGGTTAAGCCCTCCAGCATCAGCGGCATTTCGGCCATTGCAAAAGAAATGCTGACCTATTGTTTGTAGTGCGCAACGCACGCTAACGGCCATACAAGCACAATTAATTGCGACGCGTACAGGTTTTGATCTACGCTCCTTTTCATGCGCTTTACCGCGCATAATTTTAGAAAGAGATGGCTACCTTTGGCCTGTCATGAAACCATTTGCCGATAGTGATGTTTTGGAACTGGAAGACGTGGAAGTGAAGATTGCTTCACCCTATCAACTCATTGTATGGAACGATGATGTAAACACGTTTGAATGGGTGATTGAAACACTAATAGAAGTGTGCGGCCATACCTACGAACAGGCAGAACAATGCGCTTACATCATTCATTTCACCGGCAAGTACGCCGTAAAAAACGGCGCATACGAAGACCTGCGGCCCATGTGCGATGCCATTCTTGAAAGAGGCATTAACGCAACGGTGGAAGTGACGGTCTAAAAATTTTCTTTCTTTATTTATGCCGCAGATTTGCTTTGACGAAAACCGTTTCGCCTTTCCTTCTGTTGACATTTCTGATGAGGAAGGCCTGGTGTTGATTGGTGGCGAAGTAAAGCCGGACCGTGTGATTGAAGCGTATAAAAAAGGAATTTTTCCCTGGTACAGCGACGACAGTTTGCCGCTTTGGTGGAGTCCCGATCCACGCTTTGTTTTATTTCCTGGTGAACTCCATGTAAGCCGCAGCATGAAAAAGTTTATAGCCAAAAGCGAGTTTGTTTTTCAAAGCGACAAAGCTTTTGAAGAAGTCATTGATCAATGCGCAACAATTGACAGAGACGGCCAGGGTGGAACCTGGATAACGCCGAAAATGAAAGAAGTTTATACCCAGCTTTTTCGCAAAGGTTATGCGCACAGCGCAGAAGCCTGGAAAGGGAACAAATTGGTCGGCGGCATGTATGGTCTGCGCATCGGCGATGTGTTTTTTGGCGAAAGCATGTTTAGCAAAGAAAGCAACGGGTCAAAGTTTGCCTTCATCAATTACGTTCAGCAACTAAAACGCGACGGCGTGAAGTTGATTGACTGCCAGGTTTACACGGAACACATAGAAACGCTTGGCGCAAGATTGATTCAACGGGAAAAGTACATTGCCCTGCTTCAGCAATTTATTTCTCTCTAAAAATTTGCTCCTGAGTCCATTAAATCAAAATCGCGTTGCCAAATAATGCGGATAAACCGTTCGCCAGGTGTTCCAGTCGTGTGGCCACTCGCTGCCCCAAATATCTAACTCATAATTGATGCCTTTGCTGTATAAAATCGAAGCAAAGCTTCGGCTTGCGTTGGGATCTTCGTAAGGTCCGCTGCCGCTGAAGATGTGAATGTGCTGGCTCCTTCGCATCCGTTCCAAAATAGAATGATCGGCAAGATTGGGCAGGTAATGTTGCGGGCTGTTGAAGTAAACGTCATCGTCATAATGCCCCTTGGTATATTCGGTTAAGTCGTACACGCCGCTCATGGCCATTACACCGTTGAGCAAATCGGGACGCTTTAAAAAAAGATTCATGCTGTGCAAAGCGCCAAACGAAGCACCGCTGACAATGATGGGCGTATCGTGGCCCGATGTGTTTTTAATGAACGGAATAACTTCGTCGTAGATGTAGTAATTAAATTGATTGTGCGTCCAGGTTTTGTGTTTGGGATGCGCCTGGTTGTTCAGCCAACTGTCGTTGTTGATGCTGTTCACCGAATAAACTTTCAGTTTTCCCTCGTCAATAAAAGGCCGGATGCTGTCAATCAAACCAAAGCGTTCGTATTCCAGAAAGTCGGCTGCGGCCGTGGGTACAAGTAACAGCACAAAGCCGTAATGCCCGTACACAGCCACCGGCATTTCTTTGTTTACCCTATCGCTGTACCACGATGTTATCTTTCTTTCCATTCTTTTGATTTTAGTTGCATGCAGCAAGTTTTTCGTTCCGGTTTAAAGATAATTCGATTTCCAACAACCGCTCAGCAAGTAAAAACCCTTAGACATCAATAAATTTTCTGATAAAACATTTTTTCTCTCTGCCAGAAAACGGCTACTTTGATTCTTTTTGCAAAGCCACATGCAACATGAAAAACCAGCTCACTCAAATTGCAACAAAAGAAAAAGCTGCCGGTGACGAGTCGGCCCGCATTATTTTAGACAATTTGCCCGATACCGTTGTGTTGGTGGACAAGGAGTTAAACCTTGTTAGTTTTAACCACTGCGCAAAGGAACGTGCAAGGCAATATCTGAAAAAAGATATTCATGCCGGAATGCCCTTGATCGAGCTTGTTCCTCCTGCCCGCTGGCCGGCATTGCCCACAATTATAAAAGATGTGCTGAGCGGGAAGTCCCGCATTACGGAGAGCCATTCATTGAGCCGGTACGAAGGCGAAAAAATTTACGAAAACAGCTTTTCACCCGCCCGGAACAAATCCGGTGAAATCGTTGGAATCCTTATCCGATCGGTGGACATTACTCAGCACAAAAACGCGGAAAGGGCGATGCAGGAAGCCGAAGAACGATGGCAGTTTGCCTTTGAGGCAAGCAACCAGGCCGCCTGGGATTGGAACATGCAAACGAACGAGGTTATTTATTCGAGTTCGTATAAAAAACTTTATGGCTTTTTGGGCGATGACTTAAAAAATGAATTGTCTGAATGGCAAAACCGCATTCACCCTGAAGACAAGGGCCGCATTGAAAAAGCCGTTGAAGAACATGCGCAATCCGACAATCCGTATTACGAAACTACTTACCGCATTCAGTTGAAAAATGGCGATTACAAATGGATCATGGCGCGGGGCAAGTTGCTTAGCAAGGACGAGGACGGCAAGCCGCTGCGCATGATCGGCACGCATACCGATCTGACCCAAACCATGCAGACGAAGGCGGAAATCAGGAAAATGAACGAACGCTTTCAGTATGCGACCAAGGCCTCGTCGCAAGCTTTGTGGGAATGGGATGCGCAAACCGGAGAGGCTTACGTAAGCCCCAGTTTTACCGAGATGTTTGGCTGGCATGTGGACGAAAACAAGCATTTTGATCAATGGCACCAGTACATTCATCCGGACGATCAAAAAGACACGATAGAAACTTATTATCACACTCTTCGTCATACCAATGAAAGCATCTGGCAAGCGACTTATCGCTTTTTAAAAGCCGACGGCAGCTATGTTTTTGTAAGCGATAAGGCTTACATACTTCGCAACGAAAAAAACGAAGCGATCAAAGTCATTGGCGCTACACAAGACGTTACGGCGCTGAAAAAAGCCGAAGCCGAGCTCTTAAAGAGTAACGAACGATACAACATTGTATTAAAGGCTACCAACGACTTGGTGTGGGAATGGGATATGACAACCGGCGAAGTTTTCCGTCCCAAAGAAGGCATTAAAAAAGTGTACGGCTTGGAGGATAATTCCCTGGTGAAAACGGTGGCGTTGTGGATGGAAAGAATACATCCCGATGATGTGGAAGTGGTGAGCCGGGTTATGCAGTCGGTAATGGAAGGCGAGCACATGCAAACCTTCGAAATCGAATACCGCTTTCGCAGGGAAGACGGTCAGTACAACAACATCCTTGGCCGCGGTATTTTACTGAAGGACAAGAACGGCCAGCCGGTTCGCATGATCGGTTCGGAACAAAACATTTCCCTACGCAAACGGCTGGAACGGGAACTTTTGCAAAACGAACTGGAAATGAAAAAGCGTATTAACCAGGCAACGGTTGATTCGCAGGAGCAGGAGCGCAGCGAGATTGGCCGCGAACTGCACGATAACATTAACCAGGTGCTGACCACCACCAAGCTTTATTTGGAGCTGGCAGCGGCCAATGACGAGGTAGCAGAAGAGCTGCTGAAAAAATCCTGTGTCAACATCGGGAACGTCATTCACGAAATCCGGCAGCTCTCCCGCTCGTTAATGGATCCAACTCTTGGCGACCTCGGAATCGTTGACTCCATTAATGATCTCGTGGAAAATCTGAACTTCACCAAAAAAGTCCGCATTACCCTTGATATTGAGGAAGCCATCGAAAACACGCTGGACAAAAACCAAAAGCTCACTATTTTTCGCATTCTTCAGGAATCACTTAACAATGTTGTTAAACACGCAGGCGCTAACTTTGTTACCGTTAGCATCGGGCACAACAACGATAATATATACCTGCAAGTGAAAGACGACGGCATAGGCTTTTTACCTGAATTGGTAAAGAAAGGCGCCGGCCTGAAAAACATCACCAACCGTGTGTATTTGATCAACGGCCATTTTGCTATCGAAAGCACGCCTGGAAATGGCAGCACCGTTAAAATCAATTTTCCTATAAAAAAAACCTTGTAAAATTCAACAGAGCACTATGGATAAAATTACCATCCTCATTGCCGATGACCACACGCTCGTTCGCGAAACGTGGAGTTTTATTTTAAACACCGACGAACGGTTTAAAGTAGTGGCCGAAAGCGGAAGCGGTGAGGAAGCCGTGGAACTGGCCCGGCAAATGCGGCCCGACGTGGTGATCATGGACATTAATTTGCCCGGAATGAACGGCATTGAGGCGACGCAACTGATCCGCAAATATTCGCCCGCCTCAAAAATCCTGGGCGTTTCGCTGCACACGCAGCCAACTTATGCCCGCAAAATGATGCAGAAAGGCGCGATGGGTTACGTAACCAAAAATTCTTCCCGCGAGGAAATGTTCCGGGCCATTACCGAAGTGCAACAAGGCCGCCGGTATATTTGCGAGGAAATAAAAAACATCCTTTCGGAACAAGTTATCAACGGCGAAGACCAGTCCAACGGTGTGAATGCCCTTTCGCAACGCGAGATTGAAATCATTCAATTCATTAAAAAAGGTTTTTCGTCGAAAGAAATTGCCGAGAGCCTCGACATATCCGTAAAAACCGTAGAGGTACACCGCTACAACGTACTAAAAAAGCTGAACCTGAAAAACGCCGCCGCCCTGGTAAATTACATTAACAACAGCCAGTTGGAGTTTGAATAAGTTTGCTGCGCTAGACACGGCATGTTTTATTGTAATTAGCTCGCAATAACCAACGAACACACAAGCGAAACCCTTGGCCTCCTCCTGCGTCTGCAGAAGAGCGCAACTGTATAAATCAACTGTACGTATGAACAAACCCGTTCGTTTGGTTATTGTAGACGATCACGCAATGGTGCGCCAGACCTGGAGAATGGTCTTGCAGAGAGACGTTCGCATTGATGTTATTGCCGAATGTTCCTCCGGTGACGAAGCCATTGAATGTGCAGTAAAGGTTGGCCCCGACGTAATGCTGATGGACATCAACATGAGCCCGGTAAACGGCTTTGACGCAACCCGCGAAATCTCGCAAATCTGCCCCGCCGTTAAAATCATCGGTACGTCCATCAACAACCAGCCGGCTTACGTGCGGGCACTTATGCAATTGGGTGCGAAAGGTTACGTTACCAAAAATTCGCCGAGTACCGAAATGATCGAAGCCATCATCATCGTAAGCGAGGGCGGAACTTACATCTGCAAAGACGTAGAAAATAAAATGGACAATAAAAAATTTACCTAAGTTCTCTTCATTTCCTTCTATAAAAATTGGTGTGCCTAAATTTGCACACCAATTTTATTTCATGAGCACTCCACTTTCGAAAAATTTTTTGCCCGATACCGTCGAAGAAAAATGGTACCAGCATTGGATGGACAAAGGCTATTTCAACAGTACGCCAGACGACCGTCCGCCTTATGCCGTAGTAATACCGCCGCCCAATGTAACCGGTGTCTTGCACATGGGACACACCTTGAACGAAACCGTGCAGGACGTTCTGGTGCGCAAGGCCCGCATGAGCGGTTTCAACGCTTGTTGGGTTCCGGGTTCCGATCACGCTTCCATTGCTACGGAAGCCAAGGTTGTGCAGATGCTCGAAAAAGAAAAAGGCATTTCTAAACACCAGCTTACGCGGGAAGAATTTTTGAAGCACGCCTTCGAGTGGAAAGAAAAATACGGCGGCATTATTTATCACCAGATAAAGAAACTGGGCTGCAGCGTTGATTGGAATCGCATGACGTTTACCATGGACGATCATTATTATAAAGCGGTGATCAAAGTGTTCGTTGACTTGTTCAACAAAGGCATGATTTACCGCGGTGCAAGAATGATCAACTGGGACCCGGCTGCACAAACGGCCTTAAGCGACGAAGAAGTGGAATACAAAGACGTGCAGGGAAAGCTTTATTATGTGAAATACTTGATCAAAGATGACGGATCACAGATGACAGATGACAGCACAAAAACGACAGTCATCCGTCATCCGTCATCTGTCAATTATATCGTCATCGCCACGCAACGCCCCGAAACCATTATGGGCGATACGGCGGTTTGCGTAAACCCGAACGACGAACGCTATCAACATTTGAAAGGCGCAAAAGTGATTGTGCCGCTCGTCAACCGCGAAGTACCAATCATTTTCGACGAATACGTTGATCCCGCATTCGGAACCGGTGCTTTAAAAGTCACACCCGCACACGACATCAATGATTACAACTTGGGATTAAAGCATAATCTTCCCGCCATTGATACACTTAATCCCGATGGCACGTTGAGTGAAGCTGCCGAAGTGTTTGTGGGCATGGATCGCTTTGAAGCCAGAAAAGCGGCCATTGAAAAATTGCGCGAAGAAGGGCTGTTGGTAAAAGAAGAAGAGTACCAAACCCGCCTTGGTTTCTCGCAGCGAACGGCCGCAGTGGTAGAGCCGCGCATCTCCACGCAATGGTTTGTAAAAATGCGTGACATGGCCGGCAAAGCGCTTGATGCCGTTGCGAGTGGTGAGGTCAAAATTCATCCCGAAGAACGTTTTTTGGCGACGTATAAATATTGGCTGGAGAACGTGAAGGACTGGTGCATCTCGCGGCAGCTTTGGTGGGGCCAGCGCATTCCGGCCTGGTACGATGAAAGCGGACGCTTTGTTGTAGCTGAAACAAAGGAAGAAGCAGTCAAACAATTTGAAGCAGCATTCAATACACAACCCTCTTCGTTAACGCAAGATGAAGACGTGTTGGACACCTGGTTCTCTTCCTGGCTTTGGCCCATCGAAGTCTTCAACGGCATTACGCAGCCGGACAACGAAGACATCAGGTACTACTACCCTACTTCGGTTTTAGTGACGGGGCAAGACATCATCTTTTTCTGGGTGGCCCGCATGATCATGGCCGGCGAAGAATACATGAACGAAAAACCGTTTGAGCACGTGTATTTCACGGGCATGGTTCGCGACAAACAAGGCCGCAAAATGAGCAAGCAGTTGGGCAATTCGCCCGACCTTTTGGAACTCATTCAAAAATTTGGCGCCGATGCCGTTCGCTTTGGCATTTTGATTTCCGCACCGGCGGGCAACGACCTGCTATTTGACGACAGCAGTTGCGAGCAAGGAAGAAATTTCAACAACAAAATTTGGAATGCCCTGAAGTTGGTGAAGATGTGGACCCTTCGACAAGCTCAGGATGACAATCAACTGGCAAGCGGCAATGAGCAGTCAGAAAACTTTGCGGTAAACTGGTTTGAAAACCGGTTGAATCAAGTCAAAGCAGAAGTAGAAGGGCTGTACAAAGGTTTCCGGTTGAGCGAGGCGCTGAAAACAATTTATTCCCTTATTTGGGATGACTTCTGCAGTTGGTATCTCGAATGGATAAAGCCCGGCTTCGAACAACCGATAGAAGCAAGCGTTTATCAAAAAACGGTTTCTTTCTTTGAGCAGTTGATGCAGTTGCTTCATCCCTTCATGCCTTTTGTCACAGAAGAAATTTACCACCGGTTAAAACAGCAAACTGATGATTTGTGCATAAAGCAAATCGAACCTGCGGACAACGTGGACGAAAGCGTTTTAAAACAGGGAGACCTCTTAAAACAGATCATCACCGGCATTCGCGATGTGCGGGCAAGGAACAACATAAAACCGAAAGACGCGATTAAACTGCACGTGCAAGCTGAGAAGAATGATTTTGACCCCATTGAAAACATCCTGAAAAAACAAGCAAACACAAACGAAATCTTCTTCGTGAACGAAGCCGTTCCAAACAGTGTTGCAACGGTTATTGGCGGCAATAAATTTTTTGTTGAAACCGAACAGCAACTCGATACGTTAGTGCAAAAAGAAACCCTGCAGAAAGAGCTGGACTACCAAAAAGGATTTTTGCTATCGGTAGAAAAAAAATTAAGCAACGAACGCTTTGTGCAAAACGCAAAGCCCGAAGTAGTGGAAGCCGAACGGAAAAAAGGCCGCGACGCTCAAGAGAAAATAAAAGCGCTGGAAGAAAGTTTGGCGAATTTGTCTTGAACCGTGATTTGGGTAGATTAAGAGAGTTATTAGAAAGAAAAGAGTCGTTCAGAGATGAACGACTCTTAATTTATAAAGCTGTTTCTATTTCTTATTCATCTATTTAATCTACCCAAATCGTGGTTCAAGATTACTGCGGTATTAAATTCAACGGTACCACGACTTCAAAAACGTTGCTGCCTTTTGGCCTGTTTCCCGAAAAATCATTGTCCAGCAAATGCGAAAGACGGAAGCCGATGCTCGTTGACAAAGTATTAAACAACTTCGTATCAAAATACAATTCGCCGCCCACGCTTCGTTGTTCGGCAGTGCTTTGCTTGCTGCGTGAATACACTTTGGTATAATCGTAAAAAAAGTTCGACCGGACGCGAAGGAAATAAACAATGCCGGGTATGCCCGCATCGGGATAAAACAACGGCATATGATAATTGCCCGATAAGCGCCACATGCGCGAAAAATAATAGTCATTGTAGCCACGCGCATTGGCAAAGCGGTTGGCGAACGTTATGTTGGCCGTATCGGTTTCCTGAATATTCGCTGCCAAAACAATTGCGTGATTTCGGATGGAAGGCAAATACAAGCTCACGCCACCTAAAGATTGAAAGCCCGCATCATTAATCAATTGCCGGTGTTGCAATGAAAGAGAGTAACCAAACCGTGGGTAAATGTGTTGCACGGCTTTGGGCAGTTGTTGCGAATAGCTGATGAAATGCTGCGCATAAACGGCCGTACGGCCCGGCAAAATATTTTTGTAAGCCCCGGTTGGAATGAGTTGGCTGTAATAAAGATTGGAACCGAAATTTAAAAGCTTGTACATCTTTCCGCGGGAGAAATTCAACGGGATGTTGTAGCCGGCTCTGGCTTCAAACTGGTTGAGCGTATAGGTAAGCGACGTGGTTTTAACGGTGCGGTCAAAGGTATAACTGACGCCTGCATTAAGCACAGGAAAAAGCCCGCCGTAATACGAATTAAAACCCACTCCGTGCGAAGTTTCATTGATGTTATAGCGGTAAAAAATTTCGTTGCTGAAGGTGTTTAAAATATTGTCGCTGTAAAGACTGTATGTTATTTCCGGATCGGTGTAATCGGGCCGCCAACTGTGAAAGTTAAACAAGCCCGTACCATTTTTATAAGACGACGTTTCAAAGGTCCGGTCGGCGTTGGTTAAAACATTCGGTGTGTTAAGCAACGGAAGTTTAAACGGGATGGCCCGCTTGCTTAAATCACTGCCGCTTATGATGGATGCTTTGCTATTTTTTAGCGAAGCTTTTTGCAAACGGTAACCGTTGCTTGTAAACTGTGACCAAAGCACCGTATCGCCAAGCACGTTCGGAAAGTACGCACCGGTTTGTCCAAAAGTCAACTGCCGTATTTTTTGCACCGGAAGTTTTTCGCTCAAATCAAGTTCGTACAAATCATCGTTGCCCGATTGCGAAGAAACAAAATAGAGTTTGGCCCCTTGCACAAAAGGATAACCAACAGTAGCCGTACCAGCAGCCAAAACCGTTTGAAATTTTCCGTTTGCAAGCGAACCTCTTTGCAAAGACATGGTGCTGGCCGCCCCCCGAAGCGCCACGACAAATTCATCGTTGTTGATGAAACGTGGATGTAGAAACAAACCTCCTGCCGGAGCAGCGATTCTCTTTTCAACAACGCCTTCGCGGTTGAGTAAACGCAATTCGCTGGTGAGTGAATCGGTGTAAGCCGTCGCCAATATCCGGTTGCCATCGGGACTGATGTCTGGTGTAAAATATTTACCCTTCGACGTAATTCGTTTTTCTTCACCGCTTGCAACGTCCAGCAAAACAACGTCGCTGTAATTCATCAACGACCACCGCGCCGATGTGCTGTAAGCCGTATAAGCAATGGTACCGGCTCGATAGCTGTACCAGTCTTCGGCCGAAATGTCGCGCAGGCCAATGCGGTGTTCACCGTTTTTATCTTTCACATAAAATGCCGGCAGAGAACGAAAGCTGCGTTTCAGGTAAATTAACGAGTCCTCGTTTATTTGTTGCGCAAAAAGATAATCGGTTACGGTTTCTTTTTTTGTAACCGCGTCTCTTCTTGTACTCACTTCGTGTTTGTAAAAGTCAAGTGCGTTGTTCCGGAACGTGCGAAACTTTTCACCGGTTATGTGCTTTATGTTTCCGTTGAAAAAGCCAAAGAAACCGTGAAAGCTCAGGGCATCGTCGGTTACTTTTCGCCAAAAGTCGGGGCCGTATTTCAGGTAACCGTAATTCACCAGCATGAAGCCAAGCGGATAATGATCGGGCACCATATCTTTCAGCGAGCCGTTGCGCAACTTAGCCCAATGGTAATTCCGGCCTTCGTGCCACAGTGCTTTAAAGCCGTTGAAAAAACTGGGTGCACGGCCACGTCCCTGCGATGTTTCAATCGTTTCGCTTTCCACGGCATCTCCTTCAAAAAACCAATTGGGAATGGAGAGGGCATTAAACGCAGCCTGCCCTTCCTGTCCAAATAAAACCGATGCTACACGGCTCGGGCCTTTGTTGAAATTGCTGAACTGGTGAACGTGCCGGTATTCGTGCACGGCCAGCGTTTGCCACCAGGGCGTGTTGCCGAATTCAAAAATATTGGAGCCGGGAATAAGATAATATTCGCTGCGGAACGGGCCGAGCGCCACGTAGCCGTTGGCCAGCGTTGTGTTCTTGTGCATAACGATGTTGATGCGGCGTATTTTATCACCAAGCGGGTTTGGGTTGATGCGGTTGGCACGGTGAATGATGGCCGCAACGTTTTGCGCTAAGCTGTCCACTGCGCCGTCAAAGATGATGCGGGCTGTGTCGGTTTGAATTTGCCGCCATTTGGTAGAAGGCGGGAAGCCGCCAAACTGTTGTGCCTTGCCTGTGTTGATTGTGCAGAAAAAAATAACCGTCAAGAGTACTTTGCCGTTCATGCGGAAAAAGATACGAAACTTATGCCTGCCCTTTGGGATGCCGGTAAAGCCTCACCGTTACCAGACAAATCCAAAGCAAGAAAGACGCAAACGTAATTTTTTGTACAAGCGGAAGCCAGTAAAGCGTTGTGAAGTGCCAGAGATAGTTGTTCCATGCAACAAGCACAAGGTTGAACAAACCGAAAAGGAACAGGCTTTTCCAGCCGCTTTTATACAAGCCGGCATAAACAAACAGCATCGCCACCAAGCCAAAGAAAGGTGAGGCATTTGCTACCGCATCGTGATACGAAGAGTTTAAAAAAGGAAGTGGCAAAAGCGACAAAAGACCGCAGGCCAGAACAATAATTTTACTGCGTTTTGAAAAGTCAAAACCCATTGCGGCAACGGTCAAAAAACCCAAAAGCATAAGCGCCGCGACAACCATAGCGGTATAAGCAAAAGGCCGACCGGCATTAATCTCGCCGTTCAAGGCTTTTCCGCTCAGCAGGTTGCACCAGTAATTGTGCATCCAGCTAAAACCTTTTGCGTGTGCATCAGCCTGGGAGCCGCCCGGATAAAAAGCTGCGGCCATCGTGTAAAGAAAAATGAAAACGAGGCTGCCAAACAGCGGTGACAGCGTCCACCATCTCCTGCTGTTCGTTTGCGCAGCATTCACTCTTTTCGATGAATTAATTGTTGGCGTGGATTTTCAATTTTTGAATGATTGCTGCGTTCTTTGGCGAAGAGGAATAACCATAACCGTCAACCAGCACGCCTTTCACGCCGTTGTTGCTCTCAATGCCGTAAACAACGGATTCGTCACCCGGATCGCTGGCCCCTTCAAAGCGATAAACTTCGTGAATTTCGAATTGATCCGCATTGAATTGTTGTTCGCCACAAACAAGGCAATTCTCGTCAAGATTAAAATCGGTGGTAAAGCCGCGTTTGCGCAAATCATCAATGGCATGCGAAGGAGATGTGTATTGATACATAAAAAGAATTGGTGTCTAAAATTACCAATCCTACCGAGAAATCAGGGCAGGGCGTCAAGCATTTCTTTGCGGCGTTTCTGGTAGACTGCCGTTCGGTAAGAAAAATAATTGGCAGTCATAGCACCTGCATATAGCACCGCACCGATGAACAAGGTTGAATCAATCCGTTGCACCAAAAGATAATACAGCGCCGAAAGAGAAATTTCGAGGAGGGTGAAAATAACAAACAGGTGAAGCCGGTCTTTCATAAACACCGTTTCCTTCTTACCCTCAATCTATTTGCCAGCTTTGCAAACATTTTCGATTGCGCATGTCTACGAGCTCTTCTTTACAAAAGAAAACTTTGCAAAGTCAGACGCAAGCACGGCACAGTTTTTACACGTAATCTTTTGGCCAAAGCATGCAACGGCAATAAGTTATTGTTCCGTTGCTTTCGGCCTCTAAAGCATTTGATTTAAAATTTTAAAAACCGTTTTATGGATGAGCATAAACATTCGCACAGAAGCGAGGAACACAGAAGCAGCGACGACGATCAATTAAGAGATTTAACCACGAATGAAACCATTCGTGAAGTGAGCGGAGAGGCTGATTTAAGCAAATCGGATATTAGTCGTGAACATACCGGTCATCGAACCCTCCGCGACGAAGACGAAATAAGCGGCACCGATCTTTCGCAAGGCGTTAGCTACAATCCAAACGACGCCTCGGCCGTACGCAGCGGCGGCACTACTGACATGGACGACCAAACGGCCGGCGGCGCAGGACTGGCGGCTGGCGAAAGAGGCAGTTCCAATCTTATGACCCGCAGAAACGTTACGGGCAGCGATTTTGACGGACAGAACAAAACTTCATAAGCAGACAAATACCCTTTGAAACGTGCGTCACGCCTGTTCGTATCCCTCAGGCGCGACGCTTTTTTGTAAAGCGTTCGTATAGTTAATTCTCTCCTGAATTCTGACTCCTGTCTCCTCTCCTACACCAATTGCTGCGTCATCTTCACCACGCCCATCACAAACACGCTTTGCACGTTGCCCACATTTTCGATATTGCTCAATTTGTTTACGTGAAAGTTGTAGTATTCGTCCATGTCGGCTACGGCAACTTTCAGCATGAAATCAAACTCGCCGGAGATGGTTAAACATTCCAACACTTCAGTCATCTCTAGAATTCCTTTGATGAATTTCTCTCCGGCATTCTTGCTGTGTTGCCGCAACGATACGTAGCAAATCACCATTAGCCCCTTCCCTACCTTACTTGCATTCAACAAGGTCACGTATTGTTTGATCACGCCGCTTTCTTCCATGCGCTTAATGCGTTCGTGCACCGGCGTTGTGCTCAGGTGTACTTTCTCCGAAATTTCCTTGATGGTCATGCGGGCATTTTGTTGCAACAACTTCAGTATCTCCAAATCCTTTTTATCCAGCGCAGGCATTTCTTCTTTTAGGAGGGCTTTGGCCATAAGCAAACAGAATATTTTTCGGCAAAATAGAACGATTGGCGAAGATTTTCCCAAAGTTTGAAAGCCTTTCAGGAAAATATCCTGCACGCTTACCTTTGTTGGCCGTTGTTCGTTGGTGGTTGTCCGAAGAGAGAGGATGGATAGCTGATGACAGAAGACAGCCTGCTTTTCGATTAACAACCAACGGCCAACGATCAACAATATTCAGAACTCATAACTCTAAATTCATAATTCTACAAAATGTCTACGCTCACAAACACAAACATCGACTTCTCCTTAAAGTACAAGGTGAAGGACATGAGCCTCGCCGAATGGGGCCGCAAAGAAATTCGTTTGGCCGAAGCCGAAATGCCGGGCCTTATGGCCATCCGCCAGGAGTACGCCGCCAGCCAACCGCTGAAAGGCGCCCGCATCGCCGGCTGCCTGCACATGACCATTCAAACGGCCGTGTTGATTGAAACGCTGGTGGCTTTGGGTGCCGAAGTAAAATGGAGCTCCTGCAACATTTTCTCTACGCAAGACCAGGCCGCTGCTGCCATCGCCGCTGCCGGCATTGGCGTGTTTGCCTGGAAAGGCCAAAGCATTGAAGAAGCCGATTGGTGCATTGAGCAAACTCTGTTCTTTGGTGGCGCTGACCGCCCGTTGAACATGATATTGGATGATGGTGGAGACCTTACCAACATGGTGCTTGACAAATACCCCGAGTTGGTGCAACACGTAAAAGGTATTTCGGAAGAAACCACGACCGGTGTTCACCGTTTGTATGAGCGTATGGCGAAAGGCACATTGCCCATGCCTGCGATCAACGTAAACGACTCTGTTACCAAGAGCAAGTTTGACAACAAATACGGTTGTAAAGAATCATTGGTTGATGCCATCCGTCGTGCGACTGACGTGATGCTGGCTGGTAAGGTTGCCGTTGTTGGTGGTTATGGTGACGTGGGCAAAGGTTCTGCCGCCTCGTTGGCCGGTGCCGGTTGCCGCGTGATTGTTACCGAGATCGATCCTATCTGCGCTTTGCAGGCTGCAATGGACGGTTTTGAAGTAAAGAAGATGGCTGATGCCGTAAAAGAAGCCGACATTGTTGTTACCGCTTCTGGTTGCCGCGACTTGATTACTGAAAAGCATTTCCGCAGCATGAAGGACAAAGCCATTGTGTGCAACATCGGTCACTTTGATATTGAGATTGACGTTGCCTGGTTGAACAACAACTACGGCCATACAAAAGATACCGTGAAGCCGCAGGTTGACATTTACAACGTTGACGGCAAGGACATCATCCTGTTGGCCGAAGGCCGCCTGGTGAACCTTGGTTGCGCTACCGGTCACCCTTCGTTTGTGATGTCGAACTCTTTCTCTAACCAAACGCTGGCGCAGATTGAGTTGTGGACAAACAACGATGCGTACGAGAACAAAGTGTACGTTCTGCCGAAGCATCTTGATGAGAAAGTTGCACGTTTGCACCTTTCGAAGATTGGTGTTGAACTGGACGAGTTGACAACCGCACAAGCCGAGTACCTGGGCATTAGCAAAGAAGGTCCGTTTAAGCCGGAAGCGTACCGCTATTAATGCAAAATGAAAAAGTAAAAATTGAAAAGCCCTTGCATTTTTGCAGGGGCTTTTTGTTTGTTGAATATCTTTAGCACATGCCTGATTTGTACATTATTGCAGGTCCAAATGGTGCAGGGAAAACGACAGCCTCATTCACGATGCTGCCGCAAATTTTCAATGTGCGGGAGTTCGTTAACGCCGATGAAATTGCACGTGGGCTTTCTCCCTTTAATCCGGAAAGTGTTTCTTTTGAAGCAGGAAGAATTATGCTGCAACGTATCAATCAATTGGTAGCCACCCGGAAAACGTTTGCTTTTGAAACAACATTAAGCACACGATTTTATGTTAGGCTGATTGAACAATGTCGCGATGAAGGTTACAAGATTCATTTGATTTTTCTTTGGCTGAATTCGCCTGAACTTGCTATTGAAAGGGTTAAGTCGAGAGTGGCAAAAGGTGGACACAACATTCCCGAGGAGGTTATAACGAGAAGGTACTTGAAAGGGCTGCAAAACTTTGTAAATTTGTTTATGCCTATTTGTGATGAGTGGATGGTGGCTGATAACTCGGATGAAAAGCCGCAAACCGTTTCGAAAGGCTGTGGCGTAAATATTGACTCAGTAATGCAAACAGATGTTTGGAATAAAATTCTTGAACATGGAAAAGATTGAAGAAAAAAAAGATTTTGCCGCAAAGGTGATGGAGGGCCTACAGTTGGCTGTACAAAAACTAATTGAAGATGCCCGTAAAAACGGCCACCCCCTTGTCGTTTCTAAAAACGGAAAACCCGAATTGATACAACCGAAATAAGCGGTCCTTTAAGCCGGAAGCATACAGCTACTAATGAATGATGAATAGTGAATAAATCCTCAGATTTCTCCAAGGCTTTTGTTTAAATAATAGGTATGGAATAAGTATATTGAAAAATAAATAATTGGCGGTGATAAATCTTTTTTTATTTTTTTCAACGGTATTTCTAGCTAATACAGTTTTTAGTCAACGCAGCGACTCTGCAAATATTTCAACTTTTAAAAAGTTGAAAATGACTTTTGACTTAGAAACGAATTTAACTAAGAAGACAGCCATTTATGAAGAATTAGCAAAACTATTTCCACCGAAAACCAAGGCAGAAAAAGCGGCCTTCGATGATGATTTGACGTGGGAATTAATGGAAGCACTAGCAGATTCTGGATATTATAATATCGTTCCAAATTATGATAATAGAATGTATAATATAGATGAATTAGCGGGTGTTTATAACGAAATAGCAATAAAGTTAATAGGCGACATTAATGAAACACCGAAAGATATTTCTCATGGAAAAGAATATTTGGCAAAGGCATTACAAATAATCCGAAATAATGAAGATGTGTTTCCAGAAAGATATGCTGTTATATGCCATGTTAAAGCTCGACTTGAATATAAACTTGGAGAATATCAAAAAGCTTACGACGATGAAAAAAAGTTTAGGAAAGATCAAGAATCTCTTTGCATTTATGCAGAGAAAGCAGCGGGTTCTAATGAGGCAAAAGAATGGTTGGAAAAGTTCGTAAAAGAAGGTGCTTATACACCTTCAATGAAGGAGCAATTACGACGGATTTATCTAACGGAAGAAAAAGAAGATACGTGGAGCTCTTATTTTTCTTCTCTAACAAAAAGTTTATTACAAGAGAGAAAAAATGAATTGAGAAAGTCCATCATCAAAAAAGCTTGTCCTGAATTCGTTTTAAAAGATTTGAATAATGAAGCTATTAGCTTACAAAGCTTAAAGGGAAAAATCGTTGTTTTAGATTTTTGGGCAACATGGTGCGCTCCTTGCATCAAACGATTTCCTGGCCTAAAGACTACCATTGAAAGGTATAAAAATGACCAAAATGTTGTATTCCTACTTGTAAATACTTTTGAACGTGTTCCAGCTACTGAGAGATTGACATTAATAAAAACTTTCTTTGAGAAGAGTAAATACAATTTTAGTGTTCTGCTGGATGATCAAACAACAAAATATAAATTGTCTCGTGACTTAGGTGTTTCTACCATTCCTACAAAAATTATTATAGACAAAAAAGGCAATATCATTTTCAAAGAAGCTGGCGGATATCTTGACAGTGATCTATTTGCAGACGAATTATCAATGATGATACAAGTGGCAAAAGAACAAAATTAAATTTCGATTCACGCTGTTGTTACCGTTTCTCCTTGATTTGTGCGTGGCTGCATAAACAACCAAAGTAAGGTCACTTTGACACTAGAAGTGCAAATCATATCAATTGTGATAGGTCTGATGCGAAGACACTGCCATACGCTACCAATTGTAAAAAGGCGATGCTTATGAAAGGCAAACATTTTGCACTTTCCAAATCATGCAAAGCAGTCCATCTTTTTATTCCGGCACCAGCAATATCGTCTTGCCCTTCAAACAATCGGAGTACCCACCCGAGTTCCAAGGCGCCAGCCGGCTAACCTATTATGCTTCGCTATTTTCTTCGCTGGAAGTCAATTCATCTTTTTACAAAATACCCAGGCCCGCAACGGTGGGAAACTGGCGGGAAAGTGTGCCGCATTATTTCAAGTTTACGTTCAAAGTACCCAAAACAGTAACGCATGCAAAAGGCCTGCAGTTTAACGTAGAAGAGTTGGAACGTTTTACAGAAACAGTGGCACAGGCAGGCGATAAAAAAGGCTGCTTGTTGATACAATTGCCGCCATCGGTAAAGAGCGATAAACAGGAAGAGATAGAAGGTATTTTGGAATGCCTACGCAGCGATGCAAAAGGCTGGCGCATCGCCGTGGAGTTCCGCGATAACTCCTGGTACAACAGCGCCGTGTACCGCATGTTGCAAAACTTTGGTGCCGGGATGGTGGAGCAGGACATGCCCAAGTCGGCCACGCCGCCCATAACGGTTGCGGAAGATTTTGTTTACCTGCGTTTTCACGGCCCCGAAGGTGATTACAGAGGCAGTTACGATGACGCCTTTTTATTGAGTCGTGCAAAGCGCATTGCCGCGTGGCTGAAAGAAGGCAAGGAGGTCTATGTTTATTTCAACAACACAGCGGGTGATGCCTTTGAAAACTTACGAACATTAAACGCGATGGTTGCGCAGCGGACCGCGGGAAAGAAATAGGATCCTTGTTGGCGATTTCTTCATGTGCTTCAAACGATAATCCGGCTGGTCTTACTCTATTCGTCCAATCTTTTATTATCTTCCTGTCATCAAGCCACCACCTTGGAACAGAACCAAAACACAAACGAGCAATCGCAACCACAGGCTTTATCTACTGACGTAAAAAGCAATCCCGATAAGACAATTCCCGAAGCACCAACAACAACTCCCGATGTAACCGAAGGCACACCGGCAACGCCTCAACCCGAAACACAAAACGCAAAACCTGAAACGGATTCAATGGAAGTACACAAACATCCTCACCACGTAACGCATCCAAAGAAATGGACAGAGTACCTGCTGGAATTTTTTATGTTATTTCTCGCGGTGTTCCTGGGCTTCGTTGCCGAAAACGTGAGAGAACAGATTGCAGAAGAGGCGAGGGCAAAACATTACGCAAAATCTCTTTACCGGGACATGATCGAAGATTCGATCAAATTAACAGACGCCATAAACATCAGCAGAGACATCGCACTAAAATCAGACACTTTACGAAATTTGTGCAGGGGCAAGGAAATTAAAGACGTGCCGGGCGGAGCCCTCTATTATTACAGTCGTTACACGTTTCGGCATTGGGGTTTTCAATCAACGAACGCAACGCTGGAGCAGTTAAAGAATTCGGGTTCTTTACGCTTTTTTGAAAACTACGAACTGGAAGATGCCATCGGCGCTTATGATAAATCGGCAAGATGGGTGGTGAGTACGATACAAATCGACTTTGACAACGTAAACCTTGGAACGCCCTACCGTTTCCAGTTATTCGATGCCAACATCCTCGATTCTATATTGAGCTACAGCGCGTCGAGGAACTTTATTAATGCGTTCATTACACATCAGCAAACGCTTGTGACGTACGATAAACAAAAGTGGACGGAATTTTTAAACTATACGGCCACCCGGAGCGAGGGATTAAAAGGTTTAATTGCGGTAGGTTACCTGCCAGCGCTGGAAAATGCAAGAAAGGTAATTGCACTTCTCAAAAAACAATATCAATTGGATAAGGAATAAAATGACTTGCCTGTTTGAGTTCTCCTGTTATTCCCGCGCAAGTTTTATTAAGGACCGGTGTGTCGAAGGAATGTTTGGCAACTGGATTCATCCAATTTGAAAAAAGAATTTAGCCTGACGCAGGAAGCATGTATTGTTTTGTTACCGGGCCAACGGCAGCACTACCACTTTACTTGTTTCAATTCACTGCGGTGAAGTAAAAAAATAAAACTGTTGGCCCTAGATTGTGGCTAAAGCCGCTCTTTTATTCTTTTTGTAAGCAGCCACCGCCAAGTAATTCGTGGCAATAAGATTTCTCGCAAATCCTTTTTATCATTGTTTCATGAAACAACTGCTTTCCCTGCCCTTACTTTTTCTTGGCATCTATTCTTTGAATCTGATCCTTTCGGGCTGTCAAAAAAGCGACACGCCTGATTCGACTAAAGAAGTTGTTGCTTTTTCGCTCAAACGCGTTGACGGCACTTACTTCAAGCCGTCTGATGCAACGGTCGTAATTAAAAACGACACCATCGCTGTTACGTTGCCGGCAAACACAGAACGAAACGGGCTTACACCGGAAATCATCATTAAAGGGAAAAGTATCTCTCCGGCCAGCGGCGTGCCGCAGGATTTTACCAAACCCGTTGTTTATACGGTTACCGCAGCAGACGGTTCGTCAGTAAAATACACGGTGATTGTTTCTTTAACCACAACGACTCCGATTGTTTATTTCGGCAGCAGCAACAAAAATTTTTATGCGGTGAATGCCGAAACCGGGGCGCTTGTATGGAAGTATGTGGGCACGGCAAGCTTTGTTTACTCCAGCCCGACCTACGAAAACAATACCGTTTATGTGGGCGGCATTGACGATTACGTTTATGCTTTTGATGCGCCAACGGGCAACGTAAAGTGGCGTACGCTTCTTGGTACAACGGGCATTGAATCGGATGCCGTTGTAGTGAACGGAACGATCTACGTTGGTTGCAACGATGATTACCTTGTTGCCATCAACGCTGCAAACGGCGCTATCAAATGGCGTTTCAATACCCGCGGAAACATCAGCGCTAGTCCCACTATTGCCAACGGTACGGTGTACTTCGGATGCTCGGACAACAACCTTTATGCGGTTGACAACGCAACGGGTTCGCTCAAGTGGAGTTTTGCTACGGGTGCGATGATTAACCAGTCCGGACCTGCGCTGGTGAACGGCGTAATTTATGTCGGAAGCCGCGACGGTTATCTTTATGCGGTCGATGCCCTTACGGGCAAACAAAAATGGCGCTTTTCCGCAGGCGGCATTTCGCTTGAACAGTCAAGTCCAACCGTTGCCAACGGTATTGTGTACATTGGCTCATGGTACGATATTGCCACGTTTACGCACAAAGGAAGTTTGTTTGCCGTGGATGCATCCACTGGACAATTGGTTTGGGAGAAACTTCAAAACACGGGCATTTCATCAAGCCCCTGCGTAGCAAACGGTCGTCTTTACATTACTACTGATGATCTAAATATTTATGCGCTGGATGCAGCCAGTGGCGCCACCTTGTGGAAAAAGCAAGTCCTGGCAAACAGCGCCAGCCCTGCTGTCTCAAACAATACGGTTTACGTGGGCGGTGGTGGCACCGGTTATTTTTATGCGTTTGATGCCGCGACGGGTACGGAACGCTGGCGCTTTGCTGTTCCCGGCGGCACAATGACCTCAAGCCCTCTGATTATGACATCGGCAACAACTGCCGATTATTCGGGCGACTCGGGTATGATGTATTGATGCTCCTCGCTGATTTACCTTAACTGACTGCCCTGTTCTCAACCGCAGTTTTCTATCAAGCACTAAAAATAAAATCATGAACGACAAACCCTGGCCCGCAACCGGGGTTTGTCCTTCTCTACAGCATCTTACCAATTGTAACCCGGTAAACTCTCCGGGTTAAACCTGCTGTTGCCTGCAAAATGAAAATTTCTTTCACAAGTGGCACCAACGTTGCGCAACAATAGAAAACAGTTTGTATGGTAAACGATAGAGAAAGCAATCCACAAAACCAACAAGGATCTGAAAACACAGAAAACCTTGACAGGGAACGAAAAGAGCAGTTTAACGAATTGTCAGAATTATCACTGGAGGAAAGAATAGCCGTTGCCGACCGGATTGGCATACCGGTGGACAATGTAAGTGATGCGGCCGCATTGGGCACAGCAATTGGCCGGAACGATACTGCCGGAGGCGCCGGTGAACGGATAGAAGAAAGCACGGACGAAGAAACAGACCGGTAAACCATCCTTTGGCTGAATACGATTTATAACTCGATGATTTATTTCTACCGTTCTTAAAACTTAAACGTCTCCGCCTGAAGCCATATACTCAGGCGGAGACGTTTATATATTTCTGATGCAGATGCTGCCCTTGTTTGTTCTCATCTAATCGTACAGAATGGTCTATAAATTTTAAAACGACGTATAATCAAACTTCTGTCCGCCGATTGATGCCTCGTACATCAGTCCCCTTTTTTCCTGCGTAAATACCATCACGCCATCCCTGTACTTGACGTTGGTTGAAGCACCTTTCGTTACCGCTACCGCTGAAGCCTGGGCAGCAAATTCAAATTTGTTTTCTTTAAAACGATCAAGTGCGGCTTGGTTTTCAAAGAAGATGACCTCGCGGTACGTTTGGCCGCCAAATTGAAAACCGATGCTCACCTGTTTCATTTTTGCGCTTCCAACGGGAGTGCCTTTTTCAAAAACAATTCCGTTTCCCGCAGCCCCGCCGATGCCGATGGCGCCTTTTCCAATATTCGGGAAGATGACGTATCCGTATGAGTTTGCAAACAAGCTTTGCATCAGGCTGTCGCTCTTCACAAAAGCTGCTTGCGATTCTTTGCTGTCTTCAATTAGTCTTTTGTCTTTTGAGTTCTGCGAAAAAGCGGAAACGGATACGAACAGCGCTGCCATCAACAGCGGCATCACCGTCCGGCGAAAAATAGTGTTCTTTTTCATGGTTGTCTTTTAAAATAATCTGTCGTAAAAAATGCGTGGCCTAACTGCCTTTACAAAGATTCTGCCAGCAAACGCAGACAAACACTGGCGTATTCATTGGCTCCAGGCCGGATGTACTCTTTGAATGTCTTTCTTGTTGATCCGGTGGCAGTTTTGTAAAGCAGGCAAGGGTATTGAGAAGGCTCAGAAGTCTCAAAAAAAGCACCGCAACCAAAGGATTTTAACAAAGCGAAGGCACAAACAAGCAGTGCACGAGAATAGAGAAACAGCGAAACTTCTCTCCTCTTTACTATGCCTTAGAATTTGATGAACTCATGCACCAAATTGCCGCAAATGGTGATCGTTGTGCTTGTAAACAAAACGGCCAACTTGCTCCCGCGTCATTTTCCCAAAGAACCAATGCACGTAATCATCCGGGTAATTTTTGTATTCCTCAAGCAGGGCAATCCATCTTTCCTTCTCGGGTTCTACATCTCCGCTTAGCTTCCTTACTTTAAACGCATCTGCCGTGGGAGCATTTTTCGGAAACGGTTTGCCTTCATTCAGAATGTTCTTCAGTCCCATTTTGCCAAATAAGCGGCCCATAAACGAACGCTTGTGCGCCGTCTTGCCAAGGTACATTTCTTCACAAAGCACACAGTGATGCACCATTTGGTAAGCATTCATTTTTCCCCACCGCGCTTTGCCGCTCTCGTTTAGTGTTCGAATGCGGCTGATCAATTCTTCCCTTGCAGACTCGTTTAAAACAGATTTCATTTGCTTGTGATTTGAAGAAGCGCTAACGACAAAGTTGAAAACAAACAGGCAAAAAGCAAAGGTATTGTTGCGACAAAAGCAATGGCGAATTGCGGCAATCTGTCAACCGCGGTTTTCCTTTTTGAATTTGCCGCAATTCGCACCGCAACTTGTCGCGATTCTCCCTTCTCATTTGAAATGATTGCACCATTTTTACAGCCGTTATTCCCTTACTAAAACAACAATCATGGACAAGCAACTTTCACCAAGGCTTGACATTTATGTAAACTATCCCGGTCATTGCGAACAAGCATTCCGGTTTTACGAACAGCATCTTGGCGGCAAGATTACAATGATGATGACACAGCAGCAGAATCCAGATGCATCAAGGCTGCCGGAGAACTTTAGGAACGCCATTCTTCACGCAAGAATTCAGATTGGCAACACGGTGCTGATGGGAGCCGATATTCCACACGCAGAACCCATGCGCAGCGCCTATCTCACCCTGCGTTTTGACACTGCGGAAGAAGCAGAAAGTAGTTATGCGCTGCTTGCGGAAGGTGGTGAGATTTTTATGAAGATGGAAAAGACATTTTTTGCAAACCGCTTTGCGATGCTGCGTGACAAGTTTGGAACGTCATGGATGCTTCTTAACGAAAGCTAAGAGTGTCATTTGATAGCGTTCCCTGCTCAACATTTTCTACCGTCAATAACGAGATTTACCCAGCGGACCGTTAGACTGTTTGACTAAACCCGGGTTGATCTTTTTGAATCGTTTTTAAATCAAATACCTCAACAAACTAAATTGAACAATATGACCAACAACAGCGTTTCCCTGCATCGCGTTTTAAAAGCCTCACCGGAAAAAGTTTACCGCGCCTTTACCCAAGCTACTGCAGTGGCTTCCTGGCTGCCGCCGTACGGCTTTCTTTGTACCGTTCACGAAATGAACGCGGAGATAGGCGGTATCTTCAAAATGTCGTTTCACAATTTCACCACGGGCAATGGGCATTCCTTTGGCGGCAAATATTTAGAACTCACACCCAACGAGTTTATCAAATATACCGACACGTTCGACGATCCAAATCTGCCCGGCGAAATGACAACGTCGGTTTGGCTGCGCAAGGTTTCGGTTGGCACCGAGATAAAAATTTTGCAGGAAAACATTCCTTCCATGATACCGGCCGAGATGTGCTATTTGGGCTGGCAAGAGTCGCTGGAAAAATTGACCAAATTGGTAGAGCCGAATATTCCGGATGCCTGATGTGGGTGCAAAAAATCCAGTGTGGTTTGGGCGCACTGTCGCAGTCGTTGAAACTTTAAGTTCTTCGATTTAATTATCAACAGCAGAAAGTTTCCTCGCTATTTGAAGTATTCTTCCAAACACCGAATGACGGGTGAATGTTTTTACGAAGTACCGATGCTTTTGCTGTCCCGGTGTTTCCATTTGCTCGCATTCTATTTTCTTCGGTTCGTTGTTTGGTTAAACATCATACCACTCAACAAACCGAAGAAAATACTTGTTGCAAACGGTTATGTTTTTTCTTCTTGTTTTTACTACTACTTGTTCGTTCAATTAATCATTCATCCCAATTAAAACAACAAGTAGTAACATGAAGAACATTCTTACTCCCGCATTGTTCCTTTTTATGAGCGCAGGCTGCCTGGCTTTGCAAAGCTGTCAAAAAGATGCAACCCTTAAAAACCCGGCTCGCACCAGTTATGATCCCGGTAAAAATTCTTCCGGTAGCGGAGGCGGCACCGGTGGTGGTGGCAGTAATGGCGGCGGAGGCGGTGGCAGTACATTTATACCAACCGACACCACTACGTCTCAACTTCCTGTAGTGGATATCGTCACGGTAGGCACCTGGAAAATTGCCTCTTTCGTGCAGGGCAACGACAACAATACGTCGCAATTTGCCAACTATGTTTTTACATTCAATACCGATGGCAGCCTGATTGCCAATGACCGGGGAAACCAAACCATCGGTAGCTGGCACTACCAGGATGCGGTGTTTTATTATGGCATTCCGGTTTATGGCAGCAGTCCTTACGGCTTTACCATGACGATTGGAACGAGCCTTCCGCTGATAAGCCTGAACGAGAATTATTTCATCAGCAAAAAAACGCTGACTGCTGTTTACATAGACAGCATCAACCCGAATGAAAATGCGCACATAATTCTATCGAAACTATAGCAGAAACAAACCGTTTGCAGTTGCATAAAAAAGGCTATTTCGCGATAGCCTTTTTTGCATTGTTGTCCAAATGAAAATACAGGCCGTAAACTTGTCGAATTTTTCCAAGCCGCATTATCGCCACTTCATTTCTTTCCAGCTAATAGTATAAAAAATCGCAGCGCCAATTAAAGGATTGGGCTGCGATTGAATGTTGCAACGATTTATAAGTAAAGTCTGCAAAGCTTTATACCAACCTAATGGCCTTGCAGCATTTTTACCGCCCTGAAATAATCGGGCAGTGATATTTTTCCTGCATACAGAAGATTATACAGTTTGTGAATTGCGGGTGTTTTGTCTGCCGTGTCTTTGTTTGTCTTGTGATTATTGTGTAAATCCATTGTTGAATGTTTTGTGCACACAGCCCCGATAACTGCATTAAAAGAATGAACCCTTTTAAACGCAAACCAGACTGGATACCGTTAAGAAATACGTACTGAAGTGGAAACGACCGTTTATTATGGCAGCGGATGGGCCATGGTTGCTTCAAACATTTTCCGAAGAATGACGATTAACTTTTTCATAGTTTTTCCATTTTAGTTCTAAAAAATTTGGCAGACAATTGGTTGAAGCAACCATTAGAAAGGAATGCAACGATCTGCCGCTTGGGTACATTGATCACTGATGATCCTGAAAGCAAAAATAAAAGAGCAAGTAGCCGCTTACGAAATCAATTTGCCGGTTATATAAACAAGTTCAGAGTCGTTGGATCCTAAGGAAAGCTTTGACAGTAAAGCGTTTCGAAACAAATTACCCACGAAAGCCAAACACAAAAAACACCTTGCCTTATCCGTTTTTGTTTTCAAGCCTTTAACAATTATTCAGGTCTTTGCCATCCGCATCGTTCTTAAAAAAAGAAACCAGTTTACTTGCAACCTTAACGCTTACGGTGCTTTTTCGTAACGTACCGGCATCCTCATCTTGCGCAACTATAGACGCGAGGCTGCCGGGAACGGCAACAACGGTAGCGAAGAAAAAATCAATTTGCGTTTACTTTCCACGTTTTGAGAAAAGCGGTCGCATTGTATATTGCGTGAGCAATAAAACTCTTCGAAAACAAATGAAAACAATTGCACTCTTCTTTTTGATCTGCACGACCGCGTTTGGCAAAGCTCAAACACCCGTTACCGCTCAACAACTGTACGCCGAGTTCAAAGCCGGCTTCACCGCGGCCAAAGCGAAATACGAAGGGCAGAACCTGCAAGTCAGCGGTGGAAAAATCAAACACAAAACCGTTGCGTTCGGCGAAGTGTACCTGATGATTACTACAAACGATTTTGATTCCTACATCGAGTTTATTCTTCCGGACAATGCGGCAAACCGTGCGCTGGCAGAAGGCAGCTTGGTAACGGTGAACGGTCCGCTAAGCCGCATTTTTGCAGGCGCCACGGGCAAGATTCAATTCAGTCCGTGCACACTTGTTTCAACAGCCGCTACAACGTCCACCAACGAGATAAAACCCATTGCCAAACCCGCACCGAAAGACATGCCGATGGGCGAATACAGCGTTCACCAGGGCGGTACGTTTCAAAGGATTTACTTCATTCGTTTTTTGACAAACGGCAAGTACGTTCAAGCCGGCAGCAACGGAACGTACAAGTATAACACAACGACAAAAGTGATTAATTTCTTAAGCGGTCCGCTGGACGGCTTTACAGGCTTGTATTACACCAAGGGCCGCAACAACAGCAAGGGTGAGCCCATGATTGCTCTTGATTGGAACGGTAAAGTACCGGATATCAGCGACGCAAGTAACGGCCAGTACCAGTATGCCGTTTACGCAGGAAGCAAGTAGCTGGAATAGTTGAGGGTTTTCAAACAATAAATAAACAAGCCTGTGTTTGAACACAGGCTTGTTTATTTCTGACCGTTGCGGGTAGGTTCGGTCTTGTGGTTACATCCTTTGGCTGGTAAACATGGACGTATCCAACACCAGTAATCTTCGCATTTCTTTTAATACGCCGTCAGTATGCCCGTCATGGTTTTGTAGTGACCGGGGAAACTGCAAATAAAGGTGTAAGAACCTGCGGGCACGGTGAACTCAATGGTATCCGACTGGCCGGGACCAAGCAGTTTTGTATGGGCGATGATGTTGGAATTATTCGCCGGAATGTGATCGGGAGCCGTGTTGGCTTCTTTTTCAAAAGCGTCAAGGTCAGTGTTGTCTTTTAGCAATATCCAGTTGTGGCCCATCGCTGTTATAGGCGCTGTGCCAACGTTCTTCAACGTTAGCGTCACTTTTTCATTTGCTTTTACGTTGAGCTCAATGGTGCTGAACTTCATTGAATCGTTGGCCGTTATTTCAATGTTGTTGGAGAGATTGGCAGGAGGGGTATTGCCCTGTTGGCTTGTGGTTGATGTGCTTTCCGCTTTCTTGTTATCGTTGTTGCAAGCGGCAAATAAAAATGGAAGAACAAAAGCAAGGAGAACAACAAAATTTTTCATGTCGTATGCATTGGTGAAGCACAAAGTTACTGCCGGTATCAAAAGTATTCTTCAAAACTTAAACCTTCTGCTGCATAAACTGCAACGTTTTTCTATTTCACGATACCAGCCAACCGCAATTATTTTCTCCCTCTTTAATTATTAATTACCTTGTTGTCCCGTCCGCCTTGTTTAACCACACCTGCTTTCCGCCAATCTTCATTTCACCACTTCTAAACAAAAAAAGCATGAAAGGTTTATTTGTTTTCTGCGGCCTTGCCGTTCTTCTCTCTGCTTGCAACAACGACACGAAAGTAAAAGCAAGCACCACTACCTCACCGGACAGTACCAACAGCGCAGCTACGGCGACAGTGCCTGCCGACTTGCCCTACACGGCTTCTTATTCTTCTCAATGGAACAACAACGTTTCGGACGCCGATCTTAAAACGGTTTTGATGACGTACAAAGACTGGGAGATGAACAACATGAAAGGCCTGGGAAGCGCCATGGCCGATTCGGTAGAGATTGATATGGCGAACGGCGAACATTTCAAAAAAACAAATGCAGACCTGATGAAAATGTGGTCAACGTACAGGGACAGCCTTAGTTCCGCAAAAATAAAAATGGTCGCCTGGGATAAAATGTATTCAACCGACAAAAAAGAAGGTTACGTGGTTACCTGGTACGATGAAACAGATACATACAAAAACGGCAAGGTTGATTCGGCCAGCTATCACGACATCAACCAATTGAAAGACGGAAAGATTGTTTGGTTCGCACAGTACAAGCGGCCCAAAAAATAACAATGCTTCATTCCTCAAACACCTTGTTAGCCTGAACCTCGTTCAGGCTAACTTGTTTTATTTCGGTTCCGCTGCTTCACGTACTGCCTTTGAATTATCCTTGTCCTGAGTTGTAACACAGGCCATCATTTTTCTTATTGGGCATTTCTTCCATCTTGCTGTTGCTCCTTAATTTTTTCTACCTTGTTTCTTTAAACCAACCATCATGTCACTCAACGCTTATCTCACCGTAACCGGTCAAAAACAAGGACAGATCAAAGGTGGTGTCACACAAAAAGGCCGCGAAGGTTCTGTTGCCGTTTATGCCGTAGATCACGAAATCATTTCGCCGCGTGATGCGTCCAGCGGCTTGCCTACCGGCAAAAGGCAACACAAGCCCATCACCATTACCAAAGAATTAGACAAAGCCACGCCGTTGTTGTACAAGGCACTTGTCAGTAACGAAAACCTGACAGAAGTTGTTCTGAAATTTTTCGCGGCCAATCCAAACGGAATAGAAGTAAACAGCTACATCATCAAGCTTACCAATGCCAGCATTGCTTCCATTCATACCGACATGGAGAACAACAAGATTGACCCCGGCACCAAGTTGCCCGTGCTTGAACTGGTTTCCTTCACCTACCAAAAAATTGAGTGGACCTGGGTGGACGGCGGAATAACGGCCGGTGACAATTGGCAGGCATCTGCTTAATTTTTTGCGTCTCCGCCGCAATATTCTCCCATCTTAAACTGCTGGCCTGCACTGCAACCCGGCCAATCATCCTATGCCATTCAGTTTTTTTTCGCTTTCACCCAACCCTTGTTTCAGCGGCCGCATCTCTGCCCGAAAACAAAGTCTATTTTATGAAACGATTTTTATTCTTCAGTGCTCTTGTTTCCGCTGTCGCTTTGCTTTCCTGTTCCAAACAAGGCGATCACGGCTACCACGGTTCGCGTTCGGTTACCATTGATACCACCATCGCTTCCGGTACGCAGTACGTGCTTGACTTAAAAACTTACGGCGATGCCGATGACGTGGCTGCCATCAAAACGCAAGCGGCCAATTACACCACCAGTGAAATCATCAACACCGGAAGCGGCTTTTCCGCAGTCTATCATTTTTCAGCCATTGCTGATGTAAAAAACCCAACCACGCAGCAGGTGGTTATTTCGGTTACCGAAGGCAACCACGGGCAATCCCGTCCCTGCAAGGATTCAACGTTGATCACTATTAATTTCAAAGTGCAATAACCGGGTCTATAATTTTTCGCGGCCCTCGCTGCCACAAATTTTTATTCTTCGTTGTACTCTTTCAATAATAGAAGACGGCCTGCGTTTGCAAACGCAGGCCGTCTTCTTATTTCAATCTTTGCTTATTTCCGGTGTCTTTTCCTTTGTGCCTTCACCTTTGAAACCTTTGCGGCCACTTTGGGCGAATGTTTTACATAAGGCAAAGGATTTACCCAGCCTTTTCCCGGACGAATGCCAAAGTGCAAATGTGACGGGGTGGTGCGTGCATTGCCCGTGTTGCCAACAGTGCCAAGCACCTGTCCTTTTCGCACACGCTGCCCCGGCTTTACCAGTTGTCTATCCAGGTGCGCATAGTAAGCCGTCCACGAATAATTGGTGGGCTTGAGCCAGATGGTTTTTCCACCGATGGGCGTGTGCGCCTCTTTCACAATCCGGCCGTCGCTCACGGCCACTACCGGCGTTCCTTTTTTTGCAAAGATGTCAATGCCTTTGTGCTTGCGTTCGCCGCCGTCGCGGCTATCGCCCCAAAAGCCCCCAATGTTGCTTTTCATGCCCGCCACCGGAAAGTCCAGGGAGCGGCTGACTGTTGTTTTTTTCTTGTGCGTTCTGTGAACCGGCTTTTTGGTAAACGAAAACGAAACAAGGGCCAAAGCAAGAAGGGCAAAAACGAAGGATTGATTTTTCATCAGGCGAAATTGTTTTCGTATAAAGCAAAAATGCAAGGTTTTATTTTTTTGAATATGCTAAGAGAAACTTAATTCCCGAGAAATTTTTATAAAAAGGTTTCGCTTTTGCCCAACAGCGAACTAAGCGTTGAAGAGTGCGACGCAAGTAAAGCTTAATGGATAGACGAACTTCTGGCTCATAAAAATTATTAATCAAAAGCAAAGCTTCTTATTTTCAAAATTCCAAACCCCGTTGTTTATGCCGTCTTCCACCGCACAAAAATTAAAAATTAAAGAAGGCTACACCCTGCTTACCGTTCACGCCCCTTCCGATTTTAAAACAGCGTTGGGCGAACTGCCCAAAGACGTAAAACTTTCCGGCAAGACTAAAACCTACAACCAAATTCACTGGTTTGTGAAAGACAAGGCGCAGGTGGAAGAAGAAGTGGAAAACATCGTTGCGCTTTTGAAAGAAGGTGTCGTTTGCTGGATTTACTACCCGAAAAGCTCGTCGAAAATGCAAACGGATTTAACCCGTGATAAAGGCTGGGAGGCTTTGTTGAGGCACGAGGAACTGCAATGGATCAGCCTTGTTTCTTTCAATGAAACATGGTCTGTGTTTGGAATGCGCACCAAAACCGAAGCCGATAAAAAGAAAGAGACAAAACCAAAAGAGCGGGCCGTTTTCAATTACCTTGATGCCGCCACAAAAACAGTTTACCTTCCCGAAGATTTTTCAAAACTTCTCGACAAAACGGAAAAAGAAAAAACCTTTTTTAACACGCTTTCCTTCAGCAATAAAAAAGAATACGTTGAGTGGATTGTTTCAGCGAAACGCGAGGAGACGAGGCAAACAAGAGTGAAAGAATCGCTTGAACGATTGGGTAAAGGCTGGAAGAACCCGTCGAACCGGTAGAGCGGCCCATCTCCCCGGCCTTCCCGGTGGAATGGCCACAATCAAATTCCCTTGTTCTCGTTTATATCTCAACATATATTGCCAATGAAATTCTTTTTTGCACCAACTTTCTGCTTTCTCTTTACAATAAGCCTTTCGGCCCAAACAATCACGAACACAACCGACACGCTGCCCGAGTCGAACATTGACATTCCGATCCAGATTAATTTGAAACCCATTTTCGCCATGGCCGAACGCAACGTGGATACGGTTTTCACGTCGCCCCGTTACCCGGATGATTGGGTACAGTCCGACTGCGGCACGCGGTACAAATACCGTTTCCGCCGCTCGCTGTTGCGCATGACCATGAAAGGTTTGCTGATGAATCTTGGCTTTACGGGCTATTATCAAATCGTGGGTTCTACGCGGTTGTGTTCTTCGGGCGGCACGGTTTTATCACCTTGGTCGCCGGCTTGCAAATGCGGTTTCGATGAAGGCGAACGCCGCGTGGATGTGGGCTTCATCTCATCCTTTGCCTTAACGCCGGATTATTTTTTGCAAACACGAATTACCCGAACCGAACCCGTTGCCAAAGGCAAATGCGAGGTTTGCTTTTGGGGACAAGACGTAACCAAACAGGTGCTCGACGGACTGAAAACCGAATTGGACGCTTCGCGAAAAGCGATGCAGGATTCTTTCGGCAACATGGCCCTGCGGCCTTATATGCAACAGGCATGGAACATGCTGAACGAAACCTACACGGTTCCAGGCATCGGTTATTTTTCGCTTCACCCCAAAGCTTTGCGCATGAACAGCATCAACGCTCAAAATGATTTGCTCAACATCAACATCGGCATCACCGCGTCGCCGGCCATAACCTTTGCAAAGACGGTTGAACCAACGTCGCTGGTTCCGAATCTCTCAACGGTTTCCACACCGGGCGGCTTCTCTGTTTACCTGGATGCGGCCCTGCAATACGATTCGTTGAGCCGCGTGGTGAACGGCTACATGGCGGGCAAGCGCTTCGATTTATCGGAAGGAATGTTTGCCAAACACATCGTGGTGAAAGAAGTGACGGTGGCGGCCAGTCCCGAAGGACGCATGTTGATTAAAGTGGACTTTACCGGTTCGTTTAACGGCACGGCTTTTTTTACCGGCAATCCCGTTTACAATGCGGCCACAAAAACCATTGAAGTGCAGGACCTGGATTATGACCTGCAAACCAAAAACCTTTTGTTGAAAACGGCCAAATGGCTTTTTTCGGGAAAGATTGAATCGGAACTAAAAAAGAACACCAAGATTGACTTGACCTCCTATTTTGAAACGGCCAAAGCATCGCTCAACACTTATCTAAACAAAGAATGGACGAAGGGCATTAAAGGCATAGGCAACGTGAACGAACTGAAAGTCGTGAGCGTGCAACCGCTGCCGCAACACATCTTAATTAAAACCGCATGCAGTGGGAAACTAAGCGTGCAAGTATCAGAGATTGATTTGTCCTTCAAGCACTGAGGCTTCCGATTGGTTGAGAACCGTGGGCTTTGCCGTACGAAAAGAAAAGAAGCGCTGTGAAACATAGCTGAAGACTACAACAATTACCGCCGTCGCCATCAAGGCGAGCGTCGGGTGCTGGTGCCAGCCCAATGTTTCGATAAAAAATTTCAGCAGGATATAGTTTAGCCCCACACAAGCCAGCGCCACCATTAAATAACGCACCAGTTGAATTCTGCGGCGCAGGTAAGAGCCTTGAAACACCACGTACATACTCA
This sequence comes from Flavisolibacter ginsenosidimutans, assembly GCF_007970805.1. GTDB lineage: Bacteria > Bacteroidota > Bacteroidia > Chitinophagales > Chitinophagaceae > Flavisolibacter > Flavisolibacter ginsenosidimutans. Next base: position 489,835 of record NZ_CP042433.1, on the reverse strand, counting down.
GGTAAAACCCAATGGGAAACGTAATAAAAAAGGCCAGGATGAAAGCTGCCACGTAAGGCGTGAAAGCAATAAAGCCGAGGTGCAAAACCTGCTTGTGGAGTACGTAGTTGAAAAAGATGTGATAGAGAAAAATGTTGAACAAAGTATTGCTGCCGCCACAGGCCGCATAATGATAGGTTTGCAAAGGCATGAACCGCCGGAACATTGGATAGAAAATGTCCAGCACGGAAAAAATGGTTTTTCTTACGTTGTTGTGAATCTTACGCATGAAGACACAAATTTACCCCGCTCTTTGCTAACAATGGCTTTGTATTTCGTTAAGAGAGGTTAAAAAGGAGGCTAAAAAGGTTTGCCTAAATTGCGCCCAAATTTTACACGACATGAGTTTGGCCGCAACGATAAAGGATGCAGCAGCAAAAAGCATAAAAGAATTGTACGGCGTTGACGTTTCCGCGAACGACATCACCATCAACCAAACCAAGGCCGAATTTGAAGGAGATTACACCCTGGTTTTGTTCACGCTGGTAAAACAGTTGCGCAAGGCGCCGGAACAACTGGGAAAAGATTTGGGCGAACATTTGCTTGCGGCCAACAATGCTTTGTTCACCTCGTTCAACGTCATCAAGGGCTTCTTAAACCTTACCGTTTCGGACAACTATTTCGTAAAATATTTAAGCGAAAAACTTTCAAAAGACAAGCTTGTTGATTCAACCTCCGCCGGAAAAAAAATCATGGTAGAGTACTCCTCTCCCAACACCAACAAGCCTCTTCACCTCGGTCACCTGCGGAACAATTTTTTGGGCTGGAGCGTTGCCGAAATTTTAAAAGCAACCGGCAACGAAGTGATGAAAAGCTGCATTGTGAACGACCGCGGCATTCACATTTGCAAAAGCATGATTGCCTGGGAACTTTTCGGTAACGGCGAAACGCCGCAAAGCACCGGCATCAAAGGCGATCATTTTGTGGGTGATTATTACGTAAAATGCGAGAGCCAAATAAAGAAAGAAGCAAGCGAATTAGCCGATAAAGTAGAGGCAAACGATTATGCGGCTTTTTCGGAAACAGACAAACAAAAACTGGTTGAGCTAAAAGAATTGGGCAGCGCCGTTCCGGGAACCACGGACAAGGACAAAGAAAAGCTGAAGAAGATTGGCGATGATGTGAAAGAAATTATTCGCGCTAATACGCCGATTATGAAACGGGCGCAGGAAATGTTGCGCGACTGGGAAGCGGGCAAACCCGAAGTGATTGAACTCTGGAAGAAGATGAACGGCTGGGTTTACGAAGGCTTTGACCAAACCTATAAACGCATCGGTTCCGACTTTGACAAAACCTATTACGAAAGCGAAACCTATTTGCTGGGAAAACAGTTTGTGGAAGAAGGTCTTGCCAAAGGCGTTTTATTCCGCAAAGACGACGGCAGCGTGTGGATTGATTTAACGGACGAAGGCCTGGACGAAAAATTGGTCTTACGGAGAGACGGCACGTCTGTTTACATTACGCAGGACATTGGCCTTGCCGATGAGAAGTACAAAGAATTTCCCTACGACCAAAGCTTTTACGTGATTGCTGACGAGCAGAACTATCACATGAAGGTGTTGCAGCTCATTTTAAAAAAGCTTGGCAAGCCTTATGCCGATGGAATCTATCACCTGAGTTACGGCATGGTGGAACTTCCGAGCGGCCGCATGAAAAGCCGTGAAGGAACGGTGGTGGATGCCGATGATTTGATTGACGAAATGGTGGAGCAATCAAAGAAAGTAACGGCCGAAAAAAGCAACATCGCCGACTTTAGCGAAAGCGAACTGAAAGAGCTTTACGAAACCGTTGCCCTTGGTGCTTTAAAGTTTTTCCTGCTGAAAGTGGACCCGAAAAAGCGCATGGTTTTTAACCCGGAGGAAAGCATAGACTTCCAGGGTTTCACCGGGCCGTTCATTCAATACACACACGCAAGGCTAAAGTCTATTTTGCGAAAAGCAGAAGATGGCAATCAGCAATCGGCAATCGGCAATCGGCAACTGGAGAAGTTGGAAAAAGAATTATTGGTGGTGCTGGAACAGTTTGGTGAAGTGGTGCAGCAGGCCGCGAACGAACACAATCCTTCGGCCATTGCCAATTACGTTTACAGCGTGGCAAAAACTTTCAATTCTTTTTACACGGTACACTCGGTATTAAAAGCCGAAAGCGAAGAAAAGAAAGCCTTGCGCTTGCAACTTTGCGGATTAACAGCAAACGTGATTAAAGAAGGAATGGGACTGTTGGGAATACGCGTGCCGGAGCGGATGTAAGCAGCAATTGGTTTGGGCGAAGATTAAAGGTTGAAATGGGAGTTAGCTTTTTTCGCGGTCAACGATAAGGCGTTATATATTTACGTATTAGGCGCAAACGAACAGCCATCAAAAAATGTGAAGACTAAAGCTAGTTTTCCATTCCTTTTTTACTTGTTACAATAGCGGTTAATCTACAAGCAAAAGGCCGACACGACAAAAAAACCCATTGCGCAAATTCTTGCTCCAATTTGAAATCAAGCCAAACAGTGTATTACTTTGAACATGCTGCATTTAATGAGTACAGTTCGACCGGCAACGCTGCAACCATTTTACCTTTGACCTAAATTCTAAAATATTTCTCTTAATTATGCCTTTTTAACCATAAGTAGTATTTATTTCAATTCAATGATTAGTGATCTTTAATTGTAACGATCCAGGCACCTCCAGCAGCGTTGACATCGCCATCGTTACTACCGCTTGAACCTACCATTACGAAACTTCCGTTGGCACGCTGCATAACGACACGGGCTATGTCGTTCCCTGACCCACCCAGTGTCCGTTGCCATTGTTTGCTTCCGCCCTGATCCAACTTTATCATCCAGGCGTCTTCGCTACCGTGGTTACCGCTTACATCACCATTATTACTTGAGGTAAAACCAGCTAGTACATAACCACCATCCTGTGTAGATGTAATAAAATCAGCCAAATCATCTCCCGATCCGCCGAGAACCTTTCTCCATAGAATTTTACCTTCTTTGTCAATATTAACCACCCATGCATCTTCACCTCCGTGGTTGCCAAATACATCAAAGTCATTACTCCTGGTAAATCCCGCAAAGGTGTAGCTATTATCTATGTTCTGAACAATGGAATTGATCTGATCAGCATTACTACCCCCGAATGCTTTGTTCCATAAAAGGTTTCCATCTTTGCTTAGCCGTACCACCCATCCGTCGAAATTTCCAACCCACATACCCCAACCAACATGGTAACCGGTTACATCGCCATCATTGCTGTTGGTCGTGCCAGTCATGATATAGTCACCCTCTGAAGTTTCAATAATAGAATTCGCTTTTTCAATCCCTGTTCCGCCAAATGTTTTTTGCCATTGTTTCTTTCCGTTTCTGTCAAGTTTCACCACCCAAGCGTCTGTGCTTCCGTGGTTATTACTCACATCTCCATTTGCACTTGCTGTTTGTCCAGCCATTATATAGCCACCATCAGAGGTTGGTAGAACTGAAGTGGCAAAATCACTTGCAGAGCCTCCAAGTAAGCTTTGCCACTCTTTGTTCCCATTTTTATCAATCTTTATTACCCATGCATCACTGTTCCCGTGATTACCGGAGATGTCGCCGTCATTACTATTTGCAGAGCCAGCGATGATATATCCGCCATCCAAGGTGGAGGCAGCGGAAAAGGCAAGTTCGTAGTCTGATCCTCCGAATGATTTTTGCCATATCATCTTCCCTTGCCTGTCCAGTTTCAACACCCATGCGTCGGTATTTCCTGGATTGCCGCTTACTCCTTTAATACTTCCTGCCAGCACATAACCACCGTCTGCGCTTCGGGCAGCAGCAAATACCTGCTCCCCTGCAGTGCTGCCATAAACCAGGTTGAAATCGGAGTCCAGATCAACCGGAATCTTTTCATTGTCCTTACGGCAGGCAAACACCGTCGTAAGCAGTAATACAACAGCAAACCGTTTCATAACCTTTTAGATTAATAAATTGAAATTATCAAAGGCTTTATCTCTTGGCAATGACTGCTGTTACTAAAAGGATTGACGGTGATTAGCAGGAGTATAATTCTTTATCTTTTGGAAACTTGCAGCGACTGACAATTCCTTTTCATCACCGGAAATCTTTTGGTCGTGTTATCATCGCACAAGCCTTAACTGAAGATTTGTCCATTGCACAAAAGACCGGTGTTTCGCGACTATGGCGCACTGCATCGGAAGCAGACAACAAGTAATACTGAGATTAATGCAAGCTATTATCCAATACTTAGGTCTGTTCGCTATCAGCCTAATCTTTAATCCACTTACCTTCGCTTCATGGCGCAATACTCCCTTGGCGATGCCATCAAACTTTACCTGAACCAAAGCCGCATCAAAGGCTCTATCCAGGCATTGCAAATTGAAGACGTGTGGGAAGCCGTCATGGGCAAAACCATCGCCCGCTACACCGATAACCTCAAGGTCATTAACAAAACGCTTTTCATCACGACGAACGTTGCGCCGCTGAAGCAGGAACTTCTCTACCAAAAAGAAAAAATAAAGCTTCGCATAAACGAAGCTTTGGGCGAAAAAGTTATTGAGGACATCGTCATTCAATAAGTCCAGGGGTAGCCACGGCGCGGTGCCTCTTCTTCAAAAAAATACTGCGGACTGTGCATGGCTTCCTGCATTAGATCATAAGAGGAAATCACGCCTTTGAATTCAAAACGGTCAAACACCGCCAGGTGACGTGCACTGAAGCGTTCCATCAGTTGCATGCAGCTTTGCAGCGAAGCATCGGGTGTTGCCACCGGCAAAGACGTGTTCATAAATTCCCAAACCTCAATTTCCTTCAGTGGCCGGTCTTCTAACAAAATGCGCGACGCAATGTCGTGATCGGAGATAATGCCCTTAAACTTGTCTTTGTCCAACACAATGAGAAAGTCAACGGCCTCGCAACTCATCTGGTACAATGCGTCGCTAACGAGTGAATCGGTGGTAACGGTGTTGAACTGCGGGGCTTTTTTGGCCAACAAATCTGCAACCTGTTCCATACAAGCAATTTTAATCGTTGAAGAAATAAGTGGTGATTGTGTGGCGGCTTGTACCTTAAAGTTAAGCAATTGAACAGAGCTGGCGTATGCCTGAGTTTATGTTTTTGTGATGAAATGGTTACCGGATTCGAACACGCGGATCAACGATACCGTAAAGTATATCGGCAAGGATGTTTACAAGAATAAAAAACGTGGCGGATATGAGTACGGAACCCATCACTACCGGAAAGTCGAGCTTCTCCAGCGCGTCTACGGTTACCTTGCCAATGCCCTTCCAGCCAAAAATCCATTCAATAAAAAAAGCACCGGCAAGCAACTCGGCAAACCAACCCGTGACGGCCGTTATCACCGGGTTGAGTGCGTTGCGCAGGGCGTGTTTCCAAATGACCGTTTGCCGGCTCAAACCTTTTGCGTAAGCCGTGCGAATGTAGTCTTGGTCCAGCACGTCGAGCATAGCGCTGCGGGTGAGTTGGGTGATGATTGCTAAAGGACGAATGCCGAGTGTAAACGCGGGCAGAATCAGGTTTTGCAACGTGAGCCGCTTGGCCCCGGTTGAATCAATGTCGAACCAACTGCCGGTGATGTGCAGGCCCGTCCAACCGCTCCATACAAAACCGAATAAATAAGCAGTGATGATGGCCATAAAAAACGACGGCGCAGAGATGCCTACAATACTGGCAAACACCGCCGAGGTATCCATCCAACTGTTTTGTTTTACCGCGGCCAATACGCCTAATGGAATGCCGATAAGAACGGCAATAAACATGGCCGTAACGGCCAGCAAAAGCGTGCCGGGCAAGGCTTCCAGCAAAACATCGCTTACCGATTTTTTGGTTTGATAAGACTTGCGCAGGTAAGGAAACTTGAGCGAAAACTTTGTTTCGCCGCCGACGAAAATCCCGGTGAGGTCTTTCTTTTTGATTTCTTCTTTTGAATGAAAAGCAATGGGCGAAACATCGTTGAGGTAATAAAGAAATTGTTTCCATTTGGGCTGATCGAGATAGAGTTCTTTGCGAATGGCTTCCTGCGTTTTTGCGTCGCCCGTTTGTCCCATTACTAGCCGCGACGGATCGCCGAAACCCTGGAACAAAACAAAAACGAGAACGACCACGCCGATCAAAACAAAAAGCCCGTACAGTAATTTTTTTAGAATGAATTTCAGCACGCGGTCAAGTTAGTGAATTAACTCAGAGCGAAGCAACGGCAGCCTTGGCATCGGCCATTCCGTTCTTGCTAAACTTTCGAGCAATGGTCCCTTTTTTTAGAAACAAAATCGTCGGCGTTGTTCTTGCTACCGTTCGCACAACGGTAAAGTCCGTATTAAAAAACTGCACGCCGGTAATTCCTTCTTCTAAAAAAGCTTTCTCGCCCTCAAGCAAATTTGTTGACGCAACGTAAACCGGTATGTTCCGCGATTGCGCTGCCTTTGCAACCTCCATGAAAGCCTTTACCCATTGATGATTTGTAAAATCAAGTGCAAACACAACAACAGCTGCCGGTTGTTCTAAAACAATTTGCGTTGAATCTTCGCCGCTTACACCCACCAGTGAAAAACCTTTGATCGCCGGATCGGCGTTGCCTTTGCGCACCACTTTGTCAATGCGGTCAACGTATTTGTAAGTGCTGAAATCAGCCGGCAATTCATTCGCGGCCCATTCGTAACGCTTCCCTCCTTTTTCGTAAACGTATTTAATCACAATGCTGTCGGGACGAGAACCGGGCGGCGGCTTCATTTGCTCCGAAATATTGTTTCCTTTTTTAAACGGAAGACAATCGGCAAGCGGCAAATAATTTAAAACGTACCACTGCAAGCCGAGGCTTAGGAGAAGGCAAAGGCCGAGAATTGTTGTGCGTAAACGAGGAGTAAAAACCGGTGCAATGTATCGCTGTCCGAAGAGCAGCAACAGAATCATTGCCAACAGCGCAAGGTCTTTTAGAAACGACGTTAACGGCGTGATGGGAAGACAATCGCCGAAGCAACCGCAGTTGGTAAACTTGCCCGATAGATAGGCATAGCCGGTAAGAAAAGTGAAGAAAACGATCAGCACCAACAGCAGCCAGATGATGAACTTTTTCTTCCAGCCAAGAAGCAGCGCAACACCGGCCAAAATCTCCAGCGTAATCATACCGATGGAAAGCGGCAGCGAAATGCCGTGAAAAAAATCGAGTGCATTCCGCACGAAAGAACCCTGCGAAAAACCCGTTCCCCACAGTTCAAAAAACTCCTGCATTTTGTAGCCAAGGCCGATAGGATCGTTGGCTTTCACAAGTCCCGAAACAACGAACAAAATGCCGACGAATATTTGAATGATGCGAACGATCGTCTTCATAACGATTATGCTTTTCTTTCGCCGAGCAAAATGAGCGCAAACACGGCGTAGTTGATGATGTCGTAGTAATTCGCATCAAGGCCTTCGCTAATGAGTGTGCGGCCTTTGTTGGCAAGAATTTGCCTCATGCGTTGCAGTTTCATCAAAATCAAATCCACAAAACTTTCGTCGCTCATTTGCCGCCAGGCTTCTCCGTAATCGTGGTTCTTTTGCTGCATCAAAGTCCTGGCTTCACCAATGTATTTGTCATACAAAATCTTTACGGTTTCCGTGCTCAGTTCTTCTTCGTCGTCTTCGGTCAATTGCAGTTGAATCAAACCAATGACGGCGTAATTAATTATGCCGATAAATTCACCCGGAATGTCGTCGCCGATCTTTTGTTCGCCCACATCCTGAACGGTGCGTACGCGGTAAGCTTTGATATAGATTTGATCAACCACGGAGATGGTTCGCAATACCCGCCAGGCCGTTCCGTAATCGGTAGTTTTTTTCAGGAAAATCTCTTTGCACCGTTGAATAACGGCTTCGTATTGTTTGATGGTGGACATGGTCTTTGGCTCTGCGCTTTCAGCTATCGGCATTCAGCTTTGAAAGTTAACAAGGTTGATTTGCAGGCGGATGGCCGATAGCGGATGGCTGACAGCTTTCTCCTACATTCGTTCAAAAGTAAGGAAGGCCCACCAATGTTTACACTCAATTGCAAGGGAAGAATATTGACGATTAACGAACCCGTTGTCATGGGAATATTAAACCTTACGCCGGATTCGTTTTATGCCGGCAGCCGCTTAAACAACGAAGACGCTTTGTTGCACAAGGCCGAAGAAATGATAAGCAGCGGCGCCGCAATTTTAGACATAGGCGGACAAAGCACAAGGCCGGCCAGCCAACGAATTTCAGAAGAAGAAGAATTAAAAAGAGTTGTTCCCGCTGTTGAAGCCTTGCATAAAAATTTCCCCGGTCAGGTTCTTTCAATTGATACGTTCTACGCCGGGGTTGCAACCGAAGCAGTGAACGCCGGAGCGAGCATGATTAACGATGTGAGCGCCGGAACAATTGATCCGAACCTTTTGCCAACGGTTGCCGCACTCAACGTGCCTTACGTGCTGATGCACATGCGGGGCAATCCGCAAACGATGCAAAAGAATGCAACGTATCAAAATGTGACGCTTGAGGTGTTCGATTCGCTTTCGTTCAGGATAAAAGAATTGGAAAGAACGGGCATCAAGGATATCATTGTTGATCCCGGCTTTGGCTTTGGCAAAACCATTCAGCACAATTTTCAACTGCTACGGGAGCTTTCTTTTTTTGCTCAATTGGAGAAGCCGTTAATGGTGGGTCTTTCGCGCAAGGCAACGGTTTACAAAACACTTCAAACCACGGCGGACAAAGCCCTGAACGGAACAACGGTGCTGCACACAATGGCGCTGTTAAACGGTGCAAACATTTTGCGGGTGCACGATGTGAAAGAAGCCAAAGAGGCTACTGAACTTTATCTTGCTTACAAAGGATAAACTCTCGTTTGCACAGCAATCGGCGTTCATCTATTTATAAAAAGAAAAGAGCAGCGCTGGCTGCTCTCCTTCCCATTAACATATTGTGGTTTGGACAATGAATCGTTTTCTTTTCGAAAGGCCGGGATTACAGTAAGCGTGTTTGGCCGGATAGTTTTCAAAAGCTTCAGATACCTCTGTTGGAATCTTGGACTAAAAACGGAGCCTTGTTCTCAACGTGCAGGATTAAAACAGCCCCGCCGCAGCGGGGCTGCAAAAATGCGAAAGAATTATTTACGAGACGATTTTTTCATGGAATCAAGTGCCGCTGTTGGAGGCATTGCCGCAGCGGGAGCCTTATCGCTAATGTCCGCTACTTCAATTTCAAAAATCAAATTCTCGTTCGGCTTGATGCGTTGCTGGCCGGTCATGTCAGGCTGGCTTCCGCGTTCGCCGTAGGCCAATGACGATGGAATAAAAAGCAGCGCCTTCTCTCCTTTTGACAATTGCGACAAGCCTTCTTCAAAACCCGGAATGGTGCTGCCTGTACCAAGCTGCACGGGCAACAACGGGTCGCCGGGTTTGGTATTAGAGTCAAATTCCTGGCCGTTAAAAAGTTTACCGGCATAGCGAATGCTCATTGTCTGTCCGGGTTTGGGCAATTGACCGTTTCCAGGCGTAAGCGTTTGCACGTACACGCCTTTGGGCGTGGCTTTGGCCGGAATGTTTTTTTCTTTCAGGTACGTCTGAATGGCAACGGAATCTTTTGCTCGTTGCTGGCTGGTCAGGCTCGCCTCATCTTTAAACACGTCCACAATTTTCAAAACGGTTTCAATGTTCTTTCCTTTTTTCGAAAGCAGGAAAGAATCTTTTGCGGCCATCGGGTTTTTGGCAAGAATCGAATCTACCGGCTGCAACAAAAGAATGCTGTCGCCTTTGTGCGCATCAAAAAATATCTGGAACATTGCCATGTTGGGTCCGTCCTTTGGAATGGGCACGGTTTGCGGGCCGCCCATTGTGTACGTACTCGACAACAAGCTGTCGCCAAGGCGGGTTGTGGCGTGAAAACGGATCACGTTGCCCGGTACAATTTTATCGCCCTTGCCTTCGCCCATTACCCTGTACGGAAGGCCGTCTTTTGTTTTTTTGAACTCTGTGTTTTTGCAGGCGGCCAGTGTTGTCAAGGCAAGCAGTGCTGCGCCAAAAACCTGTTTCGTTACTTTCATTTGTATTTTTTGTTTATTGTAAAAGAGAGCTGTTTTCCTGAATGGCCTCGCTAAATTTTTTTATCGTTTCCTGCAGCGAAGCCGTGTCGCGGCCACCGGCAGCGTTAAAGTGACCACCGCCGTTGAAATATTTTCTTGCAAAGGTGTTGCAGTCAAAATTGCCCTTGCTGCGAAAGCTCCATTTGCGTTCTTCGTCGCGGTCAATCACAAGTCCAACGAGTTTGATGCCCTGAATGGAGAGCGGATAATTTACGAGGCCTTCCGTGTCTCCGGTTTTAATGTCGAACTTTAAAGTCTCCTGCTTGGAAACCCACATCATGGCGGTGTTCAATTGATAGTTTACTTCCAACCGGTTGCTCAACACGTGGCCCAAAAAGCGAAGGCGGTTTTCGAGAAAATTATCGTACAAGGCTTCGTGCACTTTGGTGTGCTCCAGCCCTATTTCTTTTAAATAAGCTACCATGTGATGAACCGAAGCATGGGTAGAAGAAAAACGAAACGAACCCGTATCGGCCACAACACCCGCATAAAGGCATTCGGCGGCAAAGATGTTTATCTTGTCGCGATGGCCGGAGTTTACGATAAAATCATACACCATCTCGCAGGTGGAACTCTTGCCCGTGTTGGATTCGCCGTAATCAAACGAAGCCTCGTCGGGTTCCTGGTGATGGTCAATTAAAATCTTGACGCAAGCCATTTCGGCCAGTTTCTTCGCCATGTTTTTGGTACGGCTAAAATGATTGTGGTCAAGGCAAAAAAGCCACTCGGCTTCGGTCAGCTTTTTATCGCTCTCAGTTTTGTGCAACTCATAGTCCAGCACTTCCTTGCTGCCTTCCATCCAATCGAGCCAGCGAGCCCAGTTGGTCGGAGAAATCACCGTTACCTCGTGGCCCAATTGTTTTAAAAAATGGTACAGCCCCAGCGAAGAACCCATCGCATCCGCATCGGGTTTTTGGTGCATGGTAATGACGATCTTTTTCTTTCCGGTTAATTGGCTGTATATCTCTTGAATGGGTTTCATGCGCAAGTCGTTCCCGCCGCAGCGGGAGGCGCAAATGTAGAGGAAAGTTTTGTAGTGCTTCGTTAAAGGCGACAAACAAGTTTTAAAGCTTTTTTCATTGGCTGCAAACGGTTGAACGGGCAATCAGAATGCGCCAAAGGCTTTTTCAAACCGGGCAAAACAGAAAACAAAAAAGGCTTCGCCGAAACCGAAACCTTTGATAAAAACTTGCGCAGCTCTAAGAAATTTCATCAGCCCATTGCCGATGTGACAAGCCTACGTTCCCACTCTGTATGCTTTACCTGTTTTTTCTTGTTCAGCAATTTAATGACGGCTGTTGTTACAAGGGCGCCGGTAACGTACAAACCCACCGTCATAATCTGCGTGGCTACGGTACGGTTGCTGTACTTGCTGTTCAGGCCCAAAGGTTGGGGTAATAATACAGCGCCAAGACCAGCGGCCAAACCAAGCGCAGCGCTGCGCTTCCAAATGTTTTTTTCTTTGCCAATGCCGGCCGCACTGTAAAATATTGCGTTGGTTAAAATATCGCCTACCATCGCCGCCGTAAACAAGGCGTCTTCTTTTGGTACCTTTTTACCGGCTTTTTTTAATCCCTTCGAAATGGCTTGCATGCCCAGGCGATCCATCCGCGGCGCTTCAGGTACCACCCGCCGAATGCTCTCGTGCAGTAAGGTCACAGCTGCGGCACCCGCCAATCCTCCGGCTATAGCAGTTGTTGCGTTCATACAAAAAGATTTGCTTTCATTCATCAAAATTACATGCCACGTTCCGTTGTGCTTTTTATTCTTTTATGCAAACGAAAAACTTGTGCATTTCTTTGTGAATAAATAAACATAAACACCGGTGCTTTCCTATTTCAACAACGGCCGATCCAATCGCCCATCAATCCAAAACAGTCGTCGCGATGCACTTGCTCATTTCCCTCAAACGCAGCACCGGCAAGCCTTTGGTGGAAAAACAGCAGAGGCTACCTCTCAATATCCGAAACCCCTATCTTTGCGCACCGCTAAAAAAAAGCCGACATGCATTCATTTGAATCTTATGCTTATCTCGTCCCCGTAATGGGATTGATCGGATTGTTGTACACCTTGTGGAAATTTTCCTGGGTTAGTAAACAGGATGCCGGTACCGACCGTATGAAAGAGATTTCGACTTACATCGCTGAAGGAGCGATGGCCTTCTTAAAAGCCGAATGGAAAATCCTTACCTATTTTGGAATTATCGTAGCGTTGTTGCTCGGCTTCATGGGTTACACCAACAAAGAATCGCATTGGTCTATTGCCATTGCTTTTATTATTGGGGCTTTCTTCAGTGCATTGGCGGGTTATATCGGTATGCGTGCAGCTACCAAGGCCAATGTTCGCACGGCGCACGCGGCCCGTACATCACTATCAAAAGCCTTGCAGGTTTCGTTTACCGGCGGTGCCGTAATGGGAATGGGCGTTGCGGGATTGGCTGTTTTAGGATTAGGGGGCTTGTTTATTGTTCTACTGAAAGTTTTTGCCTCTGGTGCGTTGTCAACTTCGCACGAAGTAACCCGCGCCATTGAAGTGTTGACGGGTTTTTCATTGGGCGCAGAAAGCATTGCGCTGTTTGCCCGTGTTGGCGGCGGCATTTATACAAAGGCCGCCGATGTGGGTGCTGACCTCGTTGGAAAAGTAGAAGCGGGAATCCCCGAAGACGATCCGCGCAACCCGGCCACTATTGCCGATAACGTGGGTGACAATGTTGGTGACGTTGCGGGCATGGGTGCAGATTTGTTTGGCTCGTATGTAGCAACGGTTTTGGCAACGATTGTTTTAGGACACGAAGTCGTTAACAGCACAGGCACGGAATTAAGCGATGGCTTTTCGGGCTTCTCGCCAATCCTTTTACCGATGTTGATTGCGGGTGTCGGAATTCTCTTTTCCATCATCGGAACTTTTTTTGTCCGCATCAGTGAAAATGCAGGCATTCATACATCCGTTGTTCAAAAAGCGTTGAACATGGGCAACTGGGGTTCTATTGTCCTAACTGCCGTTGCGTCTTATTTTTTATGTACTTATCTTCTTCCATCCGGTGACATGTATTTGATCCGCGACTTTGCAAATGGAAGTTTAAAACCGGGTATTGAAGGCTTTACATCTATAAAGGTATTTGGTGCGATTGCTGTTGGCCTGGTAGTGGGTACATTAATGAGCATCATCACGGAGTTTTATACCGCTATGGGCAAACGCCCGGTCTTAAGCATCGTTCGCCAATCAGGTACAGGTCATGCTACCACAATGTGATTGGCGGGTTAGCCATTGGGATGGAATCTACTTTTCTTCCAATTCTTGTATTAGCCGGTGGCATTTATGGCTCCTATGCTTTTGCCGGTTTATACGGTGTTGCTATTGCCGCCGCGGGAATGATGGCGACAACGGCCATGCAATTAGCCATAGATGCTTTTGGTCCGATTGCTGATAATGCAGGAGGCATTGCAGAAATGAGCGAGCTACCAAAAGAGGTACGTGAAAAAACAGATACGCTCGACGCCGTGGGTAATACAACAGCAGCAACGGGCAAAGGTTTTGCCATTGCCTCTGCTGCCCTAACGGCATTGGCACTTTTTGCTGCTTATGTTGGTGTAATCAATCAAAACGGGTTTGCGATGGCGGGCATTAATATCTATAATGCCAAAGTGCTTGCTTCTCTTTTTATTGGTGGAATGATACCTTATATATTTTCTTCTCTGGCCATTCGTGCGGTTGGCGAAGCGGCCATGGCTATGGTAGAAGAAGTTCGCCGGCAGTTTCGCGAAATTCCCGGCATTATGGAAGGGAAAGGAAAACCAGAGTACGACAAGTGCGTGGCCATTTCCACGGAGGCGTCCATAAAGAAAATGATGTTGCCCGGCGCTATTGCCATCATTTCCCCCCTTATCATTGGTTTTCTTTTAGGGCCCGAAGCGTTGGGCGGATTTCTGGCCGGCGCAACGGTTAGCGGTGTGTTGATGGGCATGTTTCAAAACAACGCCGGCGGCGCTTGGGATAACGCGAAGAAAAGCTTTGAAAAAGGTGTGGACATCAATGGCCAGAAATACTACAAAGGTTCCGATCCGCACAAGGCTTCGGTAACTGGCGACACAGTTGGCGATCCGTTTAAAGACACCTCCGGCCCCTCGATGAATATCCTGATTAAATTAATGTCCATTGTTTCGCTGGTGATTGCCCCTACATTGGCAGGTATGTTCGGGACAAAAAATATTTCTGAAACCGGTGCAGCGAAACCGAAAACTGAGCGGTCTATATCACTGAATGACCTGAACAGTTCTTCCCCGAATACACATTATTTACGATAGTTCTGCTTTGTGAGAGACAACAGAAAAGTTCCCCGCCCCTACTGCTTGGCGGGGACTTTTATTTTATCCCTTTCCCTAAAGGGAACTAAGCACGGAAAAACTTTACCAGTTTCGTTCCTGGTTTTTGCACAATCATTTTCTGTACCTGAAACCAACAAAGTGATCGAGATTTCATTCGTTAACTTAACCTTTCTGCCCAACAATAAACAGCCTTACTTTTGTTAGCGTCTAAAGTCCCTTTAGGGATTTAGGGTTTTATGCCGCCTGCTATATTATATTACGCCATTCCTGGTTTTCTTCTGCTTCTTTCGCTAGAGGCCTGGTTTTCGTATAAAAAGAACAAAGGCCTTTACGAAACAAAAGATACCTGGAGCAGTTTGGGATTGGGCATTGGAAATGTAGTAGTGGGCTTTGTTACCAAGGCCATGATTTTTGGCCTCTTTCTCTTTCTTTATCGCTACTGGCTTTTCAATTTGGATGCGGGAACATGGTGGTTCTGGGGGCTGCTGTTTTTTGCCGATGACTTTTCTTATTACTGGTTTCACCGCACGGCGCATAATGTAAACTGGTTTTGGGCATCACACGTGGTGCATCATTCTTCGCAACATTACAATTTGGCCGCGGCACTGCGACAAACATGGACAGGCAACCTGACCGGCTCATTTTTGTTTTGGGCCTGGATGCCCTTGGTTGGTTTTCATCCAGTTTGGATTTTGTTCATGCAACAAGTCAGTTTGATTTATCAATTCTGGATTCACACCGAAGCGGTAAAACGTCTTCCAAAATTTGCCGAGTACATTTTGAATACGCCGTCACATCACAGGGTGCACCACGGCAGCGATTTAAAATACCTTGACAAAAACCACGGCGGCGTTCTAATTATTTGGGACCGGTTCTTTGGCACCTTTCAACCCGAAGAAGAACGGCCGTGTTACGGATTGACGAAAAATATTTCTTCCTTTAACCCGGTGGTTATTGCTCTCACAACCTGGGCTGAACTCTTCCAAAAAGCAAAAAGCGCAGGATCGTTAAAACAAAAGCTTCATTATTTTATAAAACCGCCCGGCTGGAGTCACGACGGCAGTTCAAAAACCACCAGGGAACTTCGCTCGTAAACAATGAAAAAGTAATTTTCCGACACCGTTCATCGCGGCATAAAAACTTCCATCTTTCTATTCTGCCATTCATCTCCTGAAAACCTCAATTGAAACCAAAATCCTCAAAATGATTTCGTTAATACGAAAAGGGTCGTAAATTAGCCCAACGAATTGTTTTTATCATGGCGCCCAAATACATCAAACCAACTGAAAGCGAACTGGAAATTCTTCAAATACTTTGGCAAAACGGCACCGCCACCGTTCGCGACGTGCACGAGGAACTGGCCAAGACAAAAGATGCCGGCTATACCACCACGCTCAAGCTTATGCAAATCATGCACGACAAGGGCTTGGTGAAGCGTGACGAAAGCATGCGCACACACATTTACCAACCCGCGGTAAACAAGGAAAGAACACAAAAACATTTACTGGATAAAATGATTGATTCGCTCTTTGGCGGATCGTCTACGCAACTGGTGTTGCAGGCATTGGGGAGCGGCGAACAAAAAGTTTCCGCAGAGGAGTTGGCGCAAATACAAACCCTACTCGATAACCTCAAGAAACAATAACCATGCAGTCGCATTTTTTGCAAACTCTTGGATGGGCCACACTGAACAGCTTTTGGCAGATGGCCATTTTGTGGTGTGCGTTTCTTGGCGTAAACCACTTTTTTAAATTGTCGGCAAACATCCGTTATAAAGCAGCGGTAACTGCAATGCTGCTTGGTTTTGGATGGTTTGTTGGGTCGGCTGTTTTGTACTACCAAAACCATTCGTCAACCTATGCTTTTTTTGAAAATACCATTCCGCATTCCAACAATATTTTAAACGTTTGCCTTTTCTCTGCTTCAGTCACTTATTTATTGCTTTTGGTTTTTCCCGCTTTCCGGTTGTTTAAAAACTGGCAGTTTGTACAATCCATTAAAAAAGAAGGATTGGAGAAAGCAGACCTTCGCTATCGGCTTTTCGTTCAAAAAATTGCCGCTCATCTTGGCATTGTCAAGAAAGTAAAACTGGTTGTTTCCAGTCTTGTGTCATCGCCGGTAACGGTAGGTTATTTAAAGCCGATGATTTTGTTGCCCGTTGCGGCCATGAACCAACTTTCAACAGCGCAGGTAGAAGCGGTTTTGTTGCACGAACTTTCGCATATACGCCGCTACGATTACCTCGTGAATTTTATCGTTTCCATTATTCACACCTTACTTTATTTTAATCCCTTCGCCAAGCTTTTTATGAACGCCATTGAAGCCGACCGCGAAACCTGCTGCGACGAATTGGTGCTTCAATTTGGTTACGATAAAGTTGGTTATGCCTCTGCCCTTTTGCAATTGGAAAAACTCTCCGGACGGCACAAGGCACTCGCCTTAGCCGCTGCCGGTAAACAAAACCTGCTCACCCGCATCGAAAAAATCGTTGGTATGGAAAAGAAAAAAGCTTTCCGCTTTGTTCAAATCATTCCGCTGGCCGCGGCCTTGATTTGCATTTTGCTTTTCAATTCGGTTCTCATTATTAAAGACGCAAAGACCGGCACGGCTATTTCTTATGCGGCCGATTCCGTATTTATGCCCTGGCAACTTCAACGGGCGCACGGTGCTAAAAAAATATTACTCCCAACACAGAAACAAACAACGCAACAAACCAACGATTTGACAGCTTCCAACCAAATTAAAATTGATATTGTTACCGGCGAGCCTCAACAGAATGTGGACGAGAACCTTTCTTCCGATGTACAGGAAAGAAAGGACTTTGTTCACGTAAACTTTGATGACGTTAATGGCCGTTTATCAAAGGACGAAAAAGAAAGAGTAAAGACCACGGTTGAAACCACCAAAAAAGTGGTTGGCGCTTTGCAATGGAAAGAAATTGAAACCTCGTTGGCCGATGTGATGAACCGGAAAGAAAAAGCGATGGCCCGTCAGGAGTATTATCAGGAATTGAACAAAGTGAACTGGCAAAACATTGAACAAAACATGAAAGCCAATTACGACAAGTTGAACTGGCAAGTGATACAGGAAAATGTAAACAAGGCAATGGTGCAAGTGCAAATGGACAGTCTGCAAACCGTTTACGCACAAGCCTTGACGGAATTACAAAAAGCAGAAAAGGAAATAGGCGCGAAAGCAAAAATAAAATGTGTGCCTCTTCCGGATTGCTCGGTTGAACAAATGAACGCTGCGAAAGAAACACTCCGCAAAAATCTTGACTCTTTAAAAGCGGCTACTCGTCCGAAGAAAGTGGTGCAACTGTAATTACTGTTTTTGTATAAATGCAAAGCAGCGTTTTAAAAGACGTTGCTTTTTTATTTCATATCGAAGAGAAAACAGGTTCAATTCAAAAAGCCTTCCGTCTTTTTACCAAACATTCCGCGGACAAGAATCATCGTAACGATTACCAAGCAAAAAGCCGATTACAATTTCATGCGTGCCGCGACTTGCGGTACCGATTGCCGTCGTCGTGTAATCGTATGCGTAACCAACGTTGAACGTGTTACCAACGTTTACGCCCAACATACCCGAGTAACCATTCCCAAACCGGTAGCCACCGCCTAACCAAAGCAAATCAAGATACTGGAATTTGATATTGAAATCAACCTGCGTTGGGGCGCCGGAAGTTCCTTTCACCATCACCGATGGAATCATGTTCACATCATCGTTCAAAAGAAAACGATAACCCGCCGTCCCGAAAAGGTGCGGTAAAAGTTTTAAACCCAAAGAGTCGTTTACGAAAGCAACTTTCTGCGGAATGATTTGCTGTGCGCTCAGGCCAATAAAATAATCGCCGGAGTAAAGCCAAAGGCCTGCGTTCAAATCGGGCCGGGTTTTGTAAAGAATATTTCCGTTGCTGCCGATGCCGGGGTCACCATAAACTGCGGGTGTTGACTTTGCACGGTTGTAATTCACTTTGGAAATACCTCCCGAAAAACCTGCGGCTAAATTTACTGTTGGCGATAGCCCCAAATGATAAGCGTAAGAAACATCGGCGGTGAAAACATTGTAATTGCCGGTGATGTCGTTGACCATAGAAAAGCCAATGCCGTGATGCGCCTCAGAAGCCGTATAGTTTTGCCAGTAATTTGTACCGCGTGGGTTTTCACCGGGTACATTGTATGAAGTTGCCGAAGTTTTATAATCCTTCTTCCCTATCGGTGCGTGAACCGATAGATAAAAAGTTTGCGGCTTGCCTTCAAATCCTATCCATTGATCTCTTGCGCTTAGCTTCAGGTCCGTATAGTTTTCGATGCCGCTCAATGCCGGGTTTAAAATATAATTGTTCAAAATGTACTGCGTATAATGCGGACGTTGCTGCGCCTGCGTTGCAGACAAACAAAGAAAACCGATCGCAGCAAAAACTATCTTTTTCATTAGCGCACAATGTCCACGAAGCCGGAAATTTGTTTCCGTCCGTTCTTTGGATTAATAATGTAGTAATACGTTCCGGCGGGCATTGGTTTGCCGTTGTACGTTCCGTCCCAGGGCTTGTTATAACCAATGGAGTGATAGACCAAACTTCCGTAGCGGTTAAACACGTCTATCGTTGCTCCGGGATAAGATTCAAGATATTGAATTTCCCATTTGTCGTTAATGCCATCGCCGTTTGGCGTAAACACATTCGGGATGGTTGGCGTTTTCAACACTTTCACAAACACCTGATCTGAAGCAGTGCAACCATCCGTTGACGAAACCGTTAACGTGTATGTAATATCATCACCGGGTGTAGTAACCGGCTGAACTATCGAAGGATTGTTTAAATAAGTTGACGGCGCCCATAAATAAGTCAGCCTGTTGCCACTTGCCGTAGCCGCCAGAGTTGCTGTTCCGCCTTCCAATACAAACCGGTCAGGTCCGGCATTTACTGTCGGAACAGGATAAACCGCAAAACTTTGTTCTTTAAAATTACCGCAACCGTTTGTTCCTGTATAAGCATACCGTACGGTATCGTTGCCCGTACCTGCCAACGCCGGACTAAACTGGCCTGAACTTGTAACCCCCTTCCCTGAAAATACACTGCTTCCGCCCGTCATGTTCACAGCGTCTGCCGGTATTTGAAAAGAAGGCGCATCGGCACAGACGGAACGAATGGCCGGGAAATTTATATCCGGCGTCGCCATCAGCATAACCGTTTGTTGCGACGAATTAAGACAATTAATTCCGGAGTAAGACACAACTTGAATGACATAATTTTTCGTGGTCGGCGAAAAGAATTCAGGATACTTGATGCGGTAAACAGCTCCCGGCATTGGATTGCTAACCGTTGTTTTGTTTGTCGGGTCGCCGGCATAATCCCAATAAATTTCAAGCTTCACCAACTTGCCTGGAAACACGGAAGAATTATCCGTAATGAAAACAGAATCGTTGCTGCAATGTTGCAAACCGCCTTGAACCGTAAACGTTGATACCGGCACTGCACCGTTGATGGTAAAGATTTGTGTGACAGAATCGGTACATCCGTTGTTGGATGTAACGGTTAACTGAACGTTGTAATTACCGGTAGCGGTGAATTTGTGCAAGGGATTTTTTAGACCTGAGGTATTAGGATTTGTAACCGTTGCGTTTGCATCACCGAAGTTCCAAGAATAGGTAAACTGGGCTTGGCTGCCGTCGGCAATTGAACTGGTATCAAAAAATTGCGAAACAGGATCATTAATACAGTTACCAGGCATAATAAACCCAGGCGCAGGCAAAGGACTAATGATAACGGCTTTCGACTTGACGAGACTCACGCAACCCTTGCTTGTTTCTACCTGAAGTGTGACATCGTAAGTACCGGTTGCCCCATATGTATGCACTTGGCTAGCATTGGTTGTAGCCACCACCGGTGCAGAACCGTCGCCAAAATTCCAAGTCCATTTAGTTAGGGTTCCGGCATTGGCCGCAGATTTATCGGTAAACGACAGACTGCGGGTGACACAAGACGGCGGCGACGCAGTGAAATCTGCAAGCGGTAACGGGTTCACAATAACCTGTTGAGACACGAGGGTTGATAGACAGCCCAAAGCAGACGTTACGGTTAATTTAACTGTATAGCTTCCGGCAATTGCATAAGTATGCGAAGGGTTTTGTTGGGTGGACACCGGAGCGCCGTCGCCAAAATCCCAGGCCCAGGAAACAACGCTGCTGTTTTGCGCAGTGCTCTGGTCGGTAAAATTCACAGCGGTACCGAAACAAACTTCCACCGGAGAAGCAAACTTTGCTTGTGGTTGCGCATAAATTGAATCAATTGTTTTGGTAACGCTGTCCTTACAACCCACCCCCGAAGTGACCAGTAGTGTTGCAGTGAAGGGCCCGACAGATATATAGTTGTGGCTTGGGTTTTTGAGGGGCGATGTCCCACCGTCGCCAAATTTCCAACTGTAACTGAATGCATTTTGTGTCCCGTCACTTATTGTTGAAGCATCCGTAAACTGAACCGAACCGCTGGGCAAACATTCTCTTCCAAACGTAAAATTGCCAACCGGGTTGGGTGATACGAAAATCGGCCTGGAGAACAAAGAGCTTTTGCAGCCGCTTGCCGTTTCTACCAATAAAGTAATGGTGTAAGAACCGCTGTTTGCATAAGTATGGGTTTGCGACGCATTGGTTGTTGTTGTAACAGCTGCCGATCCATCACCGAAATTCCATGTCCATTTTACAATGTTTGCACTCACCGAGGTTGATGAATCATTCACCGTAATTGTTTTGCCAACACAATACGGAGAAACGACGCCAAATTTTGCAACCGGCGGTTGTGTGAGAACAACCTGTTTGGTAATCGTGTCGGAAATACAGCCAATGTCCGTGACTACTGAAAACTTAACGTCATAAGGATTTGCCGAAGAAAACAAATGTGCCGGATTTTGTAATTGTGATGACTGCCCGTCGCCAAAGTTCCAAAACCATAAAATAGATGGCCTGGTAAACGTGTTCGCATGGTCTGTAAAACGAACGGAGTCGGAAACACAACCAGAAGTTGCGAACGTGAAATCTGCGGCAGGCCTTTCAAATACCTGAACGTCGTAATTAATCTCTTGTTCGCCGCTGCATCCGTCAGCGGTCGGGTTCTGCGCAATAACTTTTATAGGATAGGTACCGACTATGCTAATTACATAAGAAGTGGGCAGTTTATAACGGTAAAGCTGTTTACCGTTAACAATCCAGGTTGAATCGTATTGAGGAGAATTTATACTGACGTCGGTAATGCCTATGCCGTTAAGGGCCGCTCCAAAAACCCATTGAACCGACGTGGGCTGATAAGGGAAGGTCATTGAAAAAAAGAAAGGCGTGTTGCGGCAAGTGGAGGGAAAATTAACCGTGCCGTATTGGTTCTGAATTGTTACAAACTGGTAAAGATCTTTTACGTTCGTGCCGGCATTGTAGCCATACGATTCAACCGAACCCAAACCATAGGCAAGGGCAATAAAACCACTGTCAGCTTTTATTCGGTGAGAAGGGTTGACTGATGTTGAATTTGTTACATTCTCCTGTATGTATGAATACCCGGTTGACCCAATCGAAACCGGGGTTCCGGTAGGCGCATTCCCGTCAACCTTTAGGCTCGGGAGAGAATTCGTTTTACAAATAATCGTAAAGAAATGCTCCGTTATATTGGTATTAGGTGGCGTCAAATCCCTCCGTGCGGATACTACGGTTACGTCATTGATCGTCTGTTCAATCGGGTTTAAGATAACCATCTCCGGGTCACCGGGATAGGTTGCATTGCCGCCGTTTCCGCCGTTTCTTGTGTCGCATGTCTGAGAAATCATGTATTGAACAACCATAACCGGTTTGTCCGTTGAAATAACATTAGCCGTCGAACTGCTGAACTGATAATAGGTGTTGTTAACTAAGGTATTTGCATTTAAAACCGAACCGTTCAGCGTTATCCGAGTTGCCGGATCTTTTACAATAATGCGGAAAATATCATACTGCCTGCCCGCAAAAGGTGCCGTGATGTAATTCTTTCCCCAGGAATTCAAGGGCATTAATTGCTGAAATAAGTTATCGCCGCCAGAAGCGTTTGAACAATCCATAGAAGTCCAGGAACTTCCCGAAAAGACTGCAAGTGGCTTACAAGAAGTAGTACTGGTAGCCAAAGACCGGATTTGCGTGCCGGTTACGTCTTTATCGTAAGTAGTCCGAAACTGGTAAACGTCCCCTTGATTTAGGGAAACCGAATAGGCCACCCCTGCGGGCCTTGTGCCCGACACATCTGTAACAGATGGTGTTATTTCAACGGTCGTATTATTTTCTACACCCACAATCGTAAACTGGCTCCCGGAAGGTGAGCCGTTTGTTCCTCCCGCGGATGAATTACCCGAACTCTTGAATGAAATGGCCGTGTATTCTCTCCCCAAAGTTTTTGTAGGCAGGATCAAACTTGATCCGGAACGGGCCGCATTTAGAATATGAGCGTATACGACAACAGGGTCGTTCGAAACGATATGGATTCCCGCGCCAGTTTTAATGCCTTCGTTCTGCGAATTGATAACTGGGTAGGTAGTCGGAAATATCTGAACAACTGTGGCTTGGTTAGCGGTTACCGAAAACGGAATCGAATTTCCGTTTAGGAAAACCGTTCCCGTTGTGCTAATGTCAGATGAAATGTAAAGCGCCATTCTCGAAGAGTTACCGTCGATGTGCGCCGGATAAGCAAGCCAAAAATCCTTCCCCTTGTTTGAGAAGTCTTGGCAATCAGCCGGCAAAGCCCAAAATAAAAAAGTGCAGGCAAGCAGGAAGTTAATTCTCTTCATCAGTTAGTAACCGAGTTTATGTGACTTGCAATTTATTCTAAATGTGCCAAGAAGCTGTGTTCATTAGCCAAATAGAGAATTATAATAGACGGGCAGAACAGCAAGTCGTTTAAGCTAATTAAAGACAAAGTCTTATTGCCAAATTGTCCTTAAAAGGAGAAATGCTCAATCTATGGCAATCCTCCTTAAGCCAATGTTTTAAAAAAACGGCCGCTTTTAAATCAAACTTTTTATGACTTTTATATAAACTAATTTTTAAAATAATTTGATTAATACATTTTATTCAATATCAATTATTTAATTCTAAATTTTTAATTTTAAATAAGTAATATTTTGATTTTAGTGAGAGAGCAAATCTACCTTTTTAATTATAGTTATTTAAATCTAAATAATTTTTTTAATTATTTAAAAATCAATATTTTAATGCAATAAATTTAACTAACAATAATAGTTTTTTTTATTTCTAAAAGTTTTTTTAAATGCTAATATTATTAGTATGTAAAATTTATGCTTATAATCGCCTTGATCGTCTTACTGCGACTATGATTTAAGGAACCCAACTGTAAAATCAGAATCCAGAAGGTGATAAGAATTTTTGTCAGTACAGCTCCCCTCCTTAAACAAACTTATTTGCCTCATGGCGAGGCAGTATTAGAAGCAAGATTATCAAGCAAGGGAAGGGTTCGCTGTTAATTAAGAACCTGAGGAACCTGTAAGCAATTAGAAGCTTCCTCTAAACGAACCAGGAGAGTAAGTCAGCCAAACGGATGAATGAGAAGAACAACACAAACACCTTGGGGCTGGGATGGACAATAAAAAAGCCCGCAAAAGCGGGCAAAAAATTAAAACCGGTTTTTATTAATGCTTAGGCATCCCTCCTCCGTCTTCAGGTTTTTTACAACATTTTGGAAGCATTTTATAAGAGTCCGGATTGGCTTTTATTTCTGCCGCATCGTAACCTGCGTTGGCAATAGAGGTTTTTATCATTTCCTCGTTCGTGCGGTCGGTCAGGTATTTTACCGTTACTTCTTTTTTCTTTACGGCTACATTTACAAATGTGACACCGTCTATGCGCTTCAGGTATTCCTCAATTCTTGTTTTGCACATTTCACACTGAACCGAGGGCACACTGATTTTAGCGGTTTGAACGGGCTTAGTTTGTGCAAAGCCAGTGAATGAAGTAAAGAGAATAAGGAATGCGAAAAATGTTTTCTTCATACGATTTGTTTAAAACGAATTTAAATAAGTCCACTCCAGTTGGCCGGATCGGTCCGCCAATTTAACAAAACTCCTTCTTCAGCTTTTTTTATAATTCCTTTTTTCAGAGCCAGTTCAAGTAAAGATGAGTAATTCGTAAGGGAATACACCGGCAAGCTGGCCATTTGAAAAGCATCTTGTGCAGCTGCAAATTGATAACTAAAGATGGATACCAATCCAATGACTTCAGTTTCGGCTTTGCGCAATACATCCACTACTTGAAGACTGCTTTTTCCCGTTGAAATCAAGTCTTCGATTATCACAACTTTTTGTCCGGCTGTAAAGGCTCCCTCTATCTGATTGCCCAAACCGTGCTCTTTAGGCTTTGGCCGAACATATACCAAAGGAAGTTTTAATTGGTCGGCAACCATCGTCCCCCAGGCAATCCCGGCTGTGGCTACTCCCGCAATCAAATCAGCCCCCGGAAACTTTTCAAAGACAATATTGGCCAGTTCACTTTTGATATAATCTCTTATAAAAGGCAGCGAAAGCAGTTTCCGGTTGTCGCAATAAATGGGACTTTTCCATCCGCTTGCCCAGGTGAACGGTGTGGAAGGACTAAGTTTAACGGCTTCGGCTTGCAATAATTTTTCTGCGGTAACGGTTGCGTCAGTCATTCGACGAAGTTATCATAAAGCGGTTTTGCAGTTATATTCGTTGCAACAAATCTCTATGGTCCGGATTTACGTCCACAATAAGCCGCTCTTCTTGATTGATAAAGTAACAGACGAAGTAGAAGATTATTTGCACCGCCCTGATACAGTCTTTATTGACGAATTAAACAGCCCGGCAATCAGCACAATACTGAAAGAAATGGAGAAAGACAGCGTTTATGCCAGCGTCTTTCAGTATCAGAATGCAGAGGCATTGCTCGACGCTTTTAAATCGCACCTAACACTGGTTAAAGCAGCGGGGGGAGTAGTTTATACTCCGGACAAAGAGCTCCTGCTCATCTTTCGGAAAGGCAAATGGGACCTTCCGAAAGGCAAATTAGATGATGGCGAAAAACTTGAAGACTGCGCAGCGAGAGAGATCCGGGAGGAAACTGGTGTTGAAGTAGTCAGAATCGTATTGCCATTACAGGTAAGCTACCACACTTATCACGAAAAAGATAAACACATCCTTAAAGAATCGCACTGGTTTTTAATGGAAACGGATAAGAAATCCAATTTGACTCCTCAGCTTGAGGAAGACATTGAAAGATGCGAATGGGTTCCTTTGTCAACGTTGGAAAAGTACAAAAGCAATATGCATGCTTCTATCGTTGAGGTACTAAGCGAGGGCGAAAGATTGTTTAAACAGAAACAACGTTAAGCGAAAATACCGTTTCGATTGGTACGCTGGCGTATGGTTCGCAAAACCGAGTCGGGCACAAATTGTGAAACATCGCCCCCGTTTTTAATAACATCTCTTACCAGCGTTGAAGCCACGGATGTATACTTTGGTAAACAAGTAAGGAAAACCGTTTCAATGTTCTCATCAAGGCTCCGGTTCATATCGGCAATGGCCTTTTCATACTCAAAGTCATTCACATAACGAATGCCGCGAATGATGTAATTCGCATCAATCTTGCGGCAGCAATCAACCGTCAAGCCTTCGTAAATAAGTGCCTCTACTTTTTCTTCATTTTTAAACAACTCGTTCAACCATTGAATCCGCGTTTCGGCAGCGAACATTGGCTGTTTGTTTGAATTAATGCCGATACCAATATAGAGTTTGTCAAAAAGTGGTAAAGCCCTTTCAATAATGTCCAAATGGCCAAAGGTTACAGGATCAAATGTGCCGGGGAAAAGTCCAATACGCATAATTTTTTTTGAAGCATGAATAATTAACTGTTTCCGGAACCAGACAAGAGATAAAGAGCTGCCATTCGAACCGCTACTCCGTTCTCTACCTGCTGCAAAATAATGGAGTTGTCGCTGTCCGCCACATCGCTATCCAGTTCCACGCCCCTGTTTACCGGGCCGGGATGCATGATGGTAATCTTCTTGTTTAGTCTGTTCAGCCTTTCCCGGTTGATGCCGTAGGCAAGACTGTATTCACGAACTGAAGAAAATAAAACCTGGTTTTGCCTTTCCAACTGGATGCGTAAAACGTTTGCCGCGTCGCACCATTGTAAGGCTTTGTCAACGTTGTACTCAACCCTAACCTCGAACGCTTCTTCGATGTATTTTGGAATTAACGTAGGCGGGCCGCAAACAACAACCTCCGCTCCCATTTTGTTTAACAGGTGTATGTTGCTTTGAGCAACGCGGCTGTGTAAAATATCGCCGACGATAGCTACCCGCAATCCTTTTAAAGTACCGAAAACCTCCAGCATCGAATACGCATCAAGCAAAGCTTGCGTCGGGTGCTCGT
Organism: Flavisolibacter ginsenosidimutans; assembly: GCF_007970805.1. Classification (GTDB taxonomy): domain Bacteria; phylum Bacteroidota; class Bacteroidia; order Chitinophagales; family Chitinophagaceae; genus Flavisolibacter; species Flavisolibacter ginsenosidimutans. Next base: position 462,970 of record NZ_CP042433.1, on the reverse strand, counting down.
TAATGCCGTCACCGGCGTTGATAATGGCTGCTGGAATGTGCTTCGACAAAAAGTGCGGTGCTCCACTGGCACTGTGCCGCATTACCACCATGTCAACTTTCATGGATAAGATATTGTTCACCGTATCCAGCAACGTTTCTCCTTTTGAAACCGAAGAACCCGATGCACTAAAATTGATCACATCTGCCGACAATCGCTTTTGCGCCAGTTCAAACGAAATGCGTGTTCGGGTAGAGTTTTCGTAAAAAAGGTTGACGATGGTAACATCGCGGAGCGACGGAACTTTTTTTACAGGCCGCTGCAACACTTCTTTAAATTGTTTGGCCGTATCAAGAAGAAGAGAAATATCGGCAGGCGTAAGGTCTTTAATGCCGAGTAAATGTCGCGTAGAAAGTGCCATTAAAGTTCAAAGATAGCGGGTTTCAAATTTGGATTTTGCAATTTGAAATTGGCATTTTTAAATCAATACCACTTCGTCTTTGCCGTCTTTCTCCTGCCACAAGACTTTCACCTTTTGGGTAACGATGGAATCAATGGATTTGCCGGTGTAATCGGGTTGAATGGGCAACTGCCGGCTGTACCGGCGATCTATTAAAACCATCAGCTCAACTTTTGACGGCCGGCCAAAATCCATCAGCGCATCCAGCGCGGCACGAATGGTTCTGCCGGTGTATAAAACATCGTCAATCAGCACCACGGCCCTTTCTTCTATCGAAAAATCAATGGCTGTTTTGTTTGGCACGTGCAATTCTTTGCGAACGTCATCGCGGTAAAACGTAATGTCCAGCTTTCCGTAGTTTACCTGAAGGTTTGAAGTTTCGCGTTTTATTTCTTCCACAATTCTGTCCGACAAATAAACGCCACGGGGCTGTAGCCCGATGATAACTGTGTTCTGCAATTGCAGATGATTTTCGAGTATCTGGTGCGCAAGCCGTTTGATGGTAAGGTTAATTTGTTCGGCTGTTATGACAGTCTTCAAAAAATAAATTTTGATAAAAATAGAACTTCTGTTTTTATCAAAATTTGTTGAAGGAATTGCACAAATAAAAAAGCCTCCGCATTGCAGAGGCTCTTCCCGGGTCTTCTTTTGTTTATGAGGCAAACTGCTATTCCATGTTTATCTTCTTTTACCTGACTGCGCCTTGTGATGATGATCGAAAAGATAAAACACACCCAACTGCAAAACGCCGTTACGGTAAGCACCCGAATTGTTTTTGACAATTTTTGTTACACCAATGTTGTAGCGGGCATCCGCGCCAAAGCCTGAATAACCGAGATAACTAAAACCAAGAGGTATAGAAAAATCAACTGTTTTATAGCTGTTTGCTACATCGGTTTCCACGTCGCCAATTTTGTGTTTTGCCTCAATAAGAAAACCAACTTGCGGTCCGCCTTGCAAACGAAAGCCGTTGTCGAAATTGTACTGCAACAACAAAGGAACATTTATGTAATTCAACAAGAGTTTATCGCTTGATGAATACTTCGTGCCTTGGTTCGAATACATCACCTCCGGCTGCAAAGAAAAAGCCGGTGTAATGTGAATGTGAGCCAATATACCACCATTAAAGCCGGGCTTTAAATCACCGCCTGCGTTGGTAACCGTTGCCATGTTGAAACCAGCTTTTAAACCATACTTGGGAGCTTGTGCAAACAAGACGAAGCTTGACATCACTGCGACCGCACAAATAATAACTTTCTTCATAAACATTTTTTTCTGCTTTCTGCAAAAAGAAGGCCGTTTGCAAAAACGGCCATTAAATAATGATGTGGAAAACTACATTAGCGCCTTGATCTTGTTCCGTTCAACTTCAGGAACAAACCAATTTGAAGCACGTTGTTTTTAATGTCGTTCGAACCGGCGTTGTTGATATTGGTTAAACCAAGATTGTAGCGGGCATCAACACCAATACCCGACGAGCCTTGAAAGCCCAGTCCAAAGCCCAGGGCAACATCGGTATTTTTAAAATCCTGAGTGGTAAAATAATTTGTTTCGGTGCTGTTGATTTTATCGGACACGCTTGTAAGAAAACCGATTTGCGGACCTGCTTCGGCATAAACGCCACTGCCAATTTTGGCTTGCACCATTACGGGTATGTTGATGTAATTAAGCGCAAGACTGTGTTCATTTGACCCAAGTGTGTATTTGGTTCCCTGGCTTGAATAAACAACTTCGGGTTGTACCGCAATTTGCGGTGTAAGATTTATTTGCGCCAATCCGCCAACGTGATAAGCAAGCCGGTTTTGATAGCCTGCTCCGTTGCTGTTAGTTGTCCACGATGCCAAATTCAATCCACCTTTCAATCCGAAGTCAACGTTTTGCGCATGTACAGCGAAGCTTGCTGCGGCTGCAAGTGCAATGAAGAGAGTCTTTTTCATACGTTAGTATTTTATGGGGTGCAAACAAAAAGAAGGCCGCAATGGTTGCGGCCGTCAAATTTTATGATTGTCGTATTTAGATTCCTTCGCTTTCCCCTCGTAAAAAAGGATAGCGATAATCCGTTGCGGGAACAAAAGTTTCTTTAATGGTTCGTGCACTTAACCAACGATAAAGGTTGATCATGGAGCCTGCTTTGTCATTGGTGCCGCTGGCTCTTGCGCCGCCAAATGGCTGCTGACCTACAACGGCTCCCGTTGGTTTGTCGTTGATATAAAAATTACCGGCCGCGTTGCGCAACCGTTCAGTTGCCAATTCAACAGCAAAGCGATCCCGGGCAATTACAGCCCCGGTCAATGCATAAGGCGATGTTTCATCAACCAGATGCAACGTCTCGCCAAACTTGTCCGCATCGTAAACATGAATTGTAAGCACGGGGCCAAAAATTTCTTCACACATGGTCACATACTTCGGATCTTTTGCTTCAATAACGGTAGGATGAATAAAGTATCCCTGCGATTTATCATACGTTCCGCCAACAAGCACCGTTGCATCGGGAGATGCTTTTGCGTTGTCAATGTATTTCGCAATCTTGTCAAAACTTTTTTCGTCAATCACGGCGTTGATAAAATTGCCGAAGTCTTCAACGCTTCCCATTTTGAAAGAACTAACACCGGCAATTAATAACTGCTTTACTTCTTCCGCAATGTTTGAAGGAAGATAAGCCCTTGATGCCGCGGAACATTTCTGCCCCTGGTATTCAAACGCACCGCGAAGCAAAGCCGTGGCAACTACTTGCGGGTCGGCAGAACTGTGTGCAATCACAAAATCTTTCCCGCCGGTTTCGCCAACAATGCGTGGATAACTTTTATAATTGGATACATTCTCTCCTATCGTCTTCCACATTTGGTTAAACACACCCGTTGAACCTGTGAAATGAACACCGGCAAAATCGCGGTGCGAAAAACAAACCTTGCCAAGTGTAGGACCATCAACATAAATAAGATTGATAACGCCATCAGGCAAGCCCGCTTCTTTTAAAATGCGCAGGAACATTTGCGCCGAATAAACTTGCGTGTGCGCCGGCTTCCACACTACAACGTTTCCGCAAAGCGCAGCACTCGTTGGCAGATTGCCACCAATGGCCGTAAAGTTGAACGGCGTAATGGCAAGCACAAAACCTTCTAACGGCCGCCACTCAGTGCGGTTGTGCATACCCGCTGCGCTAATGGGTTGTTGCTTGTATATCTCGCTTAAGAAATGAACGTTGAAACGAAGAAAATCAATCAACTCGCAAGCGCTGTCAATCTCGGCTTGGTAAACATTTTTGCTTTGGCCCAACATGGTTGTGCCATTCATGTGATAGCGGTACTTAGTAGAAATGAGTTCAGCGGCTTTTAAAAAGATACCGGCACGATCTTCCCAGTTCATGTTTGCCCAGGCTTCCTTTGCTTCGAGTGCGCAATCAATGGCTTGCCGTACATGACTTTCGTTCCCTGCGTGATAATGACCGAGAAGAAATTTTTTCTCGTGCGGCGGATTCAACGCAACAAGTTTGCCCGTACGCACTTCGTCACCGCCGATGTACATCGGCACGTCAATCTGTTCGCTCTTTAGTTGCGTTAGAGTCCTTTTCAATGCTTCCCTTTCCGCAGAACCGGGAGCATAAGAATGAACGGGTTCATTGATCGGGATGGGATATGAAAATGTGCCGATGCTCATAAATAATTTTAAATTTTAATTCTGAATTGATTTACGCTTCCGCTTCTTTTTCCATCATCAAATACGCCTTTATAAAACCGTCCAGGTCTCCATCCATTACAGGACCAACATTGCCCACTTCATAATCGGTGCGGTGATCCTTAATCATCTTATACGGATGAAAAACATAGCTGCGAATTTGCGAACCCCATTCGATTTTTTTCTTGTTTGCGTTGGCAGCATCTTTGGCTTCGTTTCGCTTGCGAAGCTCCAATTCAAACAAGCGGCTGCGCAACATTTCCATTGCTCTTTCCCTGTTTCCAAGTTGCGAACGATCCTGCTGGCAAACAACTACAATGCCTGTCGGGATGTGGGTCAACTGAACCTTCGTTTCCACCTTGTTTACGTTCTGGCCACCGGCGCCGCCGCTGCGAGAAGTTTCCATCTTTACATCGGCTGGCTTAATTTCAATATTGATCGTATCATCTACCAAGGGATAAACAAACACGGAGCAAAAAGAAGTGTGGCGGCGGGCGTTGGAATCAAAGGGAGAAATACGCACAAGCCTGTGAACCCCGCTTTCCGCTTTTAAGAAGCCATAGGCAAAAGGTCCTTCAAACTGTATCGTGCAGGTTTTTATTCCGGCACCGTCACCGTCCACCCAATCTAAAATATCAACTTTCCAGCCCTGTTTCTCACCGTACATACGGTACATGCGTGCCAGCATCTCGGCCCAGTCCTGGCTTTCCGTTCCACCGGCGCCTGAGTTGATTTGCAGCACCGCCGTCAATTCGTCTTCGCGTTGATTGAGCGTACTTTTAAATTCAGCTTCTTCAATAGCATCTATGGCCTTGTCGTAAGCCCCCTTCACGTCCTCTTCTGCTCCTTCGCCTTCTTTCCAAAACTCAAAGAGCACGGCAAAATCTTCCACGGCAGTTTCTACCTGCTCGTAAAGATTAACCCAATACTCGTTCAGCTTAATTTCTTTTAAGATAGATGTGGCACGGGCATTATCATCCCAAAAGCCGGGCGAAAGCGATAGTTGCTTGTCGTTTCTAATTTTGTCTTCGCGGTTAGCGACGTCAAAGAAACCTCCTCAGGACGAGAACGCGGTCCCTCATATCTTTCAATTGTTCTTGTGTCATAGCGGGTGCGAAGATAAGTGAAAGCAGAAAAGGTTAGAGTCAAAGGTTCGGTTTAAGCCAGAGAGTTGCGTATTCTTTCGCAATTTTCACGGGCGACTGAATAAACGCAGCAAAGGGCAAAGTTCTGTTGTCTTGCGTGAACAGAATCACGTAATTTGATGCACCAGTCTAAACTGGCAAATCATTTGTTCTAGAAAAACTGTCCAGTCCGAACGGAAAGCCATTCTTGTTCACGAATTAAAATTGAAACGCATGGCTACCCCTAATGAACTCTCGCTGATCTTCGGACTTATTGTTTCCGCTTTGTTTTTTATTCAATACAAACGCTACGAAGCGCAGGCCGAGAAGGAAGAAATGCTCGATTCATTTTTGGACGATCAACCTTCACAATCACTTGCCGCAAACGCATAAAGAAACAGCCCTTGTCAACAAAGACAAAGGCTGTTTAAACCCATCAATTTGCTATTTTAATCTTCGCCGGCGGCGAAAGAATTATCCCAGGTAAGCTTTCAGAGCGCTGCTGTAGCGGGCTTTTTGCAAGCGTTTAATTGCTCTTTCTTTGATTTGGCGAATTCTTTCTTTTGTCAAATCATACTTCTGGCCAATCTGCTCAATGGTGGTTCCGTTCTCGCCGTCCAAACCAAAATAAGCGTTCACAATCTCTGCTTCTCTTGGCGAGAGAGATTTCAATACGCGGCGAATTTCGTTGCGCAGCGAATCTTTCATCACGTCTTCATCTGTATCGTCGCTTCCCTCAAGCAAATCTCCCATCGCTACATCTTCTGCTTCGTGCACCGGTGCGTCAAGTGATGTGTGGCGGGTATTGCTTTGAAAAATGTTGTTGATCTCCGTCTCACTCATCTCCAGTATGTCCGCCAATTCTTCGGTGGACGGCTCTCTTTCGTGTTCTTGTTCAAAAGCCATATAGGCCTTGTTAGCCTTATTATATGTTCCGATTTTATTCTGGGGTAAGCGAACCAAGCGGCCTTGTTCAGCCAAAGCCTGTAAAATGGACTGGCGAATCCACCACACAGCGTAAGAAATGAACTTAAAACCTTTGGTTTCATCAAAACGCTGGGCGGCTTTTATTAGACCAAGATTGCCCTCGTTGATCAAATCGCTGAGCGACAAACCCTGGTGTTGATACTGCTTTGCCACAGATACCACGAACCGCAGGTTGGCTTGAACCAGTTTGTCCAGTGCTCGTTGGTCGCCCATTTTAATCCGCTGCGCTAAAGTCGTTTCCTCCTCAGGCGTAATCATCGGTATTTTCGAGATTTCCTGAAGATATTTTTCGACCGCTTGCGAATCCCTGTTGGTTATCTGGGTAGCAATTTTAAGCTGCCTCATAAATGAATTTCCTTGTTATTAAATGAATAAATAGATGACAATGTTCAATTGCAGAAAGTTGCAACAAATAAGTTAATACCGTCCGAGACTGTCTGCAAAGGTAAACGGCAAAGCGCAAACATCATAACCATTTACAACAATTCTTTGCTGCAAAAATTGTACTATGCATAATTTTTAGCGCATCCGTTACTGCGTAAGACTTGCGCAGTAATAAAGAGAGGTGATTTCAAGACTTTATTCACACCGTTTTGGGTATGGCCCGGTTCTTTTGCGAAAGAATGACCCAAATCAAAATGCCCGCAATGACCAATCCCAAAGAAATAACTTCGGCTTGTGTAGGATGAAGACCGAAAAAATGAAGGCGGTTATTAACCCGTATTTTTTCAATGAAAAAACGCTCCAATCCGTTTAAAATCAGGTAAAGGCAAAAAAGGCTGCCGGCAAGCTTTAACTTTTTGCGAAACGACCAAAGAACAAAGAACAAAGCGGTACACATCAGCGTTTCGTAAAAGGGTGTTGGAAAAACAGGAACCGCAAGGCGATTGCAGTACATATCGTTGCAACCGGAAATTGGAACGCCCATTTTATTTACGTTGTGTGGATAATCGTAAGCAAACATCCAATTGGGAAGAAAACCAAGCACTGAAGGCTTCTCGAAAGATCTATTAGGCAATGAATCAAGGCGCCCGTAATGCTGAAAGAAATAAGCCGAATGCGCTTTAACTGTATCTCCAAAATCGCTTGTAGTAGCCAGAACAATCTTGTCGTTTGCATCTACTTTGTAAGCTGTGTTGTAAATGCCCCAATCACCATCACCTGCCACTTGGCAACCAATGCGGCCAATAGCATAGGCAATCATGAGTGACGGCGCAATGGCATCGGCCAAATGCCGCACACTGAAGCCGTTCTTGCGGGTGTAAATAACAATGGCGATGGCGGCGCAAATAAGGCCACCGTAAAAAGTAAGTCCGCCGCCTGAAAAAATATAATCTGAGGGGTGGTTTAGAAAATCATCCCAGTTTTCGAAAATATCAAACAGTTTGGCACCCAAAAGTCCCACGATCAGGGCAATGACTGTTATCTCTCCTACCCGGTCATGCGGCCAAATGCGAACCACTCTTTCCTCAGGAGTTTTGAGTTGTTGCTTTTTGCGTTCGCGCCATTTCATCCAAGCAAACAAACCACCCGCAAGCAAGCCAAGCCAAAGGCTTCCATTACCCGAAAAGATGTATGCCTGCGGATCTTTCACTGCATCAGAACCGATGAGAAAAAGCGCCAATATTTTAAATCCGAAAAGAAATCCCAAAAGGAAATTCACTACCAGTTCGGTCGTTGTTGCCGGACCACCGACAACGAGTTTGCGTTCGGTGGGCTTAAACAGGCCTTGTTCGCTTTTCCGCCGCAGCTCTTTTGACAACAAAGCAGCCGCCACCAAAAAAGCAATCGCTACAAAAAAACCAAACGAATTTATGAAACGGAGAAAACCAATCTTAACACCAAAAAAATCTTCGAAAACGTAGTAGAGGTTTGGATACATTGGCGAGTTTTACAATTCAAAAGTTCAAAGTTCAAAACTGATTCTTTATCAAACCAACTTTGAACCTTGAACGAGAAGCTCTTTAGCAGATAAAAGCTTTTGCTTAGTTGCAATATTGCTCAAAGGCATGAATCAGGTTGCTGGCAATCATTTGCGCCGAACGTCCTTCGATTTGATGACGCTCAATGAAATGAACCAACTCGCCGTTTTTAAACAGTGCAATGGCCGGTGAAGACGGTGGATAAGGCAACAAGTGTTGACGCAAAGTTTGTATAGCCTCGGTATCATAACCCGCAAAAGAGGTTGTCAGATGATCGGGTTTTTTGGTTGCGTTGTGCACGGCCATCAAAACACCTGGACGTGCGGTGCCTGCAGAACATCCGCAAACCGAATTAATCATCACCAGCGTGGTTCCTTCTTGCTTTAATTGTTCTTCTACTTCGGTGCTGCTAAGCATTTCTTTAAACCCATTTTCCGTGAGTTCTTCCTTCATGGGTTGTACTATTTGAATTGGATACATGTGTAAAAAATTTTCGCAAATCTACGAAACTGCAACAATAGCAAGTCAATCTTAGCTTTTCTTACAATCTGGCAGTATTAAGTTGGCTAAAACGCACTTATGGCAGGCGTTTGCACGATTTTTTGCACTGGTACAGCGTTTGAAAAACAAGAAGTGAATTCAAAAATTATTAATTATAAAACCTGATTTATTATGACGCTTGTACGCTTTCAAAACAGACCGAACGGCTACGCTTCTTTTAACAATTTGCTAAGCGACGTTTTACCGCAAATGCCGTCTTTGTATAAGGAAGATTTGAAAAATCCGGTACCTGTAAATATCCGCGAAACAGAAAAAGAATATGTGCTGGAATTGGTTGCGCCGGGCATGAAGAAAGAAGATTTCTCCGTAAAAATTGATGACAATTTGTTGACAATTTCAGCGGAGAAAAACGAAGAGGTTGCAAACGAAGGAGAAAAATTTGTGCGCAAGGAATTTAAATTTCAATCATTCAAACGCTCTTTCACATTGGATGAAAAAATTAACGCGGATGGAATCTCTGCACAATATGTTAATGGTGTTTTGACGCTAAACCTTCCGAAGAAAGAAGAAGTCAAACCCGCAACAAAACAAATTTCGATTCAATAACGATTTTCTCATAAGCAGTTGGTTTTGGTTTAACGACCCCCGTTTCTACGGGGGTTTTCTATTTTCAGTTTACTTTGCGCCAAGTTTGTCATAAGCCATGCGAAAACCATTTTTGTCTTTCTTTTTTCTTGTTGCATTTTTTTGTGCGAGGGCACAAGACACAGCCATTCTTTTTCGTCCGGATACTCTTGTGCCGCCGCCGGATATACCCTTGCGCATCATAAATCTTAATCCTTATTTCACCCTGCACGTTGACTCTACATTAAGCTATCAACTGCAGATCAATAAAAATCCAGACAACTATTTCTGGTTCCTGAAAAATGCGCCGGTCGGGTTGAAGATTGGCAAGGACAACGGACTTATAACGTTCAGGGCTGACAAAGCTTATTTTCTTTCTGGAAAATTAAGATACGACGTGCCTTACAAGGTGATGGCCGGGGTTCAAAACCTCAACGACCCGAAAGAAAGAGTGGACACAAGTTTTAGCGTTGTTTTCTTTAACACCGACATTGTTCCTTCCAAACTAAAGCCTACGGTTTACGGCAACATTTGGGTAGAAGAAGGCGAACCCGTTAGCTTCCGCATCATGTGCGAAACAGGCAGTTTCCCGATTGAGTCCATTTTGATGACGTCATCGTTGCCAATCAAAGATTACAGCGTTGTTCAAAAATGCGGCGATGAATTTAACTGGACGCCGGATTATGACGTAGCGAAAGAATCGGACACAGGCAAAGCAAAAAACATTCTGTTAAGCTTTATCGGAACGACCAAGATGGGTTTTAAGGACACCGCGACAGTGCGCATTATCGTTCGCGATGCGTTGAATTATCCGGTGGCCGTAGAGGAGTTTCAGCAAGCCGCAAAAAATGTTGACCGTTACGTTTTGCAATTGAAATTCACCTTTCTTCAATTGGATCAAAAGCTGCGGAAAACCAAAGGCGCCCGAACCACCTTTGACCTGACCTCGGCTTCTACCTCGCTAACAGGAACTATTTTGTCAACGTCAAGCGACCAGGGCTCGCAGCGTACGGGAAAGATATTGCCGAGCGTGGGCCTTGCGCTGGTACCCATTAAAGAGGCCGCTGTGCCCACCAAGGCCGTTGATCAAAACCAAGCATCGCAAATACGTTCAAACATTAAACGGCTCGAATACATGCGTCAGGAAAACCAGCTTGTGGGCAAAAAAGATCCGGATATTTTGCGCAAAACTGCCAAGTTGAAAGACGAACTGAAACAAGTGCAGATGCAGCTTATTGACGTTCCCATCGAACTGACAAATGACCTGTCAGAAGAGGAACTGAACCGCTATTTTAACAGCCCCAAAGTGAACAAAAAGTACCGCTTGAAAGGTTAACATCTCCTTTAGTGCGTTTACATATTCTTCACCGCTATGCAGCAGACACCGCTTTGTTAATATCATTGAAACCCGCGCCGGGCAATGCTTTTTAACCAATAATGGCGGGTTATTTGTCGGTAATAAAGAAAACGAGGTGTTATATGAAAGCTGTGAAATATTTATTGACTTTATTTGTTGCGGCGATCGTTTTCGCCAGTTGTACAACAACACAAAGAGTGTACGACGATGAGTTCGACGGCGCTGTAACCCGCAGGGTTGGAGATCGTGTTTACGTTGAGGATCCTTATTACGGAACCGTGATTTTGGAAAGAAACCCCGCTACCGGCCGTTATTACGACGTGACTAACGGCTATAACAGAGGTTATTATTCTTATCCTTACAACGGTTGGAACAACCGGGTTTACCGCGGATACGGAAACCGTGTGTACAGCCAGCCGAATAAAGGAACGTATCAAAGACCTCCGCAAGAGGCCCAGGGATCACGAGAAGAGGCACGAAGAAGAGTCTTGGGAAACTAAAAAATTAAATCCCGCCGTTGAGCGGGATTTTTTATGTGGCCTTGTGAAAGCTCATTTGATGTAACCAAGAATTTTCAACATGCTTTGCGCCGATTGCTCTTTCGCATAAACCCAATCAATCAACTTTCCGTTTTTGTCGTGTTCAATAATCACGTGTTTGGGCGAAGGAATCAGGCAATGTTTAATGCCGCCGTAACCGCTGATTTGATCCTGGTAAGCACCGGTGTGAAAGAAGCCAACGTACAAAGGCTCTTCGCCGGCCAACTTGGGCAAAAACACTTCGTTGATGTGCTCTTCCGAATCGTAATAATCGTGGCTGTCGCAGGTAATGCCGCCGAGTACTACTCGCTGATATTCATTCTCCCACTTGTTAATGGGCAGCATTAAGAATTTTTCGCCAATGCCCCAGGTATCGGGCAAGGTGGTGATGAAAGACGAATCAATCATGTACCAGTTTTCACGGTCATTCTGCACCTTCTCGCCAATAACGCTGTAAATGTGCGCCATGCTCTCTCCTACCGTGTAACTTCCAAACTCCGTGTAAATGTTCGGCATGGGCACTTTGTTTCGTTTACACGCGGCTTTGATGTTGCTTACGATTTCGTTAATCATGAACTGGTAATCGTATTCGAAACCAAGCGAGTGCTTGATGGGAAAGCCACCACCAATGTTGAGCGAATCCAGTTCAGGGCAAATCTTCTTAAGCTGGCAATAAAGGTTGATGATCTTGTTCAGCTCCGACCAGTAATAAATGTCGTCCTTGATGCCTTTGTTCAAAAAAATATGCAGCATCTTGAGTTGAAACTTGTCCTCGTAGCCTTCAATATTATCTACGTAAAACTCAAGAATGTCTTTGGCCCGAATGCCCAAACGTGACGTGTAAAATGGAAAGGTCGGTTCTTCTTCCGCCGCCACACGAATGCCCACTTTAAACGGAACTTTCACCGAACGGCGATAAGCTTGCAACTCTGCTTTGTTGTCCAAAACAGGCACCACGTTTTTAAAGCCGCTGTTCAAAAGTTGCGCAATGCGGCGTGTATAACCCTTTTGTTTAAAACCGTTGCAAATGATGTAAATGTCTTTGGTAATCTTCCGCTTCTCGTACAACTTCTTTATAATTTCAATGTCGTAAGCGTAGGATGTCTCCAAATGAATGTCGTGCTCCAGGGCTTCTTCCACCACAAAGCTGAAGTGTGAGCTTTTGGTGCAGTAGCAATAAAAATACTGCCCCTCGTACTTGTGCTTTTTTATGGCTTTGGCAAACATGTCTTTCGCCTTGTTTATCTGCATACCAATCTTTGGCAGGTAAGAAAGCTTGAGCGGCGTGCCGTACTTTTCGATGATTGCTTTCAAATCGAGGCCGTTAAACTGCAGATAACCATCTTTTACAAGCAATCCTTCCTGGGGAAAATTAAACGTTTGCTGAACGAGATCAATGTAGGTATTGTTCATTGACAGGCGAATGGGTTGTTCGGTTTTAAGATGGGCAAAAATATATAGAACTACGATTAACAGGAGTAAAATGATTTTTCAGGAAATGAAAAAGCCCTTCGGCTGAAGGGCTTTAATGTATTTCATGCAGAATCCTAACAGTTCCTGCCAACCTTACTTCTACTTTACCTGTGCAACCAAAGCCTTAAAGCTCTCGGCGTTGTTCATCGCCAAATCAGCCAACACCTTGCGGTCAAGCGTGATGCCTTTTTGGTTCAGCAGGTTTATGAATTGCGAGTACGTTAAACCTTCTTCGCGAACGGCCGCGTTGATACGGGCAATCCACAAACGGCGGTATTCTCTTTTCTTCAGTTTGCGGCCCACGTAGCTGTAGGTCATTCCTTTTTCCACTACGTTTTTGGCAACGGTGTAAACATTTTTACGCTTGCCGTAAAAGCCCTTGGCTTGTTTTAAAATTCTTTTTCTCCGTGCTCTGGAAGCAACGGCGTTAACGGAACGAGGCATATAAAATAAGTTTTAAGTTCTAAGTTTTAAGTTTCGAATCTGCCACCGGCTCATTGCTGATTGCTGAAAGCTGATCGCTTATTTCAGGCGCAACAAGCGTTTTACAAAATCAAGATTTGCTTTTGCTACGGTGCCGTCTTTGCGCAAAGCCCGTTTCCGTTTTTTTGATTTTTTAGTGAGAATGTGACGCTTGAAAGATTTCTGGTGTGTGATCTTACCCGTGCCCGTTACTTTGAAACGCTTTTTGGCACTGGAGTTTGTTTTAACCTTTGGCATTTTAAAATGCTTTATTGTTCAGCCCTTGAGGCGTTCTCCACCGGGAGAAACTTAGGGAGCCTTTTTGGAGCAATGTCTTCTTTTTACAGAAGAGGCGCAAAGATAAGGCTCACGTGCAAACAGACCTACTGAAAGCTGAATAATTTTGTTAAGGCTATGGCTTGCGTACAAGCAGCACACTTGGAAAACAAATTAGTTGTTGATCAGGTAAACACTACTATCTCTTAACATCGGGTAAGACAGGCAAAAATATTTATTCAGTACCACGCGAAAGGAATTGACCGGGCTGATGCCGTCGTAAAGCCGGTTGTAATCCTGATCAGAAAAGAAATAGGCGTTCAGGTTCATGAATTCCTTGTTGCGATTGGTAACCGAATCGTAGTCCCGAAACCCGTGGTCGCCTTCTATCATTACCACTTTTGGCCGGTGGCTCTTTGCCGCGGCAATTGGAATTAGCTGTTTTAGCAATACGTTGGAGAATTTGACTTGTTCAAGATAGGCCTCTTTCAGCGTGCGCACCACCGTATCAGGAACTTCCTTTCCGTCCCCGTTTAAATAAAATGGTTCATGTGGCAACATCAGGTGCACGTAAACGAATCGCGGCGCCTCTGCTTCGGTCTGCAACTCTTTAAGCAAAGCCTGCCAATTATAATTGTTACGGTAAAGATGATACGCCTTGTTTTGCCTGTAGCTTTCAGGAATGCGGGAAGTACCGGTAAAAATATTCTTAACGGTAAAATTCCAGCCAATGTCTCGTTTAATTCTCGAATAAAGCGTTTGATCGTCAATTTGCTTCGAATAAGCGTCTTTGAAATAAGGGTCTGTCTTTAAAGGAGCATCTTTTAAATCGAAACACCCAAAATTTTTTACGCCGTATCCCTGCTTCTTTAAAAAGGAAAGCAAATGATTGTTCCGAAAGGTTTCCATCGCTTGTACAAAAGTTTTGCTGGTTACCTTGTCTTTTTCCAGTGCGGGTTTAAGGTATTGCCCCTCAAATGTTGACGAAAGCGAAAAGGGTGTCGCGTTGTAATTGCTTCGCGATGACTTGGATACAAAAAAATGGTTTGCCTGAAAAGTAGAATCTGTCGGGCTGTTATCGTAGCTAAATTCTTCTTTCAAACACTGCGAACTTGTGTAACCGTCGAACACTACAAAAAAAATATCGGGCTTTTCTACCTCGCATGCAGTGTTTTGCCGCCACGCATTGTGCCCTGCCGCCAAATTGTTTTCTTCGGCTTTTCCGCTCAGTGCAGCGTACACCATCATTATCAGTTCAAAAACAACCAAAACACCAAGCAAATTGCGAACGTACACCACCGGCCGTTGCGGTTGGTACCGCGTTCGTTTAAGCCATAGAAAAACGCTAACAACAAGAATGAACAAAAAGGGCAATAAAAACTTATACGAACTGATAAAACGGTTCCCCGCGATTGACTTTAACCCGTCGTGAAAAGCGCCGAAGAAAAAAAAGAGAAACAAGAGAAAAAAAGAAAAAGCGGTTGCTTTTGCCGGTGACCGCAACAACAAAACAGCAATGGCCGCCACGCCACCGGTTATCAGCGCATAAAAGAGAAACAACCGAAACACAACCAATAGCGAAAGCAATCCAAAATTCTCGTTGTAGCCGTGAAGCAGGAAAAAAACAGGCAAAAGCAAAAGGCACCACAGTTGTTTAAACTTCGCTATTGGTTGGATGTTTATCATCATGCCATTCTAAATATCAACCCGTTTAGCAATCCGCCGCATGTTCTTTGTACCATACTTCAAACTGCGCTCCTATACGAGTATAATTAAATTTTTTAATTGTGTAACCGGCTATTTCCTCTTTGTCGAATTGCGTTTTGTTTTGAATGAAATAAAGGATTTGATCGGAGAGCGCAACCCCATTTTCGGCAGCCGCAAACATTCCGTTGAAGCCGTCCGTTACGTTTTCACGCAAAACGGGAATGTCGCTGACGATTACAGGAACTCCACAGGCGTTTGCCTCAATCAACACGCAACCAAACGTTTCGTAACGCGAATAAAGAATCAAGGCATCGGCGTTTTGCACAAATTTAACCAACTGCTCTTGCGGCATTTCACCACGAAAAAATATATCATTCTCCAAACCATACCGGCGCACCAGCGCCTTCAATCCGGGCATTTGCGGACCAATAACGTCAAGTGTAAACAAACAGCCTTTCTGTTTCAAAATTGAGAATGCCTCAACAATGGCTTCGGGGTTTTTTTGATAGGTTAACGTAGATACGTGAACAAAACGGTTTGCGGAATGACTGCTCTCTTTCCTGTAAAAAAATATCTTTTCGTCAACTACATTTGGAATAACTGCGGGCTTGGAAACCCCAAAAAGTTGTTGAAGCCGTTGACCCAAATAATCCGATACGACCATTACGCCAGCAGCCTGTCTCATAATTTTTTTAATGAGATAGCGGTTGGAAAAAGGAAGGTTGGGAAAACCGGGTTCCGCTCCGGGTAAATAAATCGTCCATTGTTCCGAAAGAACATACGCCAGTCCGAAACGCTTTTTAAGCCACAGCGCAATCACACCGGCTTTGAATGCAATGTACAGATGCACAAGTTTTGGTCTTCCTTCCTCTTTCAGGCATTTTAACACAGCCGCCTTGTATAACCTCACGTAAATCCGAAACGACAACAACCTTTCCAGCCATTTGAATTTCATTGGCCGCAGGTAATAATAGATCAGCGTTTCTTTTAATTCGCCTTCGGATTTTGTTTCGGTTAATATACTGGAAGTAATCGCGGCCGACGGGTCCCGCATCACATAAATAACATGCACTTTCTCCGTTAACGAAACAGCCCTTGCGTGCCGTTGAATAAAATCGCCGTTGTAAGGCTCAGCTTTATTTGGGTACCACGAAGGCAACCATAAAACATAAGATGATTGTATGTTTTTCAACCGGCAACTGACTTTAGAAGTTTTAAGAGGCCTTTTTGCGGGGGCAATAATAGAGATTTCCACGTAAACGAAAACCGGCTTCTTAAAAGGAAAAGATAGAGTATAAAAACGAGTGTGTAAGCAAACGAGTTGGCACACGCCGCTCCGCTAATACCAAAGCGAGGAATCAGCAGCATGTCGGCGAATAAGACCAATACAAAACAACAGGAACTGCAAAGCAGGTTATCCGTAAATCTTCCGGACCAGGAAAAATAAGCACCGTAATAAATAACGGCCGCCCAAAAGAAATAACCCGGCATCATCAGGAAGAACGCGGGTAATCCAATTCGGTACGCAGGGTTCAGGTAATAGAAATAAATGATGGTTGCGCCGCTCAACGCAGCCGCTGCACCAACTAAATTGCCGTAAAAGGCCGTGCTGAAAATTTTTGATACTTCGCTTTTCGACAACTGTGCAAATTTTGGGACCAGCAGTTGTGCCATAATGTTGGGAACTACCCAAACAAGGTTCGTAAACTTGTTTGCGATTGCATAAACACCTACATCAGCATTTCCGTGAAAATATTTAATCAGCCAAAAATCTATCCGGTAAGCCAAAAGCTGAATGACGTTCGTTATCATAACCACAGAAGACAATTTCAGCGCCTGCGCAAATTCAACGAGTTTGAAGATTTGCTTCTCCTCCGTTTTGTAATACCGATACAAAATAGACAACAGTCCAAGACCTTGCAACAAGCTTTGCAGCGCAAACAACTCCATAACCGTTGCAAAGTCCGCCTTCGCAACAAACGAAAGCAACAACAAAACAACCAAGTAAAACAGAGCAACAATTGTCAAAAAAACATTTGCAAGACGGGCTTTTTGAAAGGCATACAGAAGGGCTAAATATTTCTCGGTAAGCAGCAGTCCCAAAAAATATAAAATGTCCGTCCAGAAATCAGCAGAGCTTTCATCGGAAAGCAAGGTTTTTTTCCAAACCAACAAGCTGCCACACTCCAATGCCAGAAACAAAACAAGCTGAACGGCCACCGCACCAAGGGTGAATTGTGCGGCTTGGCTAAACCCCCATTTGTTATTGGTCACCTTGTGAAGAAGAAGGCTGTCCGTACCTAAACCGGTAACAATGCTCAACAAAGACGCATTTAAAATAACCAGCGAAATAATTCCAAATTGTCCGGGCAGCACAAGTTTGCTTAACACTAGCCCGGCGAGGAAGGTCAGGAGCAGGTACACCGTACGAACAATGGCGGATATCAGCATTTGATTTGTTTGGCCACAAATGATTTGAAACCGTCGCACAAATTAAAAGCAAACGGTTTTGAAAAAGCGGGAAAAATCATTGCTAACGCTTAGCAATGCAGCCGCCTCTGCATATCTACACCGGCCGAATGCGAATAAATTCTCTTCGTTTTATGTAATAAAGAAAAAGAAGATAAAGGAGAGGCGTAATGCTGAACAACCAAAGAACCACCAGGCCAGACGACAGGCCCATAAAAAAAAGCATCATCATGAAAATTGCACCGCCAATCAACACATCGTTTTCAACAATGCACGCAATGGCAAAATAACGCGTACGCTGCGGAGCGTAATTTATTTGCACCGGCGCGGTAATGTGAAAACCATCGGTTACCACAAGCCGCGCCGGATTGGTGGGCACAGTAACTACAACGGGCTTACCTTTTTTCAATGGATAAATGTGCATGCCGTTCACCACCAGCCGCAGGCTTAAAAAGCGCAGGAGTAAGTGATTTTTCTGGACGACAACAATCTGGTATTGCTGGACGGGCTTAATGCTTTAAGGCTTTTATGATTTGAATGAATTCTGCCGCGTTGAGCGAAGCACCACCAACCAAGCCGCCGTCAACATCCGGCGAGTGAAAGAGTTCTTCTGCGTTGGAAGCCTTTACACTGCCGCCGTATAAAATCGTTACGTCTTGCGCCACGTCTTCGCCCCACTTGCCGGCCAATACAGAACGGATAAAAGCATGCATTTGTTGTGCCTGTTCCGAAGTGGCCGTTTTGCCTGTGCCGATGGCCCAAATGGGTTCGTAAGCAATCACGATTTTTTTCAGTTCGCTTGCTGAAAAATCAAACAAAGCTTTTTCCATTTGCGTCTTTACAAAATCGTTTTGCTTTCCTTTTTCCCGAACGTCCAGCGCCTCGCCGCAGCAAAAAATTGGTGTAATGTTTTCGTCCAGACAGAGGACAAGTTTTTGTTGCAGTATCTCGTCAATCTCGCCGTAATATTCTCTTCGTTCGCTGTGGCCGACGATGCAGTATTCAACGCCAATAGACGAAAGCATCTCCACCGAAACTTCGCCGGTATAGGCACCGCTTTTTTTGTTGCCGCAGTTTTGGGCGGCAACGGCATAGCCCTTTCGTTTGGCAACTTTTTCGTTGACCATTATCAGGTAAGGAAAAGGCACGGCAACAACGACCTGTCCGTTTTCGGTTGGGTTTATATTCTCCGATAAAATTCCATCGAGCAAGGCTTCTGCTTTGTCGAGTGTAAGATTCATTTTCCAGTTGGCCGCGGCAATTTGTTTACGCATAAGATTAAAGTTTACGTGTTTACTTGTTCACGTGTTCACTTGTTGGCGTACAACCATTCAAACGTGCTTGTTCTTGCGATCACAAAGCGTTTCTAACCATTACAACGAACAAGTGAACACATGAACCGGTGAACAAGTGAACATAATTTTAGTAGTGTTCAAAGATATGTTTGAGAATAATTTTTTCTGAAGACGTCAACGCACTCCCTTTCAAAATTTTCCAGTTATTGACGTCAACCAATGCTTTGTCCAATTCATAGCGTTGCAATCCGTCGCTGCCCCAGGAAAAGGAAGGAATGAATTTTGGCGTTAAGCCGTTGCCGTAAACGTTGGCGCAAGCGCCAACCACTGTTCCGGTATTGATGGAAGTATTGATGGCGGTGCGGGAATAATCGCCCATAAACACACCACATTTTAAGCCCACATTTACCGGCCCATCCGGCGTCCAGACAATAATGCCCGATGCGGTATTTTTTAGATTGGAATTGGACGTGCCTGCGCCCCAGTTACACCACTCTCCTACCACTGAATCGCCCATGTAACCGTCGTGCGCCTTGTTTGAATAACCAAACAAAACAGAGTTCTTTATCTCGCCGCCAACGGTACATTTGGGCCCGACGGTTGTGCCTTCATAAAGCCGTGTACCCATTTTCACCACGGCCTCGTCGCAAACGGCAACCGGCCCGCGAAGCAATGAGCCTTCCATGACCACCGCGTCTTTCCCGATGTAGATTGGACCAGCCTGCGCATTCAAAAAACAACATTCTACCGTTGCGCCTTTTTCAATAAAAATATTAGCGGGATCACAGACGTTGTTGGTAGCAGAAATTTTTTCCGGCTTGCGACCGCTTGTAAGCAGTTCAAAATCCTGTGCAATGGCACGGGCGTTGAGGCCAAAAATATTCCACGGTGCTTTTATTTCGTTGAGTTCTTCGTCAATTTCAACCGGCTTTCCTACTTTGATGTTGTGCTCGTCAATCACTTCCGCTCTTGAAACACAATACACAAAACTTTCCTTTTCGGGCACCGACAAAAATTCACCGGCTTTTAATTTTTTGACCTGCTTGATTATCTTTTTCGTCGGCAGTACATTGCCGTGAACAAGATAAATTGTGTCCTTGCCAATCGTCTTTTCGTCAAGCCGAACGGCCCGTTCCAAATCCTTGTAATCGTCTTCAAACTTGTCAAAAGAAGGGCAATTGAGATAAAGTTCCCATTTCTCCCGGATGGTTAAAATACCCACGCGAATGTCCTGCACCTGGCGGGTAAGCGTGAAGGGAAAAAGGTTTCGGGGGTTGCAAAACTCTTCGGTGAATACAATTTTACGCATGGCAAAGAGGGTTTGACCGTAAAATTTGAAGAGCCGAAGGTATGCGTAAAACGGAAAGGAAAAGAACGGAGCCTGAACGGCACAGGCCCAAAAAGAAAATCCCGTTCGCCTAAGGCAAACGGGACGAGTATGTTTTGAACGAAAGAATTACTTCTTCGCGTATTTTTTGTTGAATTTGTCAATACGGCCGGCGGTATCAACCAATACGTTTTTGCCGGTAAAGAAAGGATGCGAAGTATTGGAAATCTCCAACTTAATCAGGGGATATTCGTTACCGTCTTCCCATTTAGCGGTTTCTTTGCTGGCAGCCGTAGAGCGGCTTAAAAAGCTGTAACCGTTGCTCATGTCTTTGAAAATCACGTAACGGTAGTTGGCGGGATGAAGATCCTTTTTCATAAAAATTTATTTAACTGCGGTTGTTGTTGCTTGATTGAAGGCGCAAAAGTAGGGAAACGAGCTTTAAAAACGAAGCTGCGGGAAAGAAAATTTGTTAAGCCCTTGTTGAAAGCGGGCGGCGGCCTCTCTTAGCTTCGCATGTTCTCGTACTGTAACGGAAGGCCTAGGTCCCATCCTTTGGAGGCTTGAATAACGCTTTGCAGGTCATCAATTTTTTTGCCGGCTACTCGCACCAGGTCGTCGTTGATAGACGCCTGCACTTTGAAGCCGCCGTCCTTTATCAGCTTCACAATTTTTTTTGCGTCTTCCTGCTTGAGGCCGTTGCGAACGTCAATTTCCTTTTTCCAAACCTTACCGCTTTGATGACCTTCTTTCGACGTGTCGAAGGCTTCCGGCGCAATGCCTTGTTTGTGCGCCCGGCTAATGAGCACATCAACCAACTGGCGCATTTGCATGTCGCCGTCGGTTTCAAGATTCAGTTTGAAATCTTTTTTGTTGAGGTCAATCACCACGTGTGCATTTTTGAAATCAAAGCGGTTTGTGATTTCTTTTTTGGTCACGTTCACGGCGTTGTCGAGGGCTTGTGCATCTACTTTGGAAACAATGTCAAACGAAGGCATGGCTAAAGGTTTGGGTTAAAAGTCAAAAATAAAAATCAAAAGCCAAAAAATCTTCTTCGCGTAACGGTCTTTTGAATTTTGCGTTTTGAATTTTGACTTTTCTGTTGCCTATCTTGCTGTCCCAAATCAGGACACCGATGAAAAAACTTTGTTTTCTTCTCTCCTTCCTTGTTGCCTTAACATCCTTTGCACAAACACCAAAAATCGAAGCGCTTACCTCAGGCAAAAAAACATCGCTGCGCGGCTTGAGCGTGGTCACAGACAACGTGCTTTGGGTAAGCGGCAGCAACGGCACGGTGGGCACGTCGCTCAACGGCGGCAAAGACTGGAAATGGTTTCAGGTAAAAGGATTTGAGAAGGCGGATTTCCGCGACATTGAAGCCTTCGACGGCGCAACGGCCATTGTCATGTCAGTGGATACGCCTGCTTATATTTTGCGCACAACCGATGGCGGCTACAACTGGAAAGTGGTGTACGAAAATCACAAGCCCGGTATGTTCCTCGATGCAATGGAATTCTGGAACAGCGAATCGGGCATTGTGGTAGGCGACCCGATTGACGGCAAAATTTTTATTGCCCGCACCTTCGACGGCGGCTATTCCTGGAAAGAACTTCCCGAGCAATACAAACCCAAAGCCGAAAAAGACGAAGCCTGCTTCGCGGCAAGCGGCACCAACGTTCGTGCACTGGACCGGGACGAAGCTGTTTTTGTAACCGGCGGTGCATCGTCAAATGTTTTCATTCGGGCCGATAAAATCAGGTTGCCGATTGTGCAGGGGAAAGAAACTACCGGCGCCAATTCAATTGCGGTCTGGGACAACAAAAAAGAAAACGGCGGCAAGAAGATGATTGTCGTAGGCGGCGACTTTAGCAAGGACAGTTCATCGCTAAACAATTGTTTTTATTCGAACAATCGAGGCAAGAGTTGGACAGCGCCGAAGGCGCCGCCGCACGGCTACAAAAGCTGCGTGGAATACATCACCGAAAAGCATTTGGTTACCTGCGGCACCAGCAGCGTTGATTACTCAACCGACGGCGGCGAAACCTGGAGCCTGCTCAGCAAAGAAGGCTATCACGTTGTGCGAAAAGCAAAGGACGGAACAGCGGTTTACCTTGCCGGAAGCAACGGCAAGGTGGCGAAGTTTGTGGAGTAAGTTTTTAGAAATTACGCAGCTGAATAGAATCACCCACGGTCTCAGAACATTGTGCCGATATTATCGCTAAGGCTCTAAAAAAAGTTTAGAAGCAGGTTGGTAAACTTGCAGATTTAGTTCTCTGTTTAAATACAACAAGAATTGGTCTATCCGGCTGGAGTTAGAATCAACAAAGCGATAAAAATACGGGTCAAGATATTCATAATAACGATAAGCATCTTGGGATGAAACTTCAAAATTTACGAAGGCTCCATGACACGCAACACTACCTTTCTTTTTCAATTCCTCGTTGTACCCCGGCATATTGCTAACTCCTAATTGCCGCAATGAATCAGCGAAAGCAACCCATCCTGATTTCGGCAGTACTCCTAGGCGTTTGCTATAAATAATGACGGAATCACCATTAGCTGAACTACCAAAACTGCATACCTCCAAACTTCCTTGGCTTCCTTGTTTCCGAATGCCAACTACAAAGTCGGGCGAAGGAAGATTCCAAAACCAAATCCGGATGTACTCTTCACTTGTTCCTTTGTTGATCGCAGGTAAACTCATTAACCGTGAAAGATTGGTAAGAAAAGGCTCCTTTCTGTTTCCTTTTGCGCGGCTATCTTCTGCGTAAAGAACGGCACGACGGGTAGTATCTACAAGCACTTGGCTGTGATACTGCTCATCGTCAAGAAGTTTAGATTTGCAACTAATAGCAAACAAAAAACACAGCAGCGTAAAACGTACAGGCATAAACAATTGTTTGGATTGGAGCTTAATGAATTTACCAATCTACTCCGGTTTTCATTGAAACTCACGAACACAGAGCCAAACGCTGCCGAATATTTTCTGTATGGATGAAAACTTTCCGCCTTAGTACTGCCGGTTCACATCAAACCTTTCCAACTCATTCGCCACAGCCGTTAAGAACGTTGCACCCAAACTTCCGTCCACAATGCGATGATCGTAACTCATGGACAAATACATCATGTGGCGGATGGCAATACTATCGCCCTGCGGCGTTTCAATCACCACCGGGCGTTTTTTAATGGCGCCAACGGCCAGTATCGCCACTTGTGGTTGATTAATGATCGGCGTGCCCATTAAGCTTCCGAACGTCCCAACGTTTGTCAGCGTAAACGTACCGTCGGAAATATCTTCCGGTTTTAGTTTGTTGTTGCGTGCATTGTCGGCCAGACCGTTCACTTGCTTGGCCAAGCCAACCAAATTATAACCATCGGCGTTTTTAATCACGGGGACAATTAAGTTGCCGTTTGGCAAGGCCGCAGCCATGCCAATGTTGATGTCTTTTTTGACAATGATCCTGTTGCCGTCAACCGAACTGTTGATAAGCGGAAAGCGTTTGATGCAACGGATGATCGCTTCAACAAACAAAGGGGTGAACGTGATCTTCGTGCCTTCACGCTTTTCAAAATCCTTCTTTACTTTTTCGCGCCACATCACCAGGTTGGTTACGTCGGCTTCGGTAAACGATGTGACGTGCGGCGACGTGTGTTTGCTGCGCACCATGTGGTCGGCAATAAGCTTGCGCATGCGGTCCATCTCAATGATCTCCACGTTGCCGGTGTAAGTTGCAAGCTGGTTGTTCTGCGGCCCTTCTTTTTGTTCCACCCTCTCTATTGGGATCACCATCTCCTGCCGCGTTTCGTGTTGTGCTTTGTGCTCGGCGTGTTCAACTCTTTCAGCCGGTTCGCCAACTTTGTCGCTGCGCTTGTGGCTTACGTACTGTAGAATGTCCTTCTTTGAAACGCGGCCCTCTGCACCAGTGCCTGGGATGTTTTCCAACTCCGACATGCTGATGCCTTCCTGTGCGGCAATGTTTAGCACAAGCGGCGAATAAAATTTGTTTGTGGTTTGTAGTTTATCGTTCGAGGCTTCGCTGGCCGCTGTTCGATGATCGTTGGCCGTTGGCCGTTGTTCGTTTACCGGTTTTTGGCTTTCGGTGGAATGCTGAAAAGAAGTTTCGGTTTGCGGCGTTGTCTGTGGACCATTGACAGCGGACTGTTGACTATCCGCTCCCGTTCTCACCCGCGCAATCACCGCTCCAATCGGCACAACATCGTTCACGTTATAAAGAATTTCATCCAGCACGCCTTCCGCCGTCGAGGGCACTTCCGTGTCCACTTTGTCAGTAGCAATTTCCAGCACGGTTTCGTCCATTTTTACCGCGTCGCCGGGCTTTTTAAGCCATTTTAAAATCGTTGCTTCCATGATGCTTTCGCCCATCTTCGGCATTACCAGGTCAACAGTCGCCATAAATAAGTTTGAGGTTTGAAGTTTGAGGTTCGGGGTTCTTTCGGTCAAACGCTCCGCCTTTTACATTTTAGATTTTATATTCTACGTTTTACATTTTGAACCCAGCGGCATTGCTACTATCAGCGTCCGTTGCGTCGCACTCTTCAGGGTTCAGAACAATGCTGAACAAAAAGTGGAAGCAAAATGAATAGCAAGCAATCGTTCCGCTGAAATTTTTCAGCGCCCAAAAATAAGCAAACGCAGTTAATCGTTTTCCGCGTCTTCCAGCACGGCCTTGCGCAGCATGTTCAAGGCCGTGTGCACGGTTAATTCCACGTTGCGGCCACGGTCAAAACGAAAGTTGGATTTCTGCGCTTTTACTTTCCCTTCTTTGTTCGCTACGGCAATCCAAACGGTGCCAACCGGTTTTTCTGGTGTGCCTCCATCCGGCCCCATAATTCCCGATGTAGCCACGGCATAATCGGTTTTTAATTTCTTGCAGGCGCTTATTGCCATCTGCGTTACAGCTTCTTCGCTCACCGCGCCAACGCTTGTCAGCGTTTCCTCTTTCACTTCAAGCATGTCTTTTTTCGCCTCGTTTGCATAAGAAACAATGCCGCCATTAAACACCGCCGACGAACCCGCAACGGACGTTATTAAACTTGCGATGGTTCCGCCCGTACAGCTTTCGGCCGTTGCCACCGCTTTCGCCTTTTCTTTCAGCAGTTTCACCACCGCTTCCTGTATTGGTATGTCCTCATCGGCCACCATCCATTCCTTCACCAGCGATTTTAGTTCGGCAAACTTTTCGTCCACTTCTTTTTTGATTGCCGCTTCGTCTTCACCTTTTGCAGTCAAGCGCAAGCGCACCATACCGTAAGCCGGTAAATATGCAAGCTTGACATAGGCAGGTAAAGCCGTTTCAAAGTCCAGAATTGTATCCGCCAAAAACGATTCGCCGATGCCCGCCGTCAACAAGGTTCGGTGCGCAACCGCGGGCAAGCGAAAGACTGATTTTATTTTTGGCAACACACCGCTTTGCATCAGTCCTTTCATTTCGTGCGGCACACCGGGAAGCGAAAAGTAGTGTACGTCCTCCTGATTAAAATACATGCCCGGTGCTGTTCCTCTCCCGTTCGGCAATACTTCGCAGTTTGCGGGCACAAGCCCTTGCGAAAGATTGCGTTCAGTTATCGGTCTTGCTAATTTTTGAAAAATATTTTCAACGTTTGTTGTTGCGCCTTCGTCGCGTATTAATTCCGTGTTGAAGTATTCGCAAAGCGCGGGTTTTGTAATGTCATCTGCGGTTGGACCGAGACCGCCGGTAATGATGAGAATGTTGCTCTGTTTTGCTTCATCGCCAAGCGTTGTAAGAATGGCTTCTTTGTCGTCGGCAATGGCCACGCGGCGGCGCACCCATGCGCCGATCTTGTTTAATTCCTGTGCAATGTAAGCGCTGTTGGTATCAATGGTTTGCCCGATCAAAAGTTCATCGCCGATGGTAATGATGCTCGCGGTCACTTCGTGCATGATGGAAAGCCTTTATTTTAGCGCAATGTACAAAAGGATGAAAAGAACGTTTTGGCTGTTGATTGTTGCTTGTCTTTCATCGCAACTCCACGCACAAACCGCAAGTGATAATCTTGCAAAAGCATGGTCAACATTTGAAGCCGATTCGCAACTTCAAAGCGCTGTTGCTTCCATCTACGTCATTGATGAATCAAGCGGTGCGGTTGTCTTCGACAGGAACTCACGCATTGGTCTCGCACCCGCATCAACGCAAAAAATTATTACTGCTGCTGCTGCATATGAAGTCCTTGGAAAAGACTTTCGCTTTCAAACAAAATTTGGTTATTACAGCGGCATAAAAAGAGGACGGTTAGCAGGAAGCATTGTTGTTCTTCCTTCTGGCGATCCTACGCTTGGAAGCTGGCGTTGGAAAAGCACGACGGAAGATTCGGTAACGCGGCGCATTGTGAAAGGGCTTGCGCAAACGGGCATTCAATTTTTTAATGGATTTTCAATTGATGAAAGCGGCAAAGACGAAGAAGCCATTCCGGGCGGCTGGATTTGGGAAGACATCGGCAACTATTACGGAGCCGGCGCAACGGCGCTGAACTGGCGGGAAAACCAATACGATTTGATTTTAAAATCGGGCAAAAACATTGGCGATTCTGTTTTAATTACGGGTACAAAGCCGGCGCTTTACGATTACAGCATTACATCAAAACTGAAAGCCGCAGCCAAAGGCACGGGCGACAATTCCGTCATTTATTTTCCGGTAACAACATCAGCACTTGTTGTACGCGGAACCATTCCGGCCGGTGAAGAAAGGTTTGTTGTATCGGGTGCAATGCCATCACCAAACGGACAATTTCTTGCCACGCTAACCGATTCGCTTGCACGGCGCGGCATTGCAAAAGAAGGCAGAGATGAAACGGTTTCACAAAGCAATTACGATGCAAGTAAACTCACCGTTTTTCATACCGAAGTTTCGCCGCCGCTCGACAGCATGAGTTACTGGTTTTTAAAACGCAGCATCAATCTTTACGGCGAAGCCTTTGCAAAACGAATCGCTATTGCCAGCAACCACCCGTTCACATCAGAAGACGGCGCAAACGTGATTGCAAATCTTTGGAGCAACAAAGGCATCGGTATTGATAGAAACGAGTTGCACACATACGACGGTTCGGGGCTTTCGCCGTTAAACCGCGTAACCACACACGCACAGGTCAGCGTTTTGCAGTATGCAAAAAAGCAAGCTTGGTTTAGCGGTTACTTTAGCGGCTTTCCGGAGTTTAACGGCATGAAGCTGAAAAGCGGCACCATCAACCGCGTGAAAAGTTTTTGCGGTTATCACACAAGCAAAGCCGGCAAAAGCTATATCGTATCGTACATCGTAAACAATTACAACGGTGCTTCGTCGTCGCTGGTGCAAAAGATGTACAAGGTGCTCAACGAGCTGAAGTAAATTATGAGTTATGAATTTAGAATTATGAATGCAGCGTATGAACGGTTTGGAGTTAGTCTATATTAGCACCGTGTTATTTTTCATTCATCGTTCATAGCTCATAACTTTTCTCACTTTCCAATCAATCTGTCCAAACTTGCTTTGCCAGGACCCGCAAAGAGAATGGTGAGAAAAGCAACAAGATAGATTCCCGCAAGTTCGCCTTCGCCAAAGAAATGTCCTTTGTTGGCAACGAACAGAGCTACGCACATGGCAATCACAATCGGGAAAGCCGCAAGTCTTGTAAACAATCCCAGAATAACGAAAGCCGCACAAAAGAATTCGGCAAAAACAACGAGTGAATAGGAAGCGGTTGAACCGATGCCAAAGGGATCGGCAAACTTGTGCGAACGCTGCGCAAAATGTTGCAATTTGTCAAAACCGTGCTGGATCATCATGAGGGAACCTGCGCCTACGCGAAGAACAAACAAAGCAACGGACAAGGCCGTGTCGGAAACACTTGTGCTGAACAATTTTTTCATAGTCAATTGAAAATCGGCTGCAAGTTTACAGAAACAAATCCATTCCCGCGGTCGCCAGATTTTTGTTAAACCTTGCCTATGTTAGCGCATACGGAACGAAGTTTGGCTCGCGGTAAAATAATCAGAAACTTTACAGCGTTTATCCCACAACGGAAATTTAGTTGACGATGAAGAAAATTTTCCTCCCCATCCTTGGCTGTTGCGCGACCGTATTTTCTTATTCGCAGCAAACCTTTTTTATCAAGTCTTCGCAAGACCGGTTTAACCAGGCAAAAGAATATTTTCAAAAAGAACAGTACAACCTGGCTTATCCCCTTTTCAAAGAGCTTCGCGAAAACCTTACCGAAAGCGACAAGATCAACCGCACGGTGGTAGCGCAGGAAGTTGAGTATTACACCATCGTCAGCTCGTTAAAACAAAACGAAAGCAACGCCGAACTGGAGGCGCAGGTGTATGCTGACGTGACAAAGAACAATGCTCGTGCGGAGATGATGCGTTTTCATTTGGCGGAATATTATTTTCGTCACCAACGCTTCTCCGAAGCCATTCCTCTCTACGAAAACGCCAACATCAGCAACCTGAATAACCGCGAGGTTGCCGACATGAAATTTCACCAGGGTTATTCTTATTTTACCCTGCAGCAGTTTGCAAAAGCAAAGCCTTTGCTGGATGCCATCAGGCAGGTGAAAGACGATCCGAATTACATTGATGCGAATTACTATTACGGGTTCATTGCCTTTCGCGACCGGCAATACAACGATGCGCTGTCTTCGTTTCGCATTGTCGAGAACGAAGAACAATACGCACCCATCGTTCCGTATTACATCGTGCAAATAAATTACGCACTGGGCAAGAAAGACGAAGCCGTTGCTTACGCGGAAGACAAATTAAAAAACGGCAAATCGCAGTTTTATGACCTGGAACTGCGGCAGCTTTTGGGTCATGCTTATTTTGAGAAAAAGCAATACGCCAAAGCCCTACCTTACCTCGAAGAATACGTAAGCAAATCGAAAAAAGTACGCCGTGAAGATTTATACGAGTTGTCTTATTCCTATTACAAAGCGAACAATTATCCAAAGGCCATTGAAGGCTTTAAGCAACTGAGCGGAAAAGAAGATTCGCTTAGTCAGCACGCCATGTACCTGCTGGCCGACGCTTATTTGAAAACCGGACAAAAAGCAAATGCCCGGAATGCCTTTTTGTTTTCATCAAGCAACAACAGCGATCCGGCACAAAAAGAAATCAGCCGTTTCAATTACGCCAAGCTTTCTTTTGAATTGGGTTATCAGGATGAAGCCTTAAAAAACCTGCAATCTTTTTTGAACGATTACCCGAATTCGCAATACCGTGACGAAGCAACGGAGTTGCTGGTAGGTGCACTGACGATTACGAACAATTACCGCGATGCCTTAACGCTTTTAGAAAGCATCAAGAATCCCACGCAGGCAGTGAAACGGTTTTTGCCGCGCATTTTATATGGCCGTGCTACAGAGTTGATCAATGACGGACGTTTGCCCGAAGCCGAGGCTTTGCTGGATCGTGCCTTGAAAGATCCGAACAACGCATCCGTATTGCCGTACATAAATTTCTGGAAAGGTGAATTGGCCTATCGCAACAACAAAATTGATGATGCCATTCGTTATTACAATGCTTACCTCAGCGCCGGTGCACCGGCTTCCGGCGAAGCCAACGAAAGAAGCGTGAAATACAATCTTGGCTATGCGTATTACCGCAAAGAAAACTGGCCGGTAGCGCAAACATTTTTTGAACCGTTATCAAGAGGCGCAGCATTGAACAGCGACCCGATTACGCAAGACGCTTACGTACGTACGGCTGATGTTTATTACATGAACCGCAACTTTTCGCAGGCAAGAGCGATGTACGATAAAGCCATCGGCTATTCCTGGCCTGCAGAAGATTACGCAACTTTTCAGAAAGCAATGATTGCTGGCATCAGCAATTCAACGGAAAAAGTGAATGCGTTGAACACCTTAATCCGGAAGTTTCCGCAATCAACTTTGGTGGGTGATGCCAACATGGAAATTGCCAACACCTATTTAGCGCAAGACCGTTTTCGTGAAGCGCTTCCGTACCTGAGCAACATCATTAACGCAAGCGGCAACACGAGCTTAAAGCCACAAGCTTATCTTAAATCAGGCATCGCGTATTACAACGCAGGTGACAACGAAAAAGCCATTGCGCAGTATAAACAATTGCTCAATGCTTACCCTAATTCGCCCGAAGCGGAAGATGCGTTGGACAATCTGAAAACAATCTACGTCACACAAGGAAGGCCCGGCGAATATGCCGACGTGGCAAGAAGCGCTGGCCGTCCGATAACAAGCACCGCTGAAGATTCCTTGACTTATTCTGCGGCAGAACTTCAATACGAAAACAACAACACGAACGGTGCGCTGCAAGCGTTTAACGATTACCTGCAACGCTTCCCTAACGGTGTAAAAGCGGTGAACGCTTATTTCTATCGCGGTGAGATTTACAACAGCCGCAAAGACTTTGCGAACGCAGTAAGCAACTACGCAGAAGTGGCCCGTCGTGCGCCGAACACATTTGCCGAAACGGCAATTTTGCAAGCGGCCCGGCTTAATTTCTTTGAACTAAAAAACTATCCTGAAGCCGAAAGATATTATGCGCAATTGAAGCAAATCACTTCAAGACAGGAGAACCGGCTAGAAGCCATGCGCGGGCTTTTGCGCAGCCAGTACCTCCAAAAGAAATGGAGCGACGCCGTTGACAACGCGAAAGATTTGATTGCGCAAAAAGGCGCATCGTCTGATGACAAATCGCTGGCGAACATGGCCATTGGCAAATCGGCGCAAATTGCCGGGCATTATGATGAAGCGTTGACTGCATTTAAAGCCGTTGTGGCCGTAAACAAAGCGGAGGTAGGTGCGGAAGCCCGGTACGAAGTGGCCAACACCTGGTTTATGACAGGCCGTTACCCTGATGCGGAGAAAGCAGCCTTTGAAGTGGTGAACAAAAGCGGTTCGTACGATTACTGGGTAACGAAAGCTTACATCTTGCTGGGCGATATTTATCTCAAGCAAAAAGATTATTTCAACGCAAAAGCAACCTTTCAAAGCATTGTGCAAAACAGTTTAAACGCAGAACTGAAAGCCGAGGCACAAAGCAAGCTGGATGCGGTAACCGCAGAAGAAGCAAAGAGCAGCAAGGTGGGAATGTGAGAACGATTAGCTGATTAGCCGATGCAACAATTAGCTAATTGGCTGACGCACGTACAAGTACATACCGTTAGCATGTACTTCGGAACACCGAAAACAAATTTTAATTGCAACATCACGACGATCAAACGATTTCAAATGTTCAAAGCAACCATGAAGTTTTCATTCTTAACAACGGGACTTTTCCTCTTTGCAGTTGCCGCATCGGCGCAGGACACAACGGGCAAGAAAGTAAGAATCACCTCAAGCTTTAAACCGGTGTTGAAGGAAGCGGCCAAAATAAACTTCAACGCGTCGCCGGCCGTAAACGACACGTCAAGGCCGCGATTGCAATACAACATACCGGATCAGAATTTAAACCTCGCTTTTCAGCCGGGCGGCTTACGGCCGCTGGCTTTGGCGGTAGATACCGGCGGACGTTGGAAAAATGAAAGTTCGCTAAAAGCAGGTGTTGGAAATTACGCTACGCCTTTTGTGCAACTGGGTTTATCGGCTGGCGATGGAAAGAACTCTGGCGTGAATTTTTATGCACAACACGCTTCGTCAAAAGGCAACATTCAGTACCAGGATTACAGCAACACCAATGCGGAATTAAACGGCTTTTTTAAAGCCGGTAACACAGAATGGAACGCAAGGGTTGGCGGCTCGTTGGACAAATACAAAAAGTACGGCTTTCAACCCAAGACCATGACCTTTCCCGATGATTCCATCAATGTGAAATATCATACCTATCGTGCACGGCTGGCCTTGCGCAACATTAACCGCACGGATCTTGGCCTTTCGTATGCGCCGGAAATCAGCATTGATGCGTTCAGCGACGGTTTGAGCAATTCCGAGAGCAATTCGTACATCAATTTGCCGCTGCAAAAAACGTTGGGCAATTCTTTTGAAGTGGACGTTGCGGCAACGGCAAACATCAGCACGTACAAGCCTCACAACAAATCGTCGCAAACGAACAATTGGTTCGCCATTTCTCCGTCTATTTTGTACAAAACAGCCAACATCAACATTCAGGCGGGCGTACGGCCGGCATGGGACAACAAAGAGCCGCATCTCTTTCCAAACCTGTTGGCTGAAGTTGTTTCAAGCGACAAGCGTTTTTCGTTCCAGGCCGGCTGGACGGGCTATTTACGCAACGCTGGCTTCGAATACCAGGCAGGAATCAACCCCTGGATTTGGGCGCCGCAAACGGTTTATAATTCAAGCATTGAAGAACGCTATGCGGGCATTAAAGGTTCCGTTGGCGATCACTTTAGCTACAGCGCTAAGCTTGCGTTCAACACCATCAAGAATCAACCTTTGTTTACAAACGATACGATCAACGGCGGCAAATCATTCAGGGTGATCAACGAGCCGCGCATGAATGTGTTGAACATCGGCGGCGAAGTGGGCTACACGGTCGGCGAAACATTTTCGGTGATTTCTAATTTCCAAATCAATCAATACAGTCCGAAAGTTGCGGCCAAAGCCTGGGGCTTGTTGCCCGACGAATGGAAGACAACTTTGCGCTTGCAAGTACTGAAAGATTTGTACGTAAACAGCGAACTCTATGCTTTTGACGGAACCTGGTACCAGAAAAAAGGCGGCGGCTACGGAAGTTTGGGAAGCGCCTTTGATTTAAGCGCCGGCCTTGAATTTAAAGTGTACAAAAACATTAAAATCTGGGGACAGTTCAACAACATGCTCAACCAGCAATATCAGCGCTGGAATCAATATCCGGTTTACGGCTTCAACTTTTTGGCCGGTGTTGTACTTTCGTTCGGTCAAATTAAATAATGCTGAATTACCTCACGAACTATTTATTGCAGTACAAAACGGTTAGCGTTCCAGGCGTTGGAACGCTTTGTCTTGTGCACCAGCCGCCGCGGTTAAACGTTGCGGACAAATTGATTGAACCGCCATCTTATGTTGTTGAAATAAAAAACGGCGACGAGATTTCCGATCACCAATTGCTTTTTTTGAGCGGCCTGGCGAACAAGGAAAAAGAAGCCGTAGAAAACGAACTGCACTCTTTCGGTAATACGGTGCAGCAGAAAATAAACAGCGGTGGTTTTAATTGGGAAGGCCTTGGAATCATCAAAAGCGACACACAAATGCTATCGCTTGCCGTTCCTGCTTTGCAACCGTTAGCGGCGGAAAGAGTCATCCGGCAGGACGCAAAGCATACTGTTTTGGTTGGCGACCGGGAAGTAAGTTCCGCTCGTGTTTTTGAGCGAAGCACGGAAACGGTTGTGCACGGAAAAAAGCGGGCTGTTTCAATTCAGATCGGATGGATACTGCTCTTTCTCTCTCTTCTTGTCATTGCGTTGCTTTTATATCTCGGCAAGTTTAGCGTAAACGCCAGCGGTTCAAAATTACCGCCGACAGGTTTTGTATTCCCAAAGGCAAAGACGGTTAAACTTTAGAAGGCAACTCATTCCTGATTATTCATTACACATTCCATGTCTCGTATTCACTACACGCATTGCCCGGTTTGCAACAGCACAAAAATTAACCCGCTGCTTACGGTAAAAGATTATTCGGTTAGCAACGAAGATTTTGTGATTTGGCAATGCGCCGATTGTACGCTACGCTTTACGCAAGACGTGCCGGACGAAGATTCAATCGGGCCTTATTATGCTTCGCAGGATTATATTTCCCATTCCAATACCGACAAAGGTTTGCTGAACAAACTTTACCAGCGGGTTCGAAAGTTTACACTTGAGCAGAAGGCAAAGTTGGTTATCGAAAACACAAAGAGTACAGGAAGTATTCTGGATGTTGGCGCGGGCATCGGCGCTTTTCTTTCGGTGATGAAAGAAAAAGGCTGGCAGGCAAAAGGTATCGAACCCGATGAAGGCGCAAGGAAAAACGCCGAACAACTTTTCCATCTGAAACTTGAGGAACCTTCTGTCCTCTTTCAACTTGCACCTAAGGGTTATGATGCCGTTACGCTTTGGCACGTGTTGGAACACGTTCACGACTTGCACAATTACGTTGAGCAACTAAAAAACCTGCTGACAGGAGAAGGGAAAATTTTTATTGCCGTACCCAACTACACGTCCGGCGATGCAGAAGCTTACCGCAGGTATTGGGCAGCCTACGACGTGCCGCGGCACTTGTATCACTTCACGCCGAAGGCAATTGAAAAATTGGTAAGCCTGCACGGTTTAAAGCTCGTTGCCAAAAAGCCCATGTGGTTTGATGCGTTTTACATTAGTTTACTGAGCAGCAAATACCGGAACGGGAAAACATCGTGGGCCGGCGCGGGCTGGAACGGTTTGCGGTCGAATCTTTCTGCCTTTGCAAACAAAGACAAATGCAGTTCGATTATCTACATCATTTCAAAATAAAATTGATCAAAGGTTAAACTGCAGCTCGTAAATCTTCGACCAATTCTTGCCCGTTACGTAAAACTTTTTTGTTTCGGGATTGTAGGCAATGCCGTTTAAAACTTCGGCGTTGGGATTCTGGTTTTTTTCTTGTTGAACGATTGGACTCAAATCCATCTTTGCCACCACTTCTCCTTTGGCCGGATCAATCTTCAAAATATAATTGTATTGCCATTGATTGGCGTAAATAAAGCCGTTGATGTATTCCAGTTCATTCAGATTTACGGCAGGTTCGCCATTTTCGGTAATGCCCAAACTCTTTACCAATTTAAACGTGCCCGGTTGATAATAGTACAAGCTGTTGCCACTGTTGTTGCCTATGATAAACGTACTATCGTGTGTCAGTCCCCAACCTTCACCGTTAGAATACGGCAACTCTTTTATCTTTTTAAAATCTTTTGCGTCGTACACATGCACTACGCCTTCGCGGTACGTGAGTTGATAAAGCGTGTCGCGCAACACCGTAATGCCTTCGCCAAAATATTTTGCATCAAGAGCCACTTCGCGTTCAACTTTACCGGTAACAAGATTGTATTGAACGAGTTTCGATTTACCATAATTACCCGTGCTTTCCAACAGCTTGCCCTTGTAAAACTCAAGGCCTTCAGTAAAGAAAGTAGTGTCGTGCGGGTAAGTATTGGCCACCGAATAAGCAATGGCCGGCGTTTTGGGTGTTTCGGGTGCGCTGTTACCGGTATCGGGTTTGTTGTTGTTGCAACCCACTGCTGCAAGAAAGGCAACGAAAACGGGCGCCAATAAAAACTTCTTCATAAAGCCAAAAATAAGCGTTGGCATCGTTGCCCGCTGTTAAAGCATGACACTCTCTTTTCATGTGTATAATTGACTTGAACAATCGGCTTTGAAAGTTTGCCTTTTTCAAAAAACGGTGTTATGTTTGGCAAATCTCCGTTTACCCTTTTAAAACCGGCCGAAAATCCATCTCCTCTAATCCCTCTTTCCAATATCGCTTTTAAAGCCATTTTAAATTTCCGTAAGCCTGTGGTTACCGTTCAAACCGGGAGCTATGAGGACACTATTTGTATGGCTGTTTTTGCTAACCACCTTGCTCAGTATTGCACAAGACCGTTGCGCCAGTACAGACTATCAGTCTGCACTCAGAACAACTGATCCGCGCCAGGCATTGACGATAGCAACGACTGAATCTTTTCTTCAACAACAATCCATTCGTTCGTTAACAGGCGCAAGAACCGCGGCTGAAGACGTTATTCGCATACCCGTTGTCGTACACGTTCTTTACAACAATGCGGCACAGAATATTTCGGAGGCCGAAGTAAAAAGCCAGATTGATGCACTGAACCGCGACT
Source organism: Flavisolibacter ginsenosidimutans (assembly GCF_007970805.1). Taxonomy (GTDB): domain Bacteria; phylum Bacteroidota; class Bacteroidia; order Chitinophagales; family Chitinophagaceae; genus Flavisolibacter; species Flavisolibacter ginsenosidimutans. Next base: position 427,012 of record NZ_CP042433.1, on the reverse strand, counting down.
ACAGGCGGCTGAACGCCGATACCGTGAACACGCCGGAACGCTTTCGTGCACTTGCAGCCGATGTGGGTATAGAATTTTATCTTGCTACCGCTGATCCAAAAGGACACGCAACAAACGGCATTGTTCGCAAATACACCTCAACGGTTAACTGGCTTTCCAACGACAAAATAAAATCTTCGTCAACAAACGGAGACGATGCCTGGGACAGCAAAAGCTACCTGAATATTTGGGTGGGCAATTTGATTGGCGGCGCCGGTTATTCCTCGGCGCCCGGTGGCGATGCGGGCAAGGACGGCATTGTCATCAACACCGCTGCCTTCGGCACCATTGACCGCGGCGGCAATTATTCGATGGGACGTGCAGCAGTACATGAAGTAGGTCACTGGCTTGGGTTAAAACACATTTGGGGCGATGCGCAATGCGGTGATGACGGCATTGGCGATACGCCGCCGCAAGGTGGCTACACGCTCAATTGTCCCAGCGGCTTTCGTTCAACTTGCAGCAACGGCGAAACCGGCGACATGTACATGAATTACATGGACTACACGGCCGATGCCTGCATGAATTTGTTTACCCAGGGACAAAAGAAAAAAATGCGTGCTTCTTTTGATGCAAATGGCCCGCGGGCCGCAATGCTGCAAAGCAAAGGCTTGCGCGAACCCTGGCTTGAAGAAGCGGCCCGCATTGACGGCGTAACTCCGTCAGGTGCAGTTTTCCCGAATCCTGCGAGCAACGAAATCAGCCTGAATTTAGGAACAGCCTCTGTTGGAAAAACAATCCGGATATTCAATGCAAACGGCGTGCAGGTACACATCTTCCAGTTAACAACAGCGGTGCAAAAATTAAATCTGTCGTCTTTCAGAACAGGCGTCTATTTCATCGCCACAGACGGCTTTTCGCAAAGGTTTATTAAACTTTAATCCCGCATCATTCCGGCTACTTGTTGGGCAACAACAGGCGACAATGCCACGCCTACGCCACTCATCCGCACCGCACAAAATACGTTGTCGGAAACCTGTTTTACGATGGGCGTTTTTTCAGCTCCAAAGGCCATGATGCCCGACCATCGCTGTTCAATTGCGTATTGATTTTGAAAATGCGGCAAAATTACTTCCGCCAAATATTTTTCCAGCTCATGCTGAATGAAATCTGTCGTCCCTAAATCGGTTGTGGCTTCGTCGGCAAATGCTTTGTTGCGGGCTCCGCCGAGCAAAACACGGTTATCAAGATTGCGGAAATAATAAAAGCCTTCGTTGGAATGGAAGGTGCCTTTGAACGGAAGATTTTTTATGGGTGACGTGAGCAAAATTTGTCCGCGTGCAGGAACAATATCCAATTCGGGCAAGAGCGTTTTGGTAAAGGCATTGGTACAGACCAAGAGTTGATCCGTTGAAAAGTTGAAAGGTTGATTGGTGGTGAGTTCAATCTTTTTATCGGTGCTGTTTATGTTTGTAATTTCTATACCCGTCATCACCGCCACGCCCATGCCCTGCACTTTTTGCAAAAGTGCCTGAAGCAATTTCCCCGAGTGCAGGTAACCTTCCAGTTTTGTTTCCACAAGGTGTTTTGTTTTCCCGAAACCAAGTTCACTGATCTTTTCATCGGCCAAACGATACGTTTTTTTTGCCGACGTGATCGGCTTCAACAAAGTATTCGCGTAAGCAATATTCTCTTTTAATTTTTCAGTCGAAACAATGTTTTCTTCGTAGAGTTCGTAGCCGCCGCATGGCTCAAAATCAATCTCTTTCTTGCCAAAATATTTTTGAATCCGTTGGAGGCCTTTAAAACGCATCTCGGTTACCTCCAGCATTTTATCGGTGCCCATGGTTTGCGCATCCCAAACCAGTTCGCTCAAACTGCCGAACGTAGCGAAACCCGCGTTGCGGGTGCTGGCGCCGCTTGGAATAACGCCTTTTTCAACGACGGTAATTTTTAGTTTGGGATTTTTCTTTTTCAGATAGAAGGCCGACCAAAGGCCTACAAAACCGCTGCCGATAATCACCACATCCTGATGAGCAAAAAACGTTTCTTTCTCCCAGATGGAAATTTGCATTGCCATGAAGCAAAGCTAAGACAGGAAGGTTGGAGGCTGGAGATTGAGTGCTTTTGTTGTTAAGAACAAAACATTGATCCGCTTCGTTGTTTTTACGAAAGCGAAACGCTCCAGGTTAATTTGTATGCCTTGTTTTTTTGCTGCAGGCAGGTGAACAAAAACGGAGCAACAAAAGAGGAACGGCAAGCACTGTTTTCTTCGCGAAAAGCATTGCTGCCTTCAAGATAGGTTTCAACCGAAGAACTGTCGAAGGATTGCCAGTATACTGTTTTAAATTTCTCGCTATAAGAAAAATCAGTATGCCGCTGCGCCAGTTTTTCAACCGTGTTCTCCAGCAAGACCGGGCGGTCAACAATAGTGGTGATGCGTAAAAGTTTGTTCATGGCATAAGGTTTTGGGTGATCAATTGCTATGCTCCTGCGTCATTACCAAGTTACGGTTGAACAATAAGGATTCACACGGGATAGTTACCGAAGCGGCGAAATTGGCGATGGAGTGCCGATATAAATAGATAAGCTGGAATTACTTGTTGCAGCGCAATCGTTGTCGGAAGACGCAGGATATTGAGAATATTAGGATATTGCTTGTTTGCGGAGTACGAAATATCTCAATATCCAAATATCCCAATATCTTCTCCCTCACTTTAACGACACGTTTCAATCCCGCTGCTTATTTTCATTGCGACAAAAATCTACACATGAAAAAACCGCTTATTCTTTCTTTGGCCGTACTCGCTTTCGCCACCGCTTCACAAGCGCAGATTTTCAAAGACATTTTGAAAAAAGATTCGACCGGAAAAAACGGCGTGCAAAAAATTTTGCAGAAAGCCACCACAAAAAGTTCGCTGAGCAACGACGAAATCATCAGCGGCCTGAAAGAAGCCCTGAACGTTGGCGCCAACAACAGCACCGGCAAACTTTCGATGGTGGACGGCTTTTTTAAAGACGCGGCCATCAAAATTTTAATGCCCGCCGAGGCGCAAAAAGTCGAGCAAAAACTGCGCTCCATTGGCTTGGGCAAACAGGTTGACAACGCCATTCTTTCCATGAACCGTGCGGCGGAAGACGCGGCCAAATCGGCAACGCCCATTTTCATTAACGTCATCAAAGGCATTACCATCCAGGACGGCCTTGGCATTTTAAAAGGCGGCGATTTTGCGGCCACGAACTATTTAAAAGGCAAAACCCTGTCGCAATTAACCGAAGCTTTCCGGCCTGTGATCGAACAATCTTTGCAAAAAGTGAACGCCACTAAATATTGGAAAACGGTTTTCTCCACTTACAACACGTTCAGCCAGGAAAAAGTGAACACCGACCTCACGGCTTACGTTACCGACAAAGCTCTCTCGGGAATTTTTTACCAGGTGGGATTGGAAGAACAAAAAATCCGCAAAGATCCTGTGGCCCGCACAACGGATCTTTTAAAGAAAGTTTTCAGCAACTAATCACGAAGATTAAATAAATAGACCGACGAATCTTCAGCGTGAAAAAATTTATGGACCAGAGGTTCGCCTGACTATTTAGCTTTTGTTGCCTCGCACACTTGTGCGTTCGGGAAGTCTATTCAACAATTATTTGCAGGGATAAATTTGTATTGGAAATCAATAGAAAGTTATACCCGTAGTAGCGTATATTTATGAGTTGTACGCAAGCCTTATGAGACTTTTATCTTACATAACATTTTTAATCACACTAATACCTGTTTTGATTTCATGTAACCAACAGAATCATAACAGTCAAGTTCAAAGAGTCGTAAAAATTCAGCGGCCAAGAAGCGACAAGTACGACAGTACAGTTTTTGAAAACTTATATAACAAATTATATTTTCACCAAAACCTGTCAAAAGCGGAAATCGATTCTTTCACAATAAATTCTGATACAAGAGCTGAGTTTTATGATTTGTTAGAAGAGTTTAAACGAGAAGATATTTTCCCTCCCGAATTTAACACCTTTGAAAAAGCTGCGGAAAGTCGATTGACAAATTGGTTAGAATATCCTACTGAACTTGACACGATTCCTTCGCAATTGGAGCTTCTTAAAAAGGTAAACTTAATAGATAGCGGTGTCACGTATACCTACTACGCATTTCGGTTCAAAACCGAACAACCTCATTGGGCAGCTAAAGATGGCTGGATGATCGGCGTAGTTGGGCCATACTTGAAGGACAGTAAGCCCTATGATTGGACGGGCGGCACATTTAGTAATTTCAAAAAGGAAAAGCAAATAACGCCTGAAAAAGAAGCTGAATGGGCTCACAAAAATGTATTTAAGCGTAGTCCGGAGTAGGCCAGCGTACAACATTTGCTTGGCGCAATGGCGGCTTCAAAATCTATTTTGATCGGTAGTACACTAATCAACATAAGTATTTAAACTAGGCGACATTAACCCGAAATCCGCCACTGCGCTAAGCAGTTGCCGTTGTGTCGCTTTAGACAAAATTCTACTCTCATCAATCACCCCTTCCAACAAAGACTAATTTTACTCCCCAGCAAGAGCATCCAAACAAAGCCGTCGGCGCGGACGCCGACGGCAGTTATAGAAACCTCTTCTACAATAAATCCTAATAGCATCACATAAACTTCGTAAACGACACATAATACGTTGCGTCGGCGTTGTTCAACGTACCGCTAATGCTCAACACGAGCACCTTGCCGTCAAAGTTCACGAGTTGATAATCGTCATCGCTGGCCTGCGAAGTAATGGTAAAGGTCTTTCCGTTCAGTTTCCACGTGCCGCTAAAATCACCGTCCTGGCAAGATTGCGTGGCTGCGCCGCCAAACAAAAAGGTTCCGTTTTCCTGAAAGCCCCAGGTGTCTTGCTTTTGACACTCGGTAAGCTGGTTGTAAACGTCCACTTGCGGGTTGCTGCCGGCCTGCGCTTTTAGGCCCGATATGCGGTAAACACCGGCAATGGTTTTGGGCGTTGGTTGTGTGGTGGTGGAATCTTTCTCCTTCTTGCAAGAGGTAAACGACAGCGCAATAATGAGCGCCGATAAAAAGGCAACTGCTTTTTTCATACAATTAGTTTTGCCGCAAGTAAAGGCATTGAAAAAGCGAATCACAACCGCATCTTCATGTAATCACAACAACCTTGCATGAATTGAAATTGCCCGCGTTTGAATTGTTGGCGCTGCGCAAATGCACAGTAAAACTTTCTGGTCCATTGAACTAAAACAAAGCCCTGATGGCCGCCCTGCCCACGTGAATTGTTTGCGTATCGGCGGGCTTGCGGCCTTCGTATTGCAGGTTTATTTCCACGTTGTTCAGCAGCCTCTTTGTAAACTCCAACGACCACAAATAATTGGCGCCGGGACGCAAGGCATCAAGGATGATGTATTCAACCGAAGGATTTTTTACCGTGCCTGTAGGTGATGTATAACTGATGTTGTTGTAGGTAAACTTCGCGTTGATGCTGCTGTTCTGCAAAACGTTGTACTTGGTTTCAAGATTGATTGCGTTGGACACCGACTCTTCGCCGCCGTAAAGCGGTTTGTTTGCCTTGCTTTCCACTTTGTACGAACCTTGCAAACGAAAAGTCGTTCCGTGTATCAGCGACAGCCGCGGCTCTGCGCTGGTAATGGCAAGCTCGTAATTGCGGTTGGCAAAGGCCGGCGTGTACAAGCCATTTGTTCCTTTCTTGCCGTTCACGTCAAAGGTCAACGATGGCGAAAGATTCCAGCGAAACTTGGCGGTCCAGTCGTTTAGTTGGCGTGTCTCGTAACCGTACGTGAGCAGGGCTTTGCCGCTGTTGCGGTTGTTGCTTATATCAATGCCCCAGGCGCTTGAAAAACGGTTAAAAGAAATTGCGTTCAGAAAAAGCGTCGAGTTTGTAATCAGCGACGTGTCCAAAATCGAATACTTGAACGGGTTAAATTCAAAGTCGCCTTTGGCCAGCGACTTCTTGCTTTTTTGCAAAGAAGATTGCACCGTAAAGCGGCTGATAAATCCACCCAAGTCTTTGCTCTTGTCGTTGAGCAAAGCCCTTGGGTTGAGGCTGATGGAATAGTTAAACGTTGTGTAGTTCGCTTTCACGTACTGATTGGTTGGCGTAAAGATGCGAATGAATTTTGCCTGGTCGGGAAAGAGCGCCACTTCAAATTCATTCAATTGTTGAATGCCGTCGTTGTTGTAATCAATCCAGGTGTATTCGCCTTGTCCGGCGGGCACTTCAAGGTAAGCATAATCGCGGCGCTGCTCCTGCCCCGTTCCCAGTTCGTACAAAAGATTGCCGGTGAGTAAGCCTTTCCATTCGTTCACGTTGTATTCGGTGCGACTCAAAATTGTGCGGTCGTTGTTTTGCGCAGAAACCGACTTGTCAAGCACTTTCAACACACGATACGTTGCGCTGAAAAGCAATTGGTGTTTGGCGCTTTCCAACAGTTCAACTTGTACGTTTGTATTATAGCTTCTGTCGCCTCTTACCAGCGATTTTGCGGTGGGATATTTATCGGAACGTGTAAAGAAGGTAAGCCCCCATTTATTCTTTTTTGCTTCGTTCGACTTCAGGTAAGCAGAATAGGTATCAAAAGCAAAACTCAGGGGCGAAACCGTGTCCTTTGCAATGTTTCGCACTTCATTTTTCTCCAACGCATAACGAAAGCCAAGGCGAATGGAAGACAAACTTTTGAACAAGCGGCTGGCGTCAATCACGGGACGTATGTAACTGCCTTTATCATTTTGTGTAGTGAAGTTTGTCACTGCAAACTGATTGTTCATCGTCCAGCCTTTGGCATTGAGCGTCTGCTGCAAAATATTTTGATACCCTTTGTAATTATCACTGCGCCGGTAATTCATGAATTGATACGAAAGCGCACCGTTGTTATTTTTCAGTTGAGAGGACAGCCGTAAAATATCTTCCGTTGCGGGATTCGACACAAGCGGCAAGCCCCACTCGCGGCTGAATTCCACAAAGCGCAAACGCTCAATGGGCTTGAATTTATCCTGCACGTGCTCGTAATCGAAGGTGGAAAGCAATTGCAATTTTTTGGCGGGATTGATGTCGAGTGTATTGTTGTATTGCACTCTTGCGGCCGTGCCCACATCGTCGCCTTTGTTTTTCGACGAGAAGGTGTTCACGTCATAATTGCTCAGGGCAAACTCCGTTTTCAGCAAATTGTTCTTGTCAAGTTGGTATTCGGTTGCAAAGCTTAGCAACTGTTGCTTTTTCGGCGTTACCAAAATGGTAACGGGTTCAAAGCTGCCTTGCTTTACACCGTTCACCGGTTTTACATAGCGGTAAACTTTTCCGTTTGCGCCGTTGAAGTCGGCAATGTAGTTGCCGCTTCCCTGTCCAAGGTTTGCAAACGATAAATTGAATTTTGCCGAATCGGGATTGGTAGAATACTTGTAAAACGAATCAATGATCACGCCGCCAGCGGTGTCGTAAACTTTTTGATAAAGAATCTTTGTCGTTGAAAAAGTATCCAACACGGCCGTTGGGTAAAGCGCTTGGTTGATGCTGTCGCCGACGTTGAAAAGAAATTGCTTTTGCCTTGCATCCAACGTTTGGTTGATGGGCGAGTTCTTTGCGTCGCTGTTGTTGTAAGCACCCACGCGAAGTTTAAGCTTGTTGTTAATGTTGAACTCCTGGTTCAGGTAAAGGTTGGCGTTGAGGTAATTTCTATCGGCGTATTCAAATTCAATTTGAATGCGGCTGTCTTTGGTAATCATGCGCCGCGGCATGAAGGTCACTTCTGCCGTGTTGTAATTGATGATGTAATCCTGGTCTTCGCCGCGTTGCAAAAGTTCGCCGTCCAAATAAACTCTTTCGGTGTTAGCAAGCACGATAAAAAAGAATTCATTGTTGGCACCCGTTAAACGATAAGGTCCTTGGTTTCCTTCCAAACCCTGAAACACATTGCGAGTGAACTTGCCTTTGGCAATTGAGCCACTCACAAGCGTTGATGATTGCAAATTTGATGAAATCTTATTGGTAGTTTGAAACGAAATGCCCTGCAAACGTTTGTAAAAATTCAGGAAGTACATGCCGCTTTGCCGGATGTCAATGTCGCCTAAATTTAGTTGCCAGTTCTTTTTTTTGAACTGAAGGAAAACCTGGTCAAACTCGTTCAGTTGTTGCGTCGTTCCATCGGGCTGAATGGGAAGATTGTTGTCCGTTAAAGCAGCGGCTATCTCGATGCTGTCTTTTAAAAATCCGTTCAACTGCAATTGAAAATTTGAATTGACAACAGCATCCTGGTTGTTGCCAAAAGAAAGCGCACGGCCAAAACTTCCGTTGTATTGAATGTTTCCAAAGTCAAATAAACCGCGAGAAGCCGCCGCTTCGTCTTTACCGAATTCATAAGGTTTGATGTATAAATTTTTGGCAACGGAATCGTACCGCAAGCGCTGCACAAGCGAATTGAGTTTGGCCGGAAATACGCGGTAAACAAGCGTTACGCTGTCGGCAGAAGGCTTGGTTTGCCAATATAAAACGGAGTTGACGAAATCAAGACGGTAAGCGCTGCTATCAACTTCGCGAATAGAAAATGTTTTGGGAATGATGCTCAGCGTATCCAAAACAACCGAATCTTTTACGGCTATTTTTTTGATGCGAAGATTGGACGTGCTGACAGGGTTTTGCGCCTCACTGCAAAAAGCAAAAAAAAGCAGAGGAGTCAATAACAGTATGCGGTGAAGGTGAGGCAACGGCTCAGGATTTGGATGCGTTGTAAAAATGCTGCTTTTTAACGGTGAAACATACGATTAATTGTTAAAGGACGGAATTCAAAGGCCCGAAAGCAGCAACAAGCAATGAGCAACAGGAAAGATGCGAAAACAGAAGGTTGTTTACAACTACGCGGAAACAAAAAGGCAGGACGTTCGTCCTGCCAATGCTTTTCTCCAATCCCGGCAATCTTTTCTAATCCTGATAATTTGTGGTCATTCTTCGGTTGACAAACCCGCGAGCAAATAATCCTTGTGCATCCGTGAGATGTTGGTGATGGCAATTTCTTTGGGACAAACCGCTTCGCAGGCGCCGGTAAACGTGCACGAGCCAAAGCCTTCTTTGTCCATTTGGTGCACCATGCTTAACACACGGTTGTTGCGTTCGGGCTGGCCTTGCGGCAACAGGCCAAGATGTGCCACCTTCGCCGAAAGAAACAATGAAGCCGAAGCATTTTTACATGCCGCCACGCAAGCGCCACAACCAATGCAGGCCGCAGCCGCAAACGAAGCGTCTGCTTTGTTTTTATCAATGGGAATAGAATTGCCGTCAACGGCATTCCCCGTGTTCACAGAGACAAACCCACCGGCTTGAATGATGCGGTCAAAAGATGACCGGTCCGTCACCAAATCTTTAATAACCGGGAAACCATTCGCCCGCCAAGGCTCAACAACGATTGTGTCGCCGTCTTTAAAAGCCCGCATGTGCAACTGGCAAGTTGTGGTGGCGTGCCAGGGACCGTGCGGACGGCCATTGATGTGCATTGAGCACATGCCGCAAATGCCTTCGCGACAATCATGGTCGAAAGCAATCGGGTCTTTGCCTTCGCGAACGAGGCGTTCGTTCAGCACGTCAAACATTTCGAGGAAGGACATTTCAGAAGAGATATCGCTCACTTCGTAGGTTTCAAAACTTCCCTTTGCTTTGTTGTTTTCCTGACGCCAGACTTTCAGCGTCAGTTTCATGGTGTAATGCTCCATAGAATTAATTCGACAATTTGCTATTTACTTATAACTTCTCTGGCTCGGCTTCACTACGTCATATACCAATTCTTCCTTGTGCAACTGCCAGTTATCGCCGCCGGTGTTTTCCCATGCCGACACATACATAAACTGGTCATCGTGACGAAGCGCCTCGCCTTCTTCCGTTTGGCTTTCTTCCCGAAAGTGGCCGCCGCAACTTTCGGCACGTTGCAAAGCGTCCATGCACATCAGTTCACCCAGTTCCATGAAATCGGCCACACGGTTTGCTTTGTCGAGTTCGGGATTAAAATCGTTGATCTTACCCGGAATGCGGATGTCGCTCCAAAACTCTTTGCGCAATTGCCGAATTTCCTCAATTGCTTCTTGCAAACCTTGTGCGTTGCGGGCCATGCCGCATTTGTCCCACATGATTTTACCAAGACGCTTGTGCATGCTTTCCACGGTTTGCGTACCGTTGATGCTCATGAGCTTTTCAATGCGTTCCCGAACGGCTTTTTCGGCTTCTTCGAACGCCGGATGTGAAGTCGGAATTTCTTTTGTTCTGATTTCGTCGGCTAAGTAGTTGCCGATGGTGTACGGAATGACGAAGTATCCGTCGGCCAAGCCTTGCATGAGCGCCGATGCACCCAAGCGGTTGGCGCCGTGGTCGGAAAAATTACATTCGCCGAGTGCATACAAACCCTCAACGCTTGTCATCAATTCGTAATTTACCCAAAGGCCACCCATTGTATAGTGCACTGCCGGATAAATACGCATGGGCACTTCGTATGGATTTTCGCCGGTAATCTTTTCGTACATGTCGAAAAGGTTGCCGTATTTTTCTTTCACCACTTCTTTACCAAGTGATGTTATCGCTGCTGCGTCGGCATCGGTTAAGCCGCGTTTGCCGACTTCAATGTGGCCGTAACGTTGAATGGCATCTGCATAATCAAGATAAACGGCTTGCTTTGATGTGCCCACGCCGTAACCCGCATCACAACGTTCTTTTGCGGCACGCGAAGCCACGTCACGCGGAACAAGGTTACCAAAAGCCGGGTACCTTCTCTCGAGGTAATAATCTCTTTCTTCTTCAGGAATTTCGCTCGGACGGCGATTGTCGCCTTTTGCCTTCGGCACCCAAATGCGGCCGTCGTTGCGCAGTGATTCCGACATCAACGTAAGCTTCGATTGATGCTCACCGGTAACCGGAATACAGGTCGGGTGAATTTGCGTGAAGCAAGGATTGCCAAAGTATGCGCCATTCTTGTGTGCCTTCCAAATGGCAGTGGTGTTGCAACCCATCGCGTTTGTAGAGAGATAAAAAACGTTGCCGTAACCGCCGCTGCACAACAAAACGGCATGGCCGAAATGACGCTCCAATTCTCCCGTTACCAAATCGCGTGTTATGATGCCGCGGGCTTTGTCGTCAATCTTCACAAGCTCCAGCATTTCGTGGCGGGTGTACATTTTGACGTTGCCCAAAGCCACTTGTCTTTCCAGTGCCTGGTAAGCGCCAATCAACAATTGCTGGCCCGTTTGTCCGGCTGCATAAAATGTTCTTTGCACTTGCGTTCCGCCAAAGGAACGGTTACTCAAAAGGCCGCCGTATTCGCGGGCAAAGGGAACGCCCTGCGCTACGCATTGGTCAATGATGTTTGCACTCACTTCGGCAAGGCGGTGCACGTTGGCTTCGCGAGAACGGTAGTCGCCGCCCTTGATGGTATCGTAGAACAAACGAAAAACGGAGTCGCCGTCGTTTTGATAATTTTTGGCTGCGTTGATGCCGCCCTGCGCCGCGATAGAGTGTGCACGGCGCGGACTGTCCTGAAAACAAAAAGCTTTCACTTTGTAACCCAGTTCGCCCAGCGAAGCTGCCGCCGAAGCGCCGGCCAATCCGGTGCCCACGACAATGATTTCCAGCTTGCGTTTGTTAGCCGGGTTTACCAGCTTCACGTGCCCTTTGTAGTCTTCCCATTTTTTTTCTAAGGGGCCTGCAGGAATTTTTGCATCAAGCATATTCAATTTCTGATTTGAAATTTCTGATTTCGTTTCTGTTCAATCATTTCTTTTATTAGCCAGCCATTCGCCCACCCATTGAGCTTTCGTTGCGTCGCACTCGTGTGCGCCTTGTTCGCTATTCATCATTCACAACTCACCGCTCACTAACTCGGATTTACCCAATTCAGGTACATGCTAATCGGCATTAGCGCAAACATGATGCACACGATAACCGTAAAGCCGTATCCCAATCCTTTTAACAGGCTCAAATATTTTTTGTTGTGCACGCCAATGCTGCGGAACGAACTGGTGAAGCCGTGCCAAAGATGGAAACCCAGTGCCAAAACACCCACCAGATACAGCACTACCACTACCGGCTGCTGAAATACCTCGTACATGCGCAAAAACAAATTGTGCATTTGCGTACGGCCACCGTCGTAGCTTACTTCTTCCAGTGTTTTTGTAATGCGCGAAGGAACCCAAAACTGTGCAACGTGCATGATGAGATAAAGAAAAATCAGCGTTCCCAGAAGGGCCATGCTGCGGCTCATCCAGGTGCTGCCACGGTTGCCCAAGGAAACCTGATAGCCTTGTCCGCGGCGTGCACGGTTCTTTGCTTCCACCGCATAACCTTGAACGATGTGAACGATAAAACCAAGGAACAAAACGATTTCAAGAATGCGGGTAACGATGGTGGAACCCATGAAATGCGCCGCCTTGTTGAACATCTCGCCGTTATCGGATGTATCTACCCAATCGGCAAAAATGCAGGCGTTCAGCCCCACGTGCACAATCAAAAAAGTTATCAGGAAAATGCCCGTCAGGGCCATCACTATTTTTCTACCAACCGCCGACGTAAAGAAGTGGGACCATTTCATAAGCCGTGCAAAAAAATTTATGTGCGGCAAATGTAAGTGCGGATAAAGAAAATGTGAAAGAAAATGAAAAAAGGAAACCAGGAGAGAAATACAGGAGGCCGCAAGTCAGAAAAAGAGTATAAAAAATGGCCTGTCACGGAAATAAAAAATGCAACATAATTTCAGCTAGATGGCCAGGCGGCGATTCAGTTCGTCGTCAATTTTTTTAAAAAGGTGGAAGGGATTGTAGATGCGCCAGTTTTCAATGTTCATGAGCTCAACGTAATAATTGAGCTTTGCTTTTTTAAAATCGTGTTGCGTGGCATCGGGCATGTTCAGGCTTACGATCCAGCCGCTTTCGTCGCTCACTTCCTCGTACCATTCCTGGTAATAATCTTTGTCGCCGCTGTGAAAATTCAGAACGTTTTCGGTAATGAGAATGAACTTGAAAATGCCTTCTTCCATAAACTTGTCCATCACCTCCCGCTTTAGTTCCATGATGTCGTTTTCAATGGCGTCGTTCCACTCGCCAATCAATTCAATCACGACATATTTTTCTTCATAATCGGCTTGCAACACTTTCAAATAAAGAGTCCGGCTTCCAAAGTCATCCCATTGCGGATGGATATAATAATTGTAAACAGTTGCCGTAAACTCAAACTCAGAGTACTGCCGGTTGTAAAACGGCGACCGCTGGTCTTCCTCGCTCACGTAAATGTGCCGCCAGTTATAATATGGTTCGATGTCGTGCATGGTGCCGATTAGCTGATTAGCCGATTGAATCTATCGCTTTTTTGACACTGCCGTGCATCAACAACAGTTCTTTCGCTTCGTCGTAATCGGCTATTCCAATTTTATCCATTATCATTTTTGTGCCACGGTCAACCAGCTTTTCGTTGGTCAGTTGCATGTTCACCATCTTGTTGTCTTCTACCCTTCCCAATTGAATCATAGCCGTGGTGGAAATCATGTTCAGGATGAGCTTTTGCGAGGTTCCACTTTTCATTCTTGTGCTACCGGTAACAAACTCAGGGCCTACCTCCACTGCGATTGGATAATCGGCAATTTGTGAAAGCGGCGAACCCGGATTGTTGGTAATGCTGCCGGTAACGATGTCACGTTTTTTTGCTTCTTCCAAGGCGCCAATTACGTAAGGTGTAGTGCCGCTTGCGGCAATGCCGATAACGACGTCTTTGTCGCTAATGTTGTGTGTTTCCAAATCTTTCCAGCCCTGCATAAAATCATCCTCTGCATTTTCAACGGCCTTGGTGATGGCTTCGTCACCGCCGGCAATAACGGCGACCACCAAACCGTAAGGCACGCCGTACGTGGGCGGACATTCGCTTGCGTCCACTACGGCCAATCGTCCGCTGGTACCTGCGCCGATGTAAAACAAACGTCCGCCGGAAAGCATTTTGTCGCTCACAACGTTTACGAGGTTTTCAATATCGGGCAGCACTTTTTCAATAGCAGCAGGAACGGTTTTGTCTTCGTTGTTGATGTTCTCCAAAATCTCACCAACGGACATTTTTTCTAAATGGCGATACTTACTCGGTTGTTCGGTTATTTTTATAAATGACTCCATTTGCTGTTTGTACGGCTCCTCCGGAGCCGATGAAAAATTCACGCCGCTTTTCTACCAAGGTTCAACGCCTGCGGCGCCTCGTTTGCCGTTCAGTCTTATTCTACCCTAAACAATTTCTCCAAACCCTTAATTCTTCATTCTTAATTCCGTGTGATACTCCGTCAATCCCTGCATCGGGTTCTTAAAAATTCTTCCCAACTCAAATTCATAAGACGCACACAAGCTTTGCAACACGTCTTTAAATCCATCGGCCACGCTGCCCACAAAATTGACGGGGTACTTCCACACTTCGTTGTATTTGTTAAGGTGCTGAAAGAAAAAATCATTCAGCCCGTCTTCAATGATGTTTTCAATCATGTAATGCCCGCGGTTCTCTGCAAGGAACATAGCGAAGGACGCAAGGTAACGGTTGGGCAGAGGCTTTTTGTAAACGTTGTCCAAAATCTCTACCGGCGTGGTAACAAACTTTGCGTCGAAGCGGGCACGGAGGTCTTCGTCAAACGTATCGTACAAATAGTGTTGAATTACTTTTTTGCCGAGGTAAGCGCCGCTGCCTTCGTCGCCCAAAACATAGCCAAGGCCCGGACTGTTTTTGACAATTGATTTGCCGTTGTAGTAACAGGAGTTGGAACCCGTTCCCAAAATACAGGCAATGCCTTTTTCGTGTCCGCACAAAGCCCTTGCAGCGGCCATCAGATCGGTGGAGACTTCTACTTCGGCATCTGCAAACACACTGCGCAGCGCCTTCTTCACACTCTTTACATTATCTGGATTGGCGCAGCCGGTACCGTAAAAATAAACGGCTTGTACGCCAGCGTTTTCGACATGTGGAGCAACCTCCTGCCGAACCAGGCCGGCAATAGCATCGGTGGTTAAAAAGTAAGGGCTAAGGCCCGGTGTAAGAATTGTTTTCTTCTCTTCTTTCGTTAATAAACACCATTCTGCTTTTGTGGCGCCGCTATCGGCAATTAAAATGGACGACATTCTTTTTGCGCTTAAAGTCTTGTTGAATTAAGGAGCGGTGCTGCAATTTTTCCCGATTCCCGCCTATTTTGCAAAAAATTTGTACAAAGTAAAGGCAACGATGAAGAATAAAAAATTGCAGGTATGGCTTCCGCTGTTGTTGGCCGTGGTAATGATCTCGGGGATGTTCTTTGGCTTTAAGCTGCATCAGCAAACCGGTGCGAAGGATTTTTTTGCGGGCAATAAAACGTCCACGCTTCAGGAAGCAATGGACCTGATTAAAACCCGGTACGTGGATTCGGTGCAAATGGATTCGCTGCGGGAAGATGCCATCAACGCGGTGATGGATCACCTCGATCCGCATTCGGTTTACATCCCGGCTTCGGGTGTGCAGGAAGCCGCCGAAGAATTGCAAGGCAACTTTGAAGGCATCGGCATTGAGTTCAATCTTTTTAAAGACACGGTGAACGTTATCTACGTAATTCCGGATGGGCCAAGCGAAAAAGCAGGCCTTCAAATCGGCGATAAAATTGTTGCCGTGAACGATTCTTCTATCGTCAGCAAAACACTTCCCATTCAAAACATTCGCAGGTTAATTCGGGGAAAATCCGGCAGTAACGTGCAGTTGAAAATTGTACGGGGCACGGCTTTGCAAACGGTAAACGTGACCCGCGGCCGCATTCCTTTACCGGCATTGGACGCGAGCTATATGGTGGATGCAACAACCGGCTATCTTAAGCTTAACAAGTTTTCCGAAACTACCTACAAAGAGTTTATGGAAGGCATGGAGATACTGAAGAAGGCCGGTATGCAAAAACTGATTCTTGATTTGCGCGGCAACGGTGGCGGTTATGTGCAACAAGCCGTAAACATTGCCGACGAATTTTTGGACAGCAACAAGCTCATTGTTTATACGCAAGGAAGCAACATTGAGAAAAAAGAATACCGTGCATCGAAGGACGGTGTATTTGAAAAAGGAAAACTGGTGGTGCTTGTGGATGAACTAACGGCAAGCGCCAGCGAAATTTTAGCCGGTGCTTTGCAGGATTGGGACCGGGCAACAATCATTGGACGCAGAACCTTTGGAAAGGGTTTGGTGCAGGAGCAATTTGGCCTTAGCGATGGCTCGGCCTTGCGCTTAACGGTGGCTCGTTATTACACGCCATCGGGCCGCAGCATTCAACGGCCGTACGACAAGGGAAAGAAAATTTACATGGACGAAATCCGCGACCGCTACGAGCACGGCGAAATCATCAATCCTGATTCTGTGCATCATTTGTCAACGGAAAAAACGTTTAAAACAAGCGGCGGAAAAATCGTTTACGGCGGCGGTGGCATTACACCCAACATTTACGTTCCCGTTGATACAAGCCTGTTCACTCATGCCGTAACAAGGCTTTATTTAGACGGACGTTTTAACGCTTTCATTTATCAATACTACATCTCGCACCTGCAGGAGTTTCAACAATACAAAAGCCCGGCGGAGTTTGCGCAGAAATTTCAAAACGCCAGCGATGCCTGGAAACAGCTTGAGGCGTATGCCCTGAAAGACAGCATTTATTTGTCGGCCGTTCCGCAAACGGACAAAAAGGACATTGAGGAAAGAATTGAAGCTTACCTGGCCCGCTTGAAATGGCGGAACGAAGGCTTTTACGAAGTGTATAATTTGTACGATCCGGTTTTTCAAAAAGCAATGCAGAACTAGGATTTTCCGGATTAGAAGGATTAATCAGGAAACATAAGAGTCGTTCATTGCTGAACGACTCTTATGTTATAAAGCTTTTGATTTCTTACCAATCTTTCAAATCCACCCCAATCCTGGTTCAGACATTCGTAATTCAGTTATCGTCTAATGAAGTCGCCACTTTGTTCTGCCCGTCTTCATCGTCTTTTGGCGAGCTTACATTTATAGCCCCTCTGTCGGTAAACAAATCATCCGATTGTTCGGGCGGTACTTCCTTCGCCAATTCTTCGCTTTGCCTGTCACGGTCAGCGGATGATCGCTGAGCGTCGTATTCTTTGCCATCCATATTACATGCTTTGTCTTTCGTACAAATCGTTTTCCCAACTGATGCGGCGCTGCTCCGAACGGGTATTGTACTTCGCTGGTTCGCCGCTTAACCTTCGTTCGCGATAAGCGCCTTGTCCGTCAAAAGAAACACGTTGACTTCTGTCGTCTTCCCTTCTGTCCCGCGACACGGGTCTGCCCTGAAACTGTTGCATAAAACGTTTGGTTTGTTGGTTAAGATTATGGTTTGTTTAAATTGGAACGTCTTCACCAAGGCGTGCTGATTCGCCTTCGTCCAAATCGTCATTTGGACTGTGTGCCGATAATTCGACGTCATCTTCTATATCCTTTTCCGCTTCGGTATGCGCGGCTTCGTTCAGCTTCTGCTGTGCAGGGCTGATCTCCTGCTTAAGCGGATATTCGTGATGTCCCTGTTGTGACGAAGAGTTTTCTTTTTGGTTCCGTGGTTCCATGGTAAAATGGCCTCGAAATACTGTGCCGTTTTTTAAAAAATGAAAGCTACCAAAAGGTAGCTGCAAAATTTTCATCGGCCAATTTTATTTCGTTCTATTAAATAGCCTTTGCTTGTGCCCGCTTGCAAGTTGCGTGATTTCGTCAAGCATTTCTAATCAAGAACCTGAAGTAATAGTTGGCAATGACAGGCAGTATAAAACTCTTTCCTTCACTTAAAAAATTAAGTGTTAAAAGAAATAAGTTTTATGATCTCTTCGAGGTAATGCTGATCGGTCTGGTCGAAGGTTGAAAGTTCAATGCTGTCCACATCAAGCACACCGGCCACTTCGTTTTCCTTTTTCAGCGGCAGCACAATCTCGGAACGCGACAAGCTGCTGCAGGCAATGTGTCCGGGAAAGTTTTCCACGTCCGCAACGATGAGTGTTTCTCCTTTTGCCCAACTCGTTCCGCACACACCCCGTCCCTTTTTAATGCGGGTACAAGCTACCGGCCCCTGAAACGGGCCCAGAACCAAGTCTTCTCCTTTTACCAGATAAAAACCCACCCAAAGCCAGCCAAACTGTTCTTTAAGCGCTGCAGCTACGTTTGCAAGGTTGGCAATCAAATCAGGCTCACCTTGCAGCAAGCCTTTTATCTGCGGAAGCAATGCTTCGTATTGTTCTTCTTTGGTTCCCTGTACGATGGTTAAATCTTCGGCCATAAAAAAACCCCGTGCTTGTAAACGGGGTTTCAAAAATAGGAAGAGATGACAAAACAATGGGCAACAGGCAATGAGCAACAGGCAAGCATAGATAATTGAAAATTGCCTATTGCAAATTGCTTATTGATTTCCGTTACCGCCCTGACCGCCGTTTCCTTTCATGCGGTCCATCATTCTTTTCATTTGCTCTTCATAAAAGGCATCCACTGCTTTTACCTGGTCGTCGGTAAGAGGGATGGCTTTAAATTTCTTGTCGTTCTCGGCTTTTATTTCGTCCATTTTCTTTTGACGATCTTCTTGCGACAGGTCGCGTAGTCCACGCATGCCTTGGCGTGACTCCTGCTGAATTTGCATCACCTTATCGGCTTCCGCGTCGCTGATTTTTGCTTTGGCTATCAGCTCGGTTTTCATTTGTTTCATGCGCTCGGCTCTTTGCTCAGGCGTCATGCCGCCACCGCCCTGCGCTGAAGCAGATGTGGTAGCTACTGCGGCAAACAACGTCGCCATTAATAAGAATTTTTTCATGTTTGATGATTTGCAGACAAAATAAGAAGATGATTGGTTAAGCAAGGTTAAAAAAAGTCAGAAGCCCGAAGTCAGACTACCGGCGCAGCACGTACGGCGGCCTTTCCCTACTCCACTTCAAACAATAGTAGCTGCGTTTTTTCTTTTCCCGAAAAATTATCGTCGGCCACAAACAGGAGGCTTTGCTTTCCGTTGGGTAACTGCGGACCAAAGGTTGCGCCTTCAATGTTGTAGATGTTGATGCCGAGCTTATCCATGTTCAACAACAATCGCTTTTGTAAAAATTTTTTTGGTGCAGAAGCGCTTAAGGAGATTACGTTTGATACGTCTTCGCCATCGCTTGTATCAACCAGAAAAACCCGGACGTTACAGGTAAGATAGCCGTTTGAAAACGAACGTTCGGTTACCAGCAACTGGTGATCGTTTACCGCAAGTATGTCCGGTACGCCGTTAATTTCAAACGAGCCTTTTGGGATTGGCTCTTTTACAACAGGGTCAAGAAGGTAAGCATATTGCGCCAGTGCTTTTTTTGTCTGTACGTTGTATTTGATGAAACGAATCCAGGCCGTTGAATCATGCACTCCGGCACGCGGGCCGTCTTCATAAAGCGGTTCTTCCACACTTACATAAAGCGTTTCGAAGCCGTCCGCAAAAGCCAGTCCTTCAAAGGTTCCGTTTCGGCGCGGACCACTTTCCGTTGCGGTTACGTGCATGTTTGGCGGTAAGGAAAAGGTATCAAGTAACTGACCGTCTTTTCGCATAATGTTGATGGATGGATTTTGCAAAATAGCGTAGCCCTTTTTTACAATACGTTCGCCTTCGTTCGTCCACACAAGTTCGCCGGTTTTATGGTTGATGCGCAAGCCTTCGGGGTCAGGCACGTGCAGCGAATCGCCGTTTTTGTTCGGATAGACAGAGCCGTTCATTTGCCGCAAAAAAACAACGTCGGCAAAACGCAAACTGTCAATGCCTTTCGCAGAAAGAAAAATTCTGGCCGTATAATAACGGGCCGGTGCGAAGTCTGAACGGTCATCGCTGATGAAATAATAAAGTTTCTCGCCGGGATTGTAATCAATGCTCGACAAGCCTCCCACTCTTGTGTTTTTAAAATCTGTTTTATCGGGAAGCAAATATTCGCCGATAAACTTTAAGCCATTCATGCTTTTCGTAGAAGCTTTTTTTTGTGCGGTGCAGGAAAGCAGGAAACAGGAAACGATGATAGCGGGAATAATTTTCGTCATTGCTGATTGCGGTAAAAGGTGAAAGAACGTTCTTCGCTTCAAAAATAAACGACAGTGTGGTTTAGTGCCGGTCTTTGTTCCGATGGAACCGCACGGAGTGGTTTGGCAACGTACTTACAAGCTTTCGTGCATGAAAAAAATCGTTGGGTATTTGCGTGATTACCTGAAGTCGCTCAACAAGCCGCTTTTTCTGTTAGCCACACTCTTTACCGCTCTTGTTGTTTTTGTCAATTACCGTTTCAATCTGAATAAAAAAATCACCCGCCTTGACGAACCCGCACAATTTGCTGCCTGGTATTCTTTGTTTCTCCTCGCCTTTGGTTACGGTTATTTTTTGCAAGTCCTTTTTCTGAAGTCGCGCATTTTTCGCAACAAAAAATTCCTGGCGTTGCTGCTCGTTGCACCGGCCATTTTTGCCTGGAAGATGTCGGCGCACATTCAATATGATTTTGCTACCGACTTGTTTGCCGATGAATATTGGAACGCCGTTGTGTACTGGCCCTTCAAAGTAGTGGTGATCGTTGCAATGTTACACATCGTGTACCGCGTATTTGACAAAGGCCAGCCTTTTTACGGTGTAACACTGAAAGGTTTTCAGCCCAGGCCTTACGTCATTATGTTGCTGTTGATGATCCCCTTGATTGCACTTGCTTCTACACAGAAAGATTTTCTGCGCATGTATCCGCGCTTTCAAAGCATCGAATACCTTTTGCAGCCAAACCGTGGTTTCTACAAACTTCTTTACGAACTTTCTTACGGCACCGATTTCTTCTCCATCGAACTTTTCTTTCGCGGCTTTTTGGTACTGGCCTTTGCCAAATGGGTGGGCAAAGAAGCTGTTTTGCCCATGGCAATTTTTTATTGTACCATTCATTTTGGCAAACCATTGGGCGAATGCATTTCGTCTTATTTCGGCGGGTTGATTTTGGGCGTTGTAGCCTACAATACCCGAACCATTTTTGGCGGCTTTTTAGTGCATGTGGGCATCGCGTGGTTAATGGAATCAGGAGGGTATCTAGGCCATATTTTTTAACCGCAGAAAAGAAAGTACACAAAGGCTGCGGGGAGAAAGATATTTCTCCGCGACAGTCTCTGCTCCTCTTGTTCTCTGCGGTGAAAAAAACTGCAAGCCTGTAAGCCGGATTTTGTTCTTCAACAATCGCTGTTGAAGCGCCATCATTTATCTGGGACCGGCATTTCTGCCGGCCTCTATCTGCCTACCCGTTCCGCCGTCCGTTTTGCGGAGCACCGGCGAGCAGCCGGTAAAGCGGAACATATTTGGCATTTCAGCACGCAAGGTTTACCCAACTGTTTTGTTGCCAAAAAAGTTCGCGGTCTCTTACACCGCGTTTTCACCCTTGCCCCGTTTAACCGGAGCGGTTATTTTCTGTGGCACTGTCTGTTGTTCATCCTAAGATGAACACCCACCCGTTAGGTGGTGCGTTGCTCTGTGCTGTCCGGACTTTCCTTGCCCGCATTGCGGACACGATGACGCGGCTTGCAGTGCGGCAAAGGTAACCTGCAAATTTGCAAGCAAGACCAGGATGGTGTGCTTTTTAGAATTTCGATAAGTGCAACTGAAAGTTTTAAATTTAGGTAAGATAACATTTGTTATTTACCGGTAAAGAATGAAAAACGCGTATTTATTTCTTGTGGTTTTGATCGTCATTCCAAGCTTGCTGTTGTTTTTAAACAGTTGCAGCCGGGAGTACAGTTACGAAGGCGGAAGGCAACCGGATTCAATTGTTGTGGTGCTTCCATCGGTTGCAAAATACACGTTGGCCGGAAGCCCGAACGATTGTTCAAATCCCGTCATAAAAGGTACATACACTGCCGGCACGCATTTAACCAATATACATACAGTGACAATTACGGTTAACGTTACATCGCCCGGGAGTTATAACCTTAAAACCGATACAATCAACGGCGTGAGCTTTTCGGCCTCCGGAGACTTTACAAGTACCGGAAACCAAACCGTTGTTTTACAAGGTGCGGGACAGCCCGACAACCCCGGCTTGTTTTCCTTCACGCCGCAAGTTGATTCATCGCAGTGCTCCTTTGATATTCCGGTACAAAACAGCGAACCCGTAGCAACCTATGTTTTGGAATCAGGCGGCAATAGCCAGGCTTCGTGTATTGGCACAGTTGGGGGAACCTATAAGGCACAAACCGCACTCACAGCCGCAAACCAGGTTTCTATCAGCGTCTATGTGGCTAACGTTGGCAACTACACCGTACAAACAAAAAAAGTAAACGGAATAATGTTTTCGCACACTGGAACATTTACCACTATTGGTTCGCAATACATTACCCTGTACGGCAGCGGAACACCGCTTGCGGCTGGCACCTTTTACCTTGTGCCGCAAATTGTCGGACCGCATCCTCTTGGCGGCCAGTCGTGCGGCGTAAACGTCACTGTGCAGTAATCAATTCTTAAAATAAATCTCTGTTGCGCCGTAACCAAAAGAAGGATGGTATTGATTGATGAAGGATTTTACTTCTCTTCTTGTTCGCAACAGTTCGTGTATCTCGTCGCGCAGCTTGCCGCTGCCCACGCCGTGAATAATAATTAACTGCGGTTGCCGGTGCGCCAGCGCAAGCTCGTACCACTTTTCAAATTCTTTCAATTGAATGTTCAGTATTTCGCCGTTGCTCAAATGCTTCCAGTCATCGCTTAGTTTTTCTATGTGCAAATCAACAACGGTCCGTGCGGGTTGTATATGCTGGCGAATATCCTTGAGGCTGTAAACCTTTGCGCCTTTTGTTACAGGCGTTTCCACGTATTCGTCATACGGTTTTGGTGGGTAATTATCAAACAATTTATAGGTGAACGTGGCCTCACCTTTCTGCTTTAATTGTTCAATTCTGTCAAAGAGTTGCTTGGGCTTTAGCTTCACGGTTGCTTCGTAATAATCGGCTTTGTTCTTGTCGGGCTTGAGCAAGGAAAACTCAAAGGCAAAAAGCGGACTGTCGTTCATGTCTTCAAAGTCCACATCGTGCAGATAAAAATCTGAGAAAGGCGTTATCTCCGCACGCAAATCAAACTCGGGCTTGCCAAAAAATTGCAGGGAGTACAAAAAATTAAACGCCGTTTCGGTGCGGTTAACCAAGTGAACTTTTAATTCCGTCACCACATCGTCGCCAAATTCATCGCTTATAAATTTGGGTAGAAACGAAAGCCAAACGCCGTCGGAAACTTTTTTATCGAGCGGCTTCGGCGGGGTTTTCTCTTTCTTTATTTCGTCCACGTATTTCTTCTTCGGCTCAGCCGGAAAAAGTTTTTTTTCGGTGAAGCGTTTGAAGTACGGAAAGTCAATCTGGTCCATGTAAGCCGGGAACTTTACGCCGCGTACCTGAATCATCACCATTTTGTCGTTGATGATGTCAATCACCTCGCCCTCTTCGTTGGAATGCAGCACAATTATCTTGTCACCGATCTCGTATTTCATGGCGCAAAAATAACCGCAGATTACCGGGATTACAGAAGGATTAGCAGGATTGAACCTGCGATTTAATAAACGATTTTGAAACAGCGTTGCCGATTGCTTATTGCCGATTGTCCACATTTGCCTTCACCAGGCGGCTGTTTTTATACCCGTAGGTGAAATAGATGCACAAGCCAATCACCAACCAAATCAAAAACCGGTACCAGTTGGTGTGGCTTTCCTGCGCCATCAGGTAAAAGCAACTGATGAGGCCAAGCACCGGAATAAGCGAAAGGTTTTTGGTGAAAGAAAGATAAGTGATGATGAGAACAACCAGCCAGAAGACAAGCATCGGTATGCCTTCGGGCCGAAACAAAGATTTGAAATAGCGCAGGCCTGGTGTTTCGGATTGAAAGGCTTTGGAAGAAATAGACGACGGCACAACAACCGCTGCACCAACTGAATCAGCGCCGGCAATTTGCGCTGTTACCGTATCGCCGGCCGGAATGTTTGTAAATTGTTGAGAAGCCGTGCTGCTACCAACTTTATAATTCACCGTTACATTATCCACCGCATAATCAGAAAGATTGATGACCGACAGCTTGTTCTTCTGCACAGCGTCCACCTGGGTTTGAATCTTATCGTTCATGTAACCTTTGTCAAGCACCACAATTAAAACCATCGCTGCAATAAAAAATGCCGGCACAATAAACTTCCCGCTCAAATAAGGCACTTTAAATTTCGACGGCGGACGATTGGGCCTGCTTTGCATAACCAACACACCGCCGCAAACGAGCACGAAGGCAAATAAGGTTCCAATGCTGGTCAAAGCAATCACCACATCGAGGTTTAAAAACAAAGCCGGAATGGCCACAAACAAACCGGTAAGAATGGTAGAGAACGAAGGCGTCTTGTATTTCGGATGAAGTTTTGAAAACACGGGAGGCAACAGCCCATCGCGGCTCATGCTCATCCAGATCCTTGGTTGTCCTAATTGATAAACCAACAGTACCGAAGCAATCACGAAAATGGCACTCACTGAAACGATACCGGCAATCCAATTTGAGACTTTCGAGTTTTGACTTTGAAACACATAAGCCAGCGGATCGGCAACGTTATCAAATTTGGCATAGTTGGTCATGCCCGTAAGCACCAATACCAAAATGCAATAAAGCACCGTGCAAATAATGAGGGTATAAAACATTGAACGCGGCAAATCGCGTTGCGGATTTTTACATTCTTCCGCAGTGGTTGATATGGCGTCAAAACCAATGTAGGCAAAGAACACCGCCGACACACCGCTCAACACGCCGGCAAAACCGTTGGGCATAAACGGCGTCCAGTTGGCTGACTTTACGAAGAAAGCACCGGCCACAATCACCACAAGAATAATGGCCAACTTAATCATCACGAAAACATTGTTGGCACGTTTCGATTCTTTGATGCCGATGTAAACAACGTACGTAATTAGTGCCACAATCAAAAGCGCAGGCACGTTCATAATCACCCGCAAACTTCCAAGCGCCGGCGCATGTTCCCAGGCATTGTACGCATTGCGAAGGTTTTCATCAAGCGCCGTTAGGGCCTTGCCGTCTTTCATCGCAGCAATGGCGTCGTCATAACCGTTGTGCGCCGTAAAGTAATCCATCGTCATCCAAGCCGGTACGTGAATGTTAAAACCTGACAACACCCGCACAAAATACTGACTCCACGAAATGGCGACGGCAATGTTGCCGATGGCATATTCCATCAGCAAATCCCAGCCAATGATCCAGGCGAAGATTTCGCCAAAGGCCACATAAGAATAGGTGTAAGCGCTTCCCGAAACCGGAACGGTGGAAGCAAATTCGGCATAACAGTAAGCCGCAAAACCGCAAGCCACAGCCGTCATCAAAAAAAGCAAAATCACCGCAGGCCCGCCATGAAAACAAGCCGATCCGATGGCCGTGAACACACCGGTGCCGATGACCGCGGCAATGCCAAAAAAAGTAAGGTCTTTTACCGTCAGCACCTTGGCCATTCCGCTACCACCTCCGTGTCCATCCGTTAATCCTTGTTCGGCTTCGTGCAGAATTGCCGTGACCGATTTTTTGCGAAAAAGTCCGTTCGCCATTGCAGTTGTTTAGGTTGTAAATAAAGCGAAATAAGCTGATAAAAATCAGTTTCGCTTCTTACGTGTGTCAGGAAAAACCGGGCATCGGAACGTCAACTTTGTGCAACAAAAATTGAAACGAAAATGCAAACGACACTCAGCCACACCATCGCCGCAACCTATACAGAAACGTCCGTCAAAACTTCTTTGTGGACACGTTTTATGAACTACGCCAAAGGCCAGGAAAAAAACCGCCTGCTTTGGATCGGCATCATTCTCGGCGCTCACGGCTGCATTTTAACGCCACTGGTGGCGATGTTAAGCCTTGTAGCAGGTCCCAATTTCTTTTTGTTCATGACCGGCATGACGGCAATGGGCATCGCACTCGTTACCAACCTCGCGGCCATGCCCACAAAAATCACCATTCCCGCCTTTGCGCTTACGGTTTTAATAGATATTGCCATCGTTATTTCATGTGTTGTGTTGATAGCCGCATAAGCGGCAGAATCCAAATCCATTCGCGATTGCTTGCAAAAGCAACAAACTCCCGGCCGTAATAACGCCGGGATTTTTGTTGAAAGAGATTTTTATTGACCAGGAGCCGGAACATCCATTTGGCATTCGTTGCGTCGCACTCGTGTACGCTTTGTTCGCTAACCCGGCAGATTAAGCCCAGAGAAGCGCAAAGAATTTTTTCATAGCTCTTTGTGTAAATGCCTCAGTGGTAAAAACAAGTTGAATAACGCTCTGAACGTACACGAGTGCGACGCAACGAATGCTTAATAGTAGCAATGCCGTTTGGTACAAAAAGAAAAAACGCAATCACAAACAGGATTGCGTTTTTAACTATCGCTATCAAGAAGGAAAGGCGCGCCGGAACTTTTCGCTTGATTCTTACAAATTAAACAAACCGCTGTTCAATGCCTGCAACACTTTTGTTTTATCTGCTGAAGCAACGAGGATGGAAATGTTGTGCGCACTGCCGCCGTAAGAAACCATCCGTACGTCAATCTCCTTCAATGAATCAAAAACTTTTTTCAGCGCATCGGGATGCGTGGCGATTTCAGCGCCAACGATGGAAACAATGGTTTGGCCTTTGTCAATGCTTACGGTGCTGAAGGTTTCCAGTTCCTTTACAATCTCGGGCAAGGAAGCGTCGTTGTCAATGGTTACCGAAACCGCAACCTCAGAAGTTGTGATCATGTCAATGGACGTGCGGTATTTTTCAAACACCTCAAACACTTTGCGCAAAAAACCGTAAGCCAGCAACATGCGGCTACTCTTGATGTTTACTGCAATGATGCCGTCTTTTGCGGCCACAGCTTTCACACCCAGCGATGCCGGTGCTTCTTTGATGATGGTGCCCTTCGCATCAGGCTCCATCGTGTTCAGCAACTTTACCGGAATGTTGTATTGCTGCGCGGGCCAGATGGAAGCCGGGTGCAAAATCTTTGCGCCGAAATAAGCAAGTTCCGCGGCCTCGTCGAAGCTCAATTGATCAATGGGAAAAGTTTTGGCCACAATGCGCGGATCGTTGTTGTGCATGCCGTTGATGTCGGTCCAGATTTCGCACACCGAAGCGTTGGCCGCGGCCGCAATGAGCGAAGCGCTGTAATCGCTGCCACCACGTTTGAGGTTGTCCACTTCGCCTTTTGCGTTGCGGCAAATGTATCCTTGCGTGATGAACAGATTTGTATCAGGATACTTCGCCAACACCGTGTTCAGCTTTTCACGAATGGCTTCCACCTGCGGCTCGTCGTTGGCGTCAATGCTCATGAAATCAAGTGCGGGAAGCAATTGATGAGCCTCGCCTTTTTCGCCCAGGTAAATGCTGAAGAGTTTTGTCGAGAGCAGTTCACCCTGGGCAAGGATGTCCTTGTTCAAAGCTTCATTGTACGAAATGCGCAGGATGATGTTGAGAAATTCAAAATGCTCTTTCAGCACGTCTTCGGCCTTTTGCAAAGCCTCCGGCGTTTTCACCAGGTCCTTAATGAAGGCATTGTATTGTGCGTGAAGAGCATCAATCTTTTGCTTGGCTTCTTCTTTTTTATTTGCGGCCAGCAAAGAACCAATTTCAACAAGGCTGTTGGTGGTACCTGATACGGCGCTTAACACAACAATCTTTCGTTCGTTGTCTTTCGTGATTAGCGTTGCGACTTCGTGCATCCGGTGCGGCTTGCCTACTGAGGTGCCGCCAAATTTCATGACTTTCATGATGGCGTGAGAATTTTGAGCGGCAAAGATAAAGGCGCTGCATTTTCAGGTAGCCTAAACTGTCATGCTCAAATTAAATTTTTGGGCCAGCGATTTTAGATCGGCCACAACCGGCTCTAAAACCGGAATGCCTTTCTCTCTTCGCTCTGCTTCCGCTTCGCGTTCGGGGTCGCCGGGAATGATCACTCTTTCAAAACCTTCGGCCGTTTTAGCAGAACGGAAGCGTTCGATCCAGTTGTCCATGTGTCGTTTGAATTCTTCCGCCGGGCGAAAAGCATCTATCCTCATCGCACCAAAAAAATGACCGATGCCTTTACCGGGCATGTTGGTAGGCATGGGTACGTAAGCCGGAAAAGGCGGTACCCAAGGGCCGTAGTTGGCGCCGCTTAATATTGCTGAGAAAATATCAACAACGGCACCCAATGCATAGCCTTTGTGGCTGCCGTGTTCCCGGTCGCCACCAAGCGGTAACAAGGCGCCACCGCTTTTTAATTCGTGCGGGTCGGTTGATGATTTGCCTTCTTTGTTTTGTATCCAACCAATTGGTGCTTCTTCGCTTTTGCGCTGCAGAATTTCAAGTTTGCCGTTGGCAGCAGTCGTCGTGGCAAGATCTGCAACGAAAGCCGGTTGTTGTCCAGCAGGAATAGCCACACAAATCGGGTTTGTTCCCAACAACCGTTCAATGGAAAACGTTGGCGCAACGAGCGGACTTGCGTTGGTCATGCAAATGCCGATCATGTCTTCTTTCAAGGCCATCATCGCATGATAACCGGCGATGCCGAAATGATTGCTGTTTTGCACGCTCACCCAACCGGTGCCAACGTTCTTCGCTTTGTCAATGGCAATCTGCATGGCCTTTGGCGCAACCACTAAACCAAGCCCGCTGTCGCCGTCAACGGTTGCGGTGGACGGAGTTTCGTGAAGAATTTTTATTTCGGGTGTAGCGTTTACCCTTTTTGCTTCCCACAACCTTACATAACCGCTCAAACGTGCAATGCCGTGCGAATCCACGCCGCGCAGGTCAGCGGAGAGAAGAACCGTTGTGGCCAAGGTTGCGTCTTCTTCGCTGCAACCAATGGAAAGAAAAACACTTTTGGAAAAATTGAAGAGTTGATCGTAAGAATAAAACCTCATGACAGCAAAATAACGGCAAATAAAAATGCTCCCGTTTTGGCGGGAGCATTTCTGTTTTCACACAAAGGTGTATTTAGAACGGTAAATCGTCTGCTACATCATCTACCGGCGCAGGCTGCATAGAGGCGGCTTGCGGACGTGCAGCAGGTGCGCTTTGCTGGAAGGTTCCGCTCTCGTTGCCGTCGCCTTTACGGCCCAACAACTGAACCTCACGAACGCGTAGTGAAAGCGATGCGCCAGCCGTGCCGTCGTTGCGGGTGTAGCTGCGCACTTCGGGAGCGCCTTCCACAAAAACCTGCTGCCCTTTTTGAAGATAAGGCGCAATGGCCGTGCGGTCGGTCCAATAAGCGCAATCAACCCAGGTTGTTTTTTCCTGATTGTTGCCCTGGCTGTCTTTGTACTTTTCAGTATGGGCTACCGTAAAGTTGATGACGTTCTTTCCGTTAACGGTGTTAACGACGCAATCTTTGCCCAGATTGCCGATTACTTGCATTTTAATCATAGTGCTCAAAATTTAAACGCGTAAATAAAAATTATGGGTACAAGATACGGAAAATGAAGCAGACAGAAGCAATGAAAAAAGCTTTTAACGAATAGGTTCCGCAGGCAAAAATGGGCCTATGTCTCTTCCAAAACCAGGGCATCCAAACTCCGGATGCCAATGCTCTTTTTCGACACAAAACCTTCGGCATATTTTACGCCGATGCGTTTGCCCAAAGACCTTGCTCTTGCCGTAAGCGATTCCATAAAATCCGGCGAAGAAATATAGGTTTGCGGATCGCTGCTGCCATCGGGCAAGAACTGTGTGCGGTAGGCCTTGATGGCTTCCGTACGTTGCTCCCACACATGCGAAACATCAACGATGACATCGGGTTCGTAAAAACGGTCCTGTATGTAATGCAGCAACATTTTCGGTCGCCATCTCTCCTGTTCCTGTCCGTCGTCACCGGTTGTTTTTACCTGGCGCAGGCCCGAAAAGAAACAGGCGTCGTAAACCAGCCAGCCACCACGCCCATGATCGGGATGACGGTCTTCTAAAATATTGGCAATAACAATTTCAGGTTGGTACTTGCGAAGAATTTTTACTACTTCTAATTGGTGCTCTTCGTCGTTGCGAAAAAAGCCGTCGCGCATTTTTAAATTTTCCCGCACCGAAAGCCCGATGATTTTTGCGGCGTCGGCCGCTTCCGTGTACCGGGTTTCAATCGTTCCCCGCGTACCCAATTCGCCTTGTGTTAAGTCAATGATACCGGCTTTCTTTCCGCGTTTTATTTCTGCGATCAACGTACCGGAACAACCCAATTCCACGTCATCGGGATGCGAGCCAATAGCGAGTATGTCAAGCTTCATGCGTGCAAGATAATCAGGGAGGGTGAGACGTCAGACGTGAAACGTGAGACCGTAGTGAACTTTAGTTTAAATGGCTTTCCGGTTTCACGTCTGACGTCTCGCGTTTCGCTACTTGTGCACTTCACTCGTAAAGTGAAATTCAATATCGGGGTTGTTGGTGCGTTCGGTGTTTAAGAACCATTCGCTTTGTGCTAAATAAACCAGATGGCCGTCTTTATCCTGTGCAATGTTGGCGCCCTTAAACCGAATAAAATCTTCGAGCTTTTTTGGGTCGTTGCTGGTGATCCAGCAAGCTTTGTAATAAGGCAAGGAATTGAACACAACCGATGCGCCGTATTCGTGCAGCAAGCGGTATTGAATCACTTCAAACTGCAGCTCGCCCACGCAACCAATGATTTTTTTGTTGCCGCCGAATTGCGTGAACAATTGCGCCACGCCTTCGTCGGTTAATTGCAGTAAACCCTTTTCAAGCTGCTTTGTTTTCATCGGGTCTTTGTTTACCACTTCCTTAAAAATCTCGGGCGAAAAAGTAGGAATGCCGGTAAAATAAAAGTCTTCGCCTTCGGTTAATGTGTCGCCGATTTTAAAATTGCCGGTATCAAACAAACCCACAACATCGCCGGGATAAGCATCATCAACCACGCTTTTTTCGCGGGCCAAAAATGAATAAGGATTGGAGAACCGCACATCCTTGTCCAGACGAACGTGGTGAAAATATTTGTTGCGCTCAAACTTGCCTGAACACACACGAAGAAAGGCAATGCGGTCGCGGTGCTTGGGATCAAGGTTAGCATGAATCTTAAAAATAAAACCACTGAATTTGTCTTCGTTTACCGCTACAGGGCGTTTGCTTGTTTCGCGGTCTTTTGGCACCGGTGCAATGCGGATAAAGGTGTCGAGCATTTCCTTTACACCAAAGTTGTTGATGGCCGAACCAAAAAACACTGGCGCTACATTGCCTTTTAAGTATGTCTTCACGTCCAGTTCTCCGTAAACGCCGTCAATCAGTTCCACGTCTTCGCGCAAAATTTGCGCATCACGGCTGCCGAGTTTTTCATCCAGAACGGAAGCCGATAAATCGGCAACAGAAATGGCATCTTCATCGGCCGCTTTTGAGCCCGCCGTAAACAGCCGCAGGCTTTTGTTGTGCAAGTCGTAAACGCCTTTAAAGTCTTTGCCCTGGTTGATGGGCCATGTCATTGGATGAAGAGAAATGGACAATTCCTTTTCGATTTCTTCCAACAAGTCAAAACGGTTTTTTCCGTCACGGTCCATCTTGTTAATGAAAACGATTACCGGCGTTTTCCGCATGCTGATAACTTCCATTAGCCGGCGTGTTTGCTCTTCCACGCCGTTCACACTGTCCACCACAAGAATAACGCTGTCAACTGCGGTAAGCGTTCGGTAGGTATCTTCCGCAAAATCTTTGTGGCCGGGTGTGTCCAACAAGTTGATTAACGTTCCGTCGTACTCGAAACTCATCACCGATGTGGCTACGGAGATGCCGCGTTGCCGCTCAATCTCCATAAAGTCCGAGGTTGCGGCTTTCTTGATCTTGTTGCTTTTTACCGCGCCAGCCACCTGTATGGCACCACCGAAAAGAAGGAATTTTTCCGTGAGCGTTGTCTTGCCCGCATCGGGGTGCGAAATGATGGCGAAGGTGCGGCGCTTTTGTATTTCGTTTTGATACTTCATGGGAGTAATTAACTGATTAGCTGGTGTACTGATTAGCCAATTTGAAAACACGTTAAACGTTTATCAGCTAATCAGCACATCAGCTAATCAAATTGGGTTGCAAAAGTAGCCGACCGGAGGCAGAGCTTTCTACGTTTTTTGTTAAGGAAAAACAAAGCGACGCCAGGAATGCTTTAATTGTGGAAATTCAGCCACGGCTTATCCCTCTTGGTTACAACGCAAAAGAATTTTTTTTAAGCTGTAAGCGCCTGAAAAATAAACGGCTGGTTTTTTTGGTATCATTTTTTAAGTAAGAAGAGCAGAACAATCTTTCAGTTTTATGTCACAGGATTTGAGGAATGACCAAATGGGCGATACAGACATAAGCCGGACTGCAACTGAAGGCACTGAGCGACAGAATTATGAAGGATTTGAAGGCATGAATTACGAGCAAATTCGTCAGCCTTACAATCCAAAGCATAAAGGCAGGAATAGTTCAGATCAGCAAAGGAACGACGGCAAAAGACCGGATGAATGTTAACCCGTGAAACCCAAAAACAAAAGTCCTCTGTTTGAAACAGAGGACTTTTTTTACGCTGTCAGCACGGAGGACAATTGGTTAAAATACCTGCCGCATTTCTTAACCTCAACCTTACTTCACCGTTCCCATCTGCCGGCTAAGTTTCGCCAACAAATCTTCGGTGTTGAAAGGCTTCGAAATGAAATCATTGGCGCCATAGGTTTCAAATTTCAACGCGGCGCCGGGATGGCCGGAAAACATGATAACGGGAATGTTTTTGGTACGTTCAGCCGCTTTTATTTCGCGGCAAAGTTCACGGCCATCTGCACCCGACAAAAGCACATCCATCATTATCAAGGCCGGCTTTGCCTGTTGAAGTTTGGCGAAAGCCTCGTCTCTCCCCGAAGCCGTTTCCACTTCGTAGCCCTGCCGCTGAAGGGTTGCCCGCAAAACCGTGCGCACGTCGGGATCGTCGTCAATCAATAAAATTTTTGCCATAATTCGGTGTTCAGAAATCGTTAGAAAATGTCTTTCAATAAAATTCGGGATTGCACCGAAATTAGGGAAAAAGCAAGTAGCAAGCGGCGAGTAGCCAGTAGTCATTAACAACTGTCTTCAACGAAAACTTCTCCAATTCAAAGAAGCTTTCTATCGCATGTAATCGTGCTTGATAGTTACTGGCGAGTGGCCACTCGTTATTTTTGCTCTCATGCGTCTCTTCGCCATCATCGGAAGCAGCTTTAAAATCGCCCTGCTTGAATTGTGGAAGGCAAAGCTGCGCACTTTTCTTTCGCTCTTTGGCATCACCATCGGCATCTTTTGCATCATCGGTGTTTTGGCCACCGTAGGCAGCCTTGAAAAGAACCTCCAATCAGAAATCCGTTCGCTTGGAACAAACACCATTTACGTAGACAAATGGGAATACGGCGGCGGTCCCGATTATCCGTTTTGGAAATATGTAAAACGGCCATCGCCTCGTTATGATGAGTTGGCCGAAATAAAATCCCGTACGTCCACGGCGCAATACGTTGCGTTTAAAATTACGACGCCTGCCAATGTTGAAGGCAACGGCAACGTGGCCGAACGAATTCGTATTTACGGCGTCAGCGAAGACTTTACCACCATTCAGCCCATAGAAATTCAGTACGGCCGGGCCCTTTCGGAAGCGGAATTTTACCGCGGCACAAACGTCGCTGTGCTGGGCCACACGCTTGCCGAACGCTTGTTTAGCGATGCGGCTTTTGCCTCGCAAAAAACGATCACTGTTCGCGGACAAAATTTAATCGTGATCGGTGTGATGAAAAAAAGAGGATCTCAACTCATCGGCGGTTGGGGCTTCGATGAATGCGTGCTGATGCCTTACAAATCGGCACGCACCATTATGGACGAAACCAAGGCTGACCCCTTGATTATGGTGCAGGGAAAAGAAGGCATCAACAGCAAAGAATTGAAGGACGAGTTGAAAGGAACGATGCGGGCCGTGCGAAGATTAAGCCCGCAGGAAGAAGACAATTTTTCGTTGAACGACGTAAATGATTTTACCGAGGTAATGAGCAAGGCTTTTGTAAGCATTAACCTTGGCGGATGGATCATTGGCGGCCTGTCGTTTATCGTGGGAATATTCGGTGTGGCCAACATCATGTTCGTTACCGTAGCCGAACGGCGTTCGCAAATTGGGTTAAAAAAAGCGCTGGGTGCAAAACGAAGAATGATTCTAACCGAATTTTTGTTGGAGTCGGCCTTCCTGTGCATCGTTGGCGGATTCATTGGCCTCGCTCTTGTTTATGCGCTTACCAAAATAGCAACGGCTGCTTTTAGCTTTCCTATTTTTCTTTCGCCCGGCATCATTGCCGTTGCTATTTTTATTTGCATCGCCGCCGGTATTGCCGCCGGCATTATTCCTGCCGCGCAGGCTGCAAAGCTCCATCCGGCAGTAGCAATTAGAGGTTGATAAGTAAATTGCGTCCTGTTCACCAATCAACTAATCAACTTGTCAACTACAATACTCGCCATCGAATCTTCCTGCGACGAAACATCCGCATCCGTTTGCTGCGATGGAAAAATTTTGTCCAACTATATCGCTAACCAAAAAGTGCACGAGCAATACGGCGGCGTGGTGCCCGAACTGGCCAGCCGTGCGCACATGCAAAACATCGTGCCCGTTGTGGACGTGGCTTTAAAACAAGCCGGCATTTCTATTGATAACATAGATGCCTTTGCATTTACGCAATCACCGGGATTAATTGGGTCTCTGCTCGTGGGCAGCCAGTTTGCAAAATCACTCGCCTTTGCACGGGCCAAACCGCTGATTGCCGTGCACCACATGCAGGCACATGTATTGGCCAATTTGATTCCCGACGAGAAACCTTCTTTTCCCTTTTTGTGTTTAACGGTAAGCGGCGGCCACACGCAGATCGTCGTTGCCAACAGTTCTTTCGATTTAAAAGTCATCGGCGAAACGCTTGACGATGCAGCCGGTGAAGCCTTTGATAAATCGGCAAAGCTTTTAGGCCTCCCCTATCCCGGCGGACCGCTGATTGACAAATACGCCAAAGATGGCAATCCGTCACGTTTTACGTTTGCCGAACCCCAAATTCCCGGATTGGATTTTAGCTTCAGCGGACTGAAAACATCCATCCTTTATTTTTTGCAAAAAGAAGTGAAGAACAACGAAAATTTCGTTGCCGAAAACTTAGCCGATTTGTGCGCTTCCATCCAGGAACGCATCATTACCATCCTGCTGAAAAAATTAAAAAAAGCTGCGCTGCAAACGGGCATCACGCAGTTGTGCATTGCCGGTGGCGTTTCGGCCAACAGCAGCTTGCGCAAGGCCTTTGCCGAAATGTGTGAACAAAACAATTGGAAGAGCTTTATACCGCCGTTCGAATACTGCACCGACAACGCTGCCATGATTGCGATAACGGCTTACTATAAATTTTTACACGGCGATTCCACACCGCTTTCTGTTAGCGCATCAGCAAGGGCAAGTTGGGAATGAAGATGAATTAAGAATTAAGAATTAAGAATTAAGAATCAGAAATTCAAATCCGCTGTGCCGAACACGTATTTTCAATTCAAACAATTTACCGTGCATCACGACCGGTGCGCTATGAAAGTGACGACCGATGGTTGCTTGTTTGGCGCCTGGGCTTCAGCCAGAATTGCAAGCGCACAATTGGAATTGAAAAACTGCTTAGACATTGGCGCGGGCAGTGGCTTGCTTTCCTTGATGATTGCACAGAAAAACAACATTAACATTGATGCGATTGAAATTGACAGCAACGCGGCGGTACAGGCAAAGCAAAATGTGGCCGCTTCGGCGTGGAGCAACCAAATCAACGTGATCACGCAAGATGTTTTAACCTGGCAAACGGCCAAACAATACGACTGCATTGTTTCCAATCCGCCTTTCTACGAAAGTGAATTGAAATCAGGCCGCAAAACCAAAAATCTTGCGCACCACGACGAAGGATTGAAGCTTCCGCAGCTCTTCTCCTTCATCAAAAGTCATTTGACAGAAGAAGGAACATTTTTTCTGTTGCTGCCGGCAAAAAGAGCGAAAGAAATTGATAGCTTGTTGAAGCAGGAAAACCTTTATCAATGCCAACGAATTCTGGTAAAACAAACACCCAACCATCAGCCGTTTCGGCTGATGATAAGGGGCGGTAAAAAAGAAGTCGGGCAAGTTGAAGCGACAACGTCCGTTAAAGATGAAAACGACAAATACACGCCTGCGTTTACTGCGCTCTTAAAAGATTATTACCTGTATTTATAACCGCAATCGAAGCAAGGTTCATACAGCGACGCTACAGTTAAACAACGCAGCGTCGTGGTCCCGCCGCTATCGCTGAGTAAACATTGCTGAATAATGCCCTGAACCCTGAAGTGTGCGACACAACAGACGCTGAATAAAATTACAAATGCCGGTTACATAAAAACTCTTTTGCGGCTTTGCTTGGCGGCTTTGCCCAAAACCCTGCGCAAAACTTAAAAACGGCCCAAAACCTTTGCATCCGTTTTTCCCTTTGGCAAAAAAGAAATTTCTTTGCCGCATGGCGGTAGAAGTCTGTTCCATTGCGTCGGGCAGCAACGGAAATTGTTATTATGTGGGCAACGAAAACGAAGCCGTTCTTGTGGACGCGGGCATTTCGTGTAAAGAAATTGAGCTGCGGATGAAGCGAGCCGGCCTGTCGCTGCAAAAAGTGAAAGCCGTTTTTGTTTCGCACGAGCATACCGACCATATTTCAGGCCTTCCCGTTCTGGCAAAAAAATACAAGCTCCCGGTTTTCATCAGCGAAGGAACACTAAAAGGAAGCCGGCTTTGGTTTGAAAAAAGCTTGCTTCATCATTTTACCGCAAGCGAAGACGTTGTGATTGGCGACCTTACCGTGCATCCCTTTTCAAAGCTGCACGACGCTGCTGATCCCTTTAGCTTTACGGTTTCTTGCAACAACACAATCGTTGGCGTGATAACCGATATTGGCAAGGCTTGCGAGAACGTGGTGTACCATTTTCAACAATGCCACGCCGTGTTTTTGGAAAGCAATTACGACGAGCAAATGCTGGACAAAGGCCGTTATCCCTTTTACCTAAAGAACCGCATCCGTAACGGCTACGGCCACATTTCCAACCGGCAGGCACTGGATTTGTTTCTGCAACACCGTTCGCCGTCTTTGTCGCATCTTTTCCTTTCGCACCTCTCGTACAACAACAACTGCCCAAAGCTGGTTGAAGACTTGTTTGCAGCAAATGCAGGTAAGGTAAAAACTATTGTCACATCAAGAAGCCGGGAAACAGAAGTATATAAACTCGCTGCTTTAAGTGCGTTGCTTCAAAACAATTTCGATGCGTTTGTGCAACAGCCGCAACTTGCTTTTTCTTTCTAAACGACTTCTGCTTACGGTAATAAATTGTCGAGCGGACAAGACGCTTTGCTTTTCGCCGAAACGTACATTTAAAACAATCCCGACCGGCCTGTTAACGGCCGGGATTGTTTCTTCTTAGTGAATAGTTTTTGCGTGCAGGAAGTTGCCCGTCGCGTCAAACTCCACGGCGTACTTCGTGTTGTTGGCGTCAATAAACACAACGTAACCTTTCAGCGCTCCGTTTTGCGAAACAGAAAACGCTTTTTCAAAGACATAGTTGGGATAAGTCGTAGACAAATAATTTGCCGCAGTGGAAGGCAGCGCAGAAAGATCAATTGCCTGGGCCGATCCCGTACTATCGTGCAGTTGAATGCGTTTTACAAACGAGCCGCTTGCGGTAAACACCGTCGCAAAAGCGCCGTTATTTTTCGACAATACAACAATGCTGCTGTCGCGGTCGCGGAAGGCTTTTACCAACGTATCGGTTGCATAATTGGCTGCAAAATAAGCCGTGATAGAAGAAGGCAATGCGCTCAACGCAATGCTGTCTCTTTGCTGGCCGTCGCGGTGTTCAAACCGGCCGCCGTGATGCCATCCCGCGCCGTCCAAATCACCCTTTTCTCTTTGCTCAAGCACCTTCACAAAAGCGCCAGCGCTGTCAAACTGAAGACCCACGGGAGTGTTGTTGTAGTAGATCACAACAACGTAGCCGGTTGTGTTGCCAGAAGCGTCTTTAACGGCGAAGGCCTTGCTAAACGTGTAGCCCGAATAGTTAGCCGAAAGATAAGAGCCAACGGCAGAAGGCAGGCTTGATTGCGCAACGGAGTCTCTTCGTCCGCCGCGGCCACAAGGCTGCACTAAATAAACGCTGTCCTGCGTGGTGGAGCTGGTGGATGCGGTTGAAGAAGTTAACGAAGCTGCAACGGCAATCGTGTTTGACGTGGAGGAACTGCCCGTTTGTGTTAAGTCGCTTTTTTTACAAGCCGTGAACAAAAGGGTCGCTGAAGCAATAGCAAGGAATGCTCTTTTAAATGGAGTTTTCATCTTCATACAATTGGTGTTAAAAATTGGGTAGAGGTGTCAGCGATAGCGAAGAAAATTTTCTGTGTTCAAGTAGATGTATAAACGTGAAAACAGATGCACAAACGTGTGTGATGGTTGGGAGAAAAGCAGACTTATCGGCGAATGGAATATTTTTATGGACGAACGAAAAATTGGCTGTGAGCTTTTATTGTTTCGTCCATTCTTTAATGAACTCAACGTAGCTGGAGCTTACCGGCAATTCAACATTGCCAAGATTTACTTTGCGGTTAACGACCGATTTTATTTTCGACAACTGTACGATGTAGCTGCGGTGAATGCGGGCAAACTGCGAAGCCGGAAGCTTTTCCAGCACAGCTTTCATGGTCATTAACGTCATTACAGGCCGGCTGTTTGCAATGTGTATTTTCAAATAATCTTCTACGCTTTCAATGTAGTCAATGTCGCTGAAGGGAATTTTTACCAACTGGTATTCGGCCCGCACAAACAGGTTGTCGTTTTCGGGCTTTACCGATTGGCGCAAGCCATAAAACTCCGTTGCCTTTTGTACGGCCTTGCTGAAGCGTTCAAAGGCAATGGGCTTTACCAAATAATCAATCGCATCCAGCTCAAATCCTTCCAGCGCATAATTCTTGTAGGCGGTTGTAAAAATCACCATTGGTCTGTTCTCAAGGCTGCGCACCAGCTCCGTCCCTTTCACGTCGGGCATGTTGATGTCAATGAAAAGAAGATCAACCGCGTTGGTTTTCAAATAACTCCTGCCGGCAACGGCATCGTCAAAACTTTGTAGCAATTGGAGGGAAGGAAACTTTTCAATGTACTGCCTGAGTACTTCCAGCGCCAGGGGTTCGTCGTCTATGATGACTGATTTTATCTGCATGGGCAAGTGTGTCAATGTGAAACGTGAGACGTGAGATGTGAGACAGAAGCAAACGTCGGATTAAAAGTCTCTACGGTTTCACATTTCACGTCTCACGTTATTATCATCAAATCAACGGTGAAATGCTCTTTTTGCGTATCGATGTTCAATAAATATTTTTCGGGATACAAATATGCCAACCGTTTTTTTGCGTTGCTGATGCCCACGCCTTCTCTCATTGTCTCTTCTTCTTCGCGGTCAAAAATTCGGTTCTTGCAGAAAAGGTGGATGCTCCTTTCGTCGGCTCTGATATGAATACTAATGGTGCAGGCTTCGTGGCTGCTGATGCCGTACTTGAATGCGTTTTCAATAAAGGTCATAAAGAGCAGCGGGGCTATTTTTTTGTCTTCAATATTGCCTTCTACCGCAAATTCCAACGTCACCTTCCTGTTGATGCGGAGCTTTTGTAATTCAATATAATTGCGAACGCAATTCACCTCGCTTGGCAAGGGCACAAAATCGTGGCGCACGTCGTCGGTTAAATAACGAAGAATGGACGAAAGCTTCAGCACTGCGTCTGGTGTGTGTTCGCTTTTGGTGATGGCCAGCGAATAAATATTGTTGAGTGTATTGAATAAAAAATGCGGGTTGATCTGCGCTTTCAAAAACAGCAGTTCGGCCGTAACCTTGTCCGCTTCTGCCTGTGCCGCCCGCCGTTCGGACGTTTGCCACTGCCGCACAATTTGCTGCACTGAGCTTACCGACAACACGGCCACAAAAAGAACCACGCTAACAATATCAAGACGAAGCGGCTGCTTACCCCGCTCTTCTTCCGGCGATGACTCCAGATCAAAATCGGGTGGCGGCTTTCGGAAACGCAATTCCTCCTTTCGCATTCCTTCTCCGCGGTGTAAAACAAGGTTTTCAAAAGGCCGGGAAAAATACACGGCGACCAACAATAAGAAGATTGCACCGAAATAAGCAAGATAATTTTTACGGAAATAAAACCGTGGTAGCAGCAGTAAGGCATTGGTATAAAACAAAGCTGCGTACACCAGCACAAACATCAAAAAGAACAACACACCAAAAGAAGAAAAGCTTTGTCCAAAGCCTCTAACAAAGGCCACTACCAAAGCACAGAACAAAGCCCATCCAAGAATGTGAAAGACCACCATTTTTCGGTTTCGGTTCATGCAGACAAAGTACGCCAAAGCCTTTTGCATTCACCTTTTACCCTCGGTTGTTTACCAAAAAGCATGGACCAAAACAAAAGTGTTTTTTATGCAGATCGCCATTGTTCAAATGACGCCAACATAAAAAGCCGGACAAAAACTTGTCCGGCGGCTTTTACAGTGGGCAAGGCATTAGTTGTTTGATGCGCCGTTGTCAATCCAACACACAATCGCATTTTTTTGAGCGTTTGTAAGACTGCTATTCTGCGGCATGCTTCCGTTGATAACGGAGGCACGTATGGCCGAACGGTCTCCGTAAACCTGGCTGTACGTCGCCAAAGGTATTTCCCTGCCGCCTGCCGCATGGCAACCCGAGCCCGAATTGCAATACGTCTGGATGAGGGGCGCTACATCCGAAGCATACGATTTGGCTGCGCCGGAACAATCGCTGGTGAAACTGCTGTTTCCAACACTATCTTTTTTGCAGGCCCAAACAAAAATCATGAGCAAGGGCAAGGCGAACAAAAGTTTCTTCATAATCCTTCTTTCTTCTTTGATGGATAACGTAATAACGAAAGAAAGACGTGTTCATTATAAATGATGCTATCACTGCGAGCAGATTATAGATGAATGGAAGAAAAATACCGGCTAATAAGCGCAAAGGCCCAGCGGCGAAGAAGCAGAGAAAATTTTTGTTGAGAAAAAACTAAGGGCAAACCCTTGCAGATAAAGATCCAATTGTTAAAGAAAAGCTGTGGTTTACAGGGCTGAAATTCGTTGGGCTTCGTAACGACCGCTTACGCAAACGCAGTCTGGGCAAGCCTTTCATCGATAAATATAAAGTTACACGTAGTAATCGAAAGAAGTTTTTCACCTTGTAAGCTTGGCCCGCATCTCTATTTTTGACTCATCAATTTTATTTGACGCACCTAATAAAATTGTTTAGACAAGCCAAAATTTTTTATTCATATAGCAAGCAATCGTTAGACCGTCCCGCATTTCTATGCGGGACTTTTTATGCTTATTGTTTAAGCATCCGATTTTCATACATAGAGAAATCCGGCTCCATGATGTTGTAATTGCTCTCAAGAAGCGGCGAGGTTAAAATAAAATCAGCCGTGGTACGATTGCAGGCGATGATGATGTTCCATGCAACAGCCAACCGTATCAATGCTTTCACGTCGCTGTCGTGCGCATGGCTTTCCAGTGGGTCCCAAAAGAAAACAATCACGTCTATTTTGCCTTCGGCAATCATGGCGCCGAGTTGCTGGTCGCCACCGAGAGGGCCGCTTAGCAATTTTTTCACCGGCACGTCCAGTCGTTCTTCCAGCAAGGTGCCCGTTGTTCCCGTGGCTACCAACTGATGTTTCGACAAAAGTTCCCGATTGTAATAGGCCCAATCCACAAGGTCTCTTTTCTTTTTATCGTGCGCCACTAAGGCAATGCGCTTGGCTTGGTTTGCTTGTGATTTCATATACGCGGTATTAAGGATAAAAAAACCGATGTCGGAGAAGACAATCGGTTAGCCTGCTTTAAAGGTAGTACAAATGCCGGGCAAACGTTGAGCTACAAAAAACATTAAGAAGAATTAACCTTGCCGTCTCAAACAAAGATGCATCCTGAAAGACGAGCCTGCTGTATGTGGTTTGCAATAATTGGGTTGACAGAAAGAATTAATCAAACTGTGCCAACACCTTTTGCATTTCCTCGCTAATTTCTTTGTTGCAT
Organism: Flavisolibacter ginsenosidimutans; assembly: GCF_007970805.1. Lineage (GTDB taxonomy): Bacteria > Bacteroidota > Bacteroidia > Chitinophagales > Chitinophagaceae > Flavisolibacter > Flavisolibacter ginsenosidimutans. The sequence goes on along the minus strand of NZ_CP042433.1, from coordinate 384,907 downwards.
AAATTGCTGATGCTGCCTTCATGGGTATGCGCCAGTGGTTTTGTGACATCAAAGGCAAAGTTTCCGCCTTCCACATCATCGCCAATTTGCTTGTACGCCTCGCGAAACGGAATGCCGCGGTTCACCAAATCATTTACGGCTTCTACGGTGAAGAGGTATTTGTATTTCTGATCAAGAAGAATGCTTTCTTTCACTTGAATATTCGTGAGCATAAGACGGCACAATTGCAAACAAGCTTTCAATTCTTCGATGGCCGGAAAGAGAATTTCTTTTGTCAACTGCAAGTCGCGGTGATAGCCCGAAGGAAGGTTGTTTAACAGAAGCGTTAGCTCATTAGGCGTTGACTGAATGCGGTTGCATTTGGCGCGGATCAGCTCAAATACATCTGGATTTTTTTTGTGCGGCATGATGCTGCTTCCCGTTGTGAGTTCGGACGGAAAAGTGATGAAGCCGAAGTTTTGGTTCATGTACAAACAGCAATCCATGGCCAGTTTGCTCAACGTTGCGGCAATACAGCTCAGGCCCATTGCCACTGCTTTCTCTGTTTTGCCACGCGTCATTTGCGCATAAACCGAATTGTGGTTAAGCGAAGCAAAGTTTAATAACTCCGTCGTTCGTCTTCTGTTCAAGGGAAAGGACGAACCGTAACCGGCTCCACTGCCCAAAGGATTTTTATTGGTGATGCGATAAGCGGCGGCCAGCATTTCTAAATCATCCACAAAGCTTTCGGCATAAGCGCCAAACCACAAACCAAAAGACGAAGGCATAGCGATCTGCAAATGCGTGTAGCCTGGCAAAAGAACGTTCTTGTACTTTTCGCTTTGCTGCAGCAACAGGTCAAACAGTTCCGCTACTTCATCTTTTACAGCCTTCACTTCCGCACGCAAATACAATTTTATATCAACGGCCACCTGGTCGTTTCGACTGCGGCCACTGTGAATTTTTTTGCCAATATCACCAACGCGTTGCGTTAAAAGCAACTCAACCTGCGAATGAACATCTTCAACGTTTTCGTCAATTTTAAAGCCGCCTTCTTCAATTTCGGCCGCAATTTGTTGAAGCGCTTCCACGGCTTTTTCCGCTTCGTCTTTTTCCATTAAACCAACTTCACCAAGCATGGTTACGTGGGCGATAGAGCCTTGCACGTCGTACGGCGCCAGCAGCAAATCAAATTCTTTGTCGCGGCCTACAGTAAAGGTTTCAATCAATTGAGAAGTAGAGGTATTTTCTTTTTGCCAGAGCTTCATTAACCACAGATTGTCGGGATTAAAAATGGATTACCGGGACGATTTAAACATAAATTTTAAAACACGAATTGCAGACACGAATTTCAGGAATTAAACCAGCAGTTGTTGCAGCAGGTTAATATAAAAATCAACGCCTTCTTTTATTTCATCAACGTAAATAAATTCATCCGCAGAATGACTTCTTGCCGAATCGCCGGGACCAATCTTCAAAGCAGGAAAAGGTATCAGTGCTTTGTCGGAAGTAGTGGGTGATCCGTAATAGGTTTTGCCAAGCGCTAATCCCGCTTTCACCAAGGGATGATCGAGTGAAATAAGCGATGACTTTAACCTTGTGCTGCGCGGTTTTACATCGCTTAGCACGTTTCCATGAATGATGTTTAGCACTTCCTGCATCGTGTACAATTCGTTCACGCGAACGTCCACCACAAAGCTGCATTCGGCCGGCACAACGTTGTGAGCTTTGTTTTGGGTTTCAATTACCGTGACTGATGTTTTTACCGGGCCAAGCAAATCCGAAACCTTTGGAAAGCGAAAGGATGCAAACCATTCAATATCCTTCACGGCTTTGTAAAGCGCATTCTCGCCTTCGTCTCTTGCCGCATGACCGGCTTTACCAATGGCTTTGCAATCAAGTACCATCAGGCCGCGTTCGGCAACGGCCATTTGTAAAAGCGTAGGTTCGCCAACAACAGCAAAATCAATTTTGGGCAAATGCTCAAGCGCCAGTTGAATGCCGGCCGCACCTGAAATTTCTTCTTCTGCCGTTGCTGCAAAAACAAGGTTGTATTTTAAATCTTCTCTTTCGTAGAAATACAGAAAAGTCATCAGCAAGGAAACCAGGCAACCGCCGGCATCGTTGCTCCCTAAACCGTAAAGCTTACCGCCTTTTGTTTGTGGAACGAACGGGTCTTTTGTGTAAGCAGAATTAGGCTTTACCGTATCGTGATGAGAGTTTAGTAGAATCGTTGGCCTGGCTTCGTCAAAGTTTTTGTTACGGGCCAAAACATTATTACCGACTCTTTTTGCATCAACGTTTTTACCAGACAAAAAAGCGGCGAGATAAGTTGCCGTTTGCTCTTCTTCCCTGCTGAACGAAGGCCGCTTTATCAATTCTGAAAGAACGCCAATGGCTTCTTCCTGCAATCTATTTAAATCACTGTTCATTGATGATGCTTGTTCCTGCTTCGCCGTTCAATAAATGTTGAAGATTGTCTGCTTTTCCGATGATGACTTTTCTTACGCCGCTATCCAATGCGGCAAACGCGTTATCCAATTTTGGAATCATGCCGGCAAACACGAGGCTTTTTTCCTTGAGGTCCTTGTACGTTTCTTTTGTTATGACCGGTATCACTGTGTTTTCGTCTTCAGCGTCCAGCAACACGCCGGATTTTTCGAAAGAATAAAGGAGCGATACGTCGTAAAATTTACTGAGTGCTTTGGCCGTCTCTTGTGCGATGGTATCAGCATTGGTGTTGAGCAATTGTCCTTTGCCATTATGTGTAATGGGCGCCAAGACCGGCGAAAGATTTTGTTGCAACAGTGCGTGAAGAAAGCCGGCATTTACTTCGTCCACATCACCCGCAAAGCCGTAATCCAACTCTTTTACAACCCGCTTGTGTGCTTTAATTGCATTGCCATCAGCACCGCTCAAGCCAACCGCATCGCAGTCGGCAGCTTGCAATTGCGCAACGATGTTTTTGTTGATCAATCCTGCGTAAACCATTGTCACAATCTTCAGTGTTTCTGCATCGGTAATGCGCCGGCCTTCAACCATCTGTTGCGGGACATTCAGTTGTGCGGCCATCTTTGTTGCCAGTTTACCGCCACCGTGCACAAGGATTTTTTTTTCGTCAATTGCTGCAAAAGCATTCAGAAACAAAGCCAGCTTTGTTTCATCATCAACAATATTGCCGCCGATTTTTATAACGTAAAGTTGTTCCATGCCGGTCAACTAAATGCTTTGTAGAATTTCGCTCAATACCGCTTGCGCCGCCCACACCCTGTTTGACGCTTCTTTTGTAATGATGCTGTTAGTACCGTCCAATATTTCATCGCTCAACTCTACGTTGCGGCGCACCGGCAAACAGTGCATCACCTTCGCGTTGTTCGTGAGCTTTAGTTTTTCGCTCGTTAGCATCCAGCTTTGATCGGTACTCAATATTTGCCCGTATTGCTGGTACGAGCTCCAGTTTTTCACGTAAATAAAATCAGCATTTTCCAACGCTTCATCCTGGTTATGCGTAATTGTTGCGCCGCGTGTAAATTCTTCCGCCAGGTCGTAACCTTCGGGATGTGTTATCAAGAAATCCGCTTCGCCCCAGGCGTTTATCCATTGCGCAAAACTATTGGCCACACATTGCGGCAAAGGCTTTACATGCGGAGCCCAGGTAAGAACAATTTTCGGCTTGGCGTTTCCGATTGCCGATTGCTGATTGCCGATTGCTTCCTGAATCGTAATAACATCCGTAAGGCTTTGCAACGGATGCAGCGTAGCACTTTCCAAACTCACGACAGGAATGCCGGCGTATTTTACAAATTGGCGAATGTATTTTTCGCTGTAATCTTCTTCGCGGTCTTTCAACGAAGGAAAGGTGCGAATAGCAAGAATGTCAAAATAGTTTCCCATGATGGGCGCTGCATCTTTCACATGCTCCACCGTTGTTCCGTTCATGATGGCGCCGTCTTCAAATTCCAAAGCCCAGCCTTCCGATCCAATGTTAAAAACAATGGCTTCCATGCCGAGGTTTTGTGCCGCAATTTGCGTACTTAAGCGGGTGCGCATGCTCGGGTTCAAAAACAAACAGCCGATGCGTTTGTTTTGCCCCAACGCCTTTTCACTAAACGGCGATGCTTTATAAGCCAATGCTTTTTTCACCAAAGCATTAATGTCGGCTACATCGTGAACGGAAAGAAAATTCTTCAACGTTTTGTAATTATAATTTTGGACTAAACCGCAATGCTACTATTGGGCTTTCGTTGCGTCGCACTCTTGTGCGCTTTGTCATTCTACTGTGCAACAGTGGAGGATTCTTTAGCAAATTTCAATGCGTTTATCTCCTCTTTCAGCGCCTGTAAAAAATTATCAATCGCTTCTTTTGAAAGGTTCAGGGCCGGCAACAAGCGAATCACGTTTGGCTTGGCTTCGCCGGTAAAAATGCGATGCTTTTGCAAGAGATTTTTGCGCAGGTCTTTTAATTCATCAGGTACATCGAAGCCAATCATCAAACCTTTACCGCGAACGTTTTGCAAGTCGCCAATCTTCAATAATTCAGTCATCAAATAATTGCCGTTTTCACCTGCTCGTTCAAGTAGGTTTTCCTGTTCAATCACCTCCAAAACACCCAACGCCGCAGCGCAAGCCAGGTGATTGCCGCCGAAGGTTGTGCCCAACATGCCGTGCTTAGGTGCAATGTGCGGCGCAATCAAAATACCGCCGATTGGAAAACCGTTACCCATTCCTTTCGCCATCGAATAAATATCGGCGTTCACACCGGCATAATCAGCGGTAAAAAATTTGCCGCTGCGTCCGTAACCGCATTGCACTTCGTCGGCAATAAACACCGCTCCGTATTGATCGCAAAGGGTTCTGATTAATTGCAAGAAACTTTCGTTTGCCATGTTAATGCCGCCAACGCCCTGAATGCTTTCGATAATTATTGCAGCCACTTCATCGCCGTTTTGAAGCATGTATTTTTTCAACGCATCTTCGTCGTTGAATGGCAGAAATACCACGTTCCCGGTTTCGTTCACCGGCGCAACAATCGCTTGGTTATCGGTTGCGGCAACGGCCAACGATGTTCTTCCGTGAAAGGATTTTTTAAACGCAACGATCTTCTTTCTTCCCGTATGGAACGAAGCAAGTTTCAGTGCGTTTTCGTTGGCTTCGGCGCCGCTATTGCAAAGAAAAAGCTGGTAATCATCTTTACCACTCAACCAGCCAAGTTTCTGCGCCAACTCTTGTTGAATCGGAATCTGGACCGAGTTAGAATAAAAGGCAATCTTGTGCAGTTGATCTTCTATTCGCTTCACCCAATGCGGATGCGTGTGGCCAATGGAGATTACCGCATGGCCGCCGTAAAGGTCAAGATATTCGTTGCCCTTGTCATCCCACACGGTACTGCCCTGGGCTCTTACAATGTTGATGTTATTGATGGGATAAACGTCAAAAAGCTTCATGATTGTTTGTAAAGATTATCGGCGATGTTAGAAGATAGTTTTATGCCTTTGATAAAGGCGGAGCTTAAACCCTGGTGTTCCATCTCGTTCAAACCCGCAATGGTGCAGCCTTTGGGTGAAGTCACTTTATCAATTTCTTCTTCTGGATGCGTTTTGTTTTCAATAAGAAGTTTGGCCGCACCAAAAGCCGTCTGCGCCGCAATCTTCAACGCATCGTGTGCGTGAAAGCCAATCTCCACGCCACCCTGCGATGCCGCTCGAACGGTACGCAAAAAGAAAGCGATACCACAAGCACACAAAGCCGTTGCGGCGCTCATCATGTCTTCCGCAATCCAGATGCACTGGCCCATGGTGTCAAAAATATTTTGCACCATCTCCTTGTCTTTGTCCGTTGCGTTCACAGCCGAAAGACAGGTCATGCTGGCGCGAACTTTCATCGCCGTGTTGGGCATAGCCCGAACGATGCGCAAGTCCGCTCCTAATTTTTCGCGAAAGACGCCTGTGTGTGCGCCGGTAACAACCGATACGACCAATTGCTTTTGAAGATTGATGGATGCTTTCAATTGCGTTAAGGCCACATCAAGTTGTTGCGGCAATACGCAAATGAAAACTGCGTCGGCGTTTTTTATGGCTTCGGCGTTGTCGGTGCTAACGGCAAAGCCTTTCTCACGCAAACGGTCAAGCGACGATTCGCTTCTTCGAGTAATGGTGATGTCGGCAGCCTTACAAACCTTTGCTTCAAGCAGGCCTTCGGCCAATGCCATTCCAATGTTGCCGCCGCCGATGATGGTTGCTTTCATGAAAAAGAATTTCTGATTTGAAAGTTCCTGTTTCTACTTGCGCTTTATTAGAAGGCCGTTGCTTTTAACCGCAGCCCCGCACATTCATCCAAGCCAAACAACAGGTTCATGTTCTGCACGGCCTGTCCCGATGCGCCTTTGAGTAAATTGTCAATGGCGCTGTGCACTACCAGTTTGCTGCCCACTTTTTCCAGGTGAATTACACACTTGTTTGTATTCACCACCTGCTTTAAAAAGATCTCTTGCTTGCTCAGCGTTGTGAACGGCGCGTCGGCATAAAATTCTTCGTAGAGTTCATTCAACTTCTCCGGTTTCCAATCGCAGGTAATCATGGAAGAGATGAAAATGCCGCGGCTAAAATCGCCCCGCCAGGGAACAAAATTGATCTCGGGCGTTTGGGCACCCAGTTGCTTTAACGATTGCCCGATCTCTTTCAGGTGTTGATGCGTTAGTGTTTTGTACGCTTGAATATTGTTGGCCCGCCAACTGAAATGCGAAGTGGAAGAAAGCCCTTGTCCCGCGCCGGTTGAACCGGTAATGCCCGTTGTGTAAACTTCGTCCAGTATGCCGGCTTTTGCCAGCGGCAGCAAACCCAACTGAATGGCCGTGGCAAAGCAACCGGGATTGGCAATGTTTGACGCCGAGCGAATCTGTTCTTTGTTAATCTCCGGCAAGCCGTATGTGAATTGCCGATTGCCGATTGCCGATTGCGGATTTAAGCGAAAGTCCTGCGAAAGGTCAATGATCTTTACCTTTTCGTCAATCTTGTTTGCTTCCAAAAATTTTTTGGCTTCACCGTGACCAACGCAGAGAAACAGAACGTCAACGTCGTTTGACAATTGATTGGTGAACGTCCAATCCGTTTCGCCCAGTAAATCCTGGTGAACAGCAGAAACCGGATTGCCGGCGTTGCTGCGGCTGTGAATAAAACGAACGGATACACCCGGATGGTGAATGAGCAAACGAATCAGTTCGCCACCCGTATAACCCGCACCGCCTACGATGCCGACCGCTATTTTATTTTTTTGTTGATTCATTTTTACTGACTTGATGAGTGCTGTTCGGAACGCACAAGTGTGCGACGCAACAGGCGATCAGCAGCATTCTGTTGCCGGTTACAAAATCAAATTGACTTTCCTTCCACTTCGTCCTTTACCCCAAAATAAATGGACGTTTGATTGCCGAAAATCTTGCTGAAGCCACGCACGTCTTCGCCGCTCCAACCAGTGTTCATTTCGCCGTAGCTGCCAAATTTTTTGCTCATTAAATCATAGGGCGATTCAATGCCGTTAACGCTGAAACGATAGGGATTCAACTGCACGTAAACATCGCCGGTGACTTGTTGCTGCGTGCTGGAGAAAAAGGCTTCAATGTCGCGCATCACCGGATCGAGAATCTGCCCTTCGTGCAACCACGTGCCGTAAAATTGTGACAATTGGTCTTTGTATGCCAATTGCCATTTGGTAAGTACGTGTTTCTCCAAGGCATGGTGCGCTTTGATGATGATCATGGGCGCCGCGGCTTCAAAACCCACGCGGCCTTTGATGCCGATGATGGTATCGCCCACGTGAATGTCTCTTCCGATGCCGTACGGTCCGGCAAGCGACTGCAAGTATTGAATGGCCTCTACAGGATGCGGAAATTCTTTATCATTCACACCTTTCAGTTCGCCTTTTTGGAAATGCAGTTTTACTTCTTCGGTATCGCTTTTTGTGACTTGTGTTGGCCAGGCATCTTCCGGCAAGGTGCCACGACTGTTCAGCGTTTCTCTTCCACCCACACTAGTCCCCCACAAACCTTTGTTAATGGAGTACGCCGCTTTTTCAAAATTCATTTCTACCCCTTTCTCCTTCAGGTATTCGATCTCCTGCTCACGGCTCAAACGCAAGTCGCGGATGGGTGTAAGTATGGGAATGCCGGGAATGACGTTGTGAAAAACCATGTCGAAACGAACCTGGTCGTTGCCGGCACCGGTGCTGCCGTGAGCAACTGCGTCCGCATTCAGTTCCTTCACATGATCGGCAATGTGCAGTGCCTGGATCAACCGCTCTGCGCTTACGCTTAACGGATAAGTATTGTTCTTCAGAACATTTCCAAAGACAAGGAATTTGATGATGCGTTCGTAATAAATTTTTACCGCATCTACCGTGGTGTGTGATTTAACGCCAAGGCGATAAGCGTGTTCTTTGATGCCTTCCAGTTCTTCTTTGGTAAAGCCACCCGTGTTCACAATGATGCTGTGTACCTCGAAGCCCAGGTCGTCGTGCAAATATTTTACGCAAAAAGAGGTGTCGAGGCCTCCGCTAAAACCCAAAATAATTTTGCGGCCTTCGCCGATGCGTGCATTCACAGTTTGGTTTTGTAACGCTTCTGTCATGTTGGTATAAATCGTGTAATGATTGAAAGAAATGATGTTTGAAAGCCACTCGGCAAAACTCAGTGAAGCAAATTGAACAGCAACATTTTTAGCTTACGGTTACCGGTGCGGTCGTCGCCTTTGCCTTTTTCCGAACCTTTCAGGCGCTTCAAAAATTTTGATTGCTTGAGCTTTAAAAAGCGTTCGTACACCTGGCTTTTTTGTTCGAAGTGCTGCTTTGTTTCCTGCGGCTCGTAATGGTCCTTCGGGTCGTAAAGCATGGCCGTGCAAAGGCAATTCTTGCGCTCCTTGCTCATCAGGATATCGTAGTTGACGCAGCTTTTACAACCGGCCCAGAACTTTTCGTCCTGTGTAAGCTCAGAGTAGGTAACCGGCTCATAACCCAAGTCGCTGTTGATTTTCATGACGGCCAAACCCGTTGTCAAGCCAAAAATTTTTGCTTCCGGATATTTCTCGCGGCTCAGTTGAAAAACGCGTTGCTTGATGGCCTTGGCTACGCCGCTCTTTCTGTGCTCCGGCGCAACAATGAGTCCCGAATTGGCCACGTATTCGCCTTCCCAGGTTTCGATGTAGCAAAAGCCGACCCATTCGCCTTCGGGTGTGAGCGCAATAACGGCTTTGCCTTCGTCCATTTTTTGCGCCACGTACTCGGGTGTGCGTTTGGCAATGCCGGTGCCGCGGGCTTTGGCCGAAGCTTCCATTTCATCGGTGATGGTTTTTGCGTAAAGCGCATCGGCCGGGGTAGCTACACGAATAACAATGTTCTGATTGTTCACTGTTGCAAAAGAATTGATAGAGTAAGAGGGTAACCAATCCTGTACCAAGAATAAACGGGGGAAGACTTCACTGACAGGGGCCGTGGTCAATGGCTCGTCCTGTCAGAATCGTCGCGGCGCGAGGTAACGAAAAAGGTCAAAACATACCTGCAACATAGCGGTGCTATGAAACGAATGAAAGATAAAATGCTTGGTATGTGAGGCGATGTTCACGGCAATAAAAATGTGGCACAAATGTATATTGTTTGAAAAGAAACAGGCAAAAAAATATGTTAAGTGAAAGGAGGAGCTAGGAGATAGAATTTAGAAGATAGAATATAGAGACGCTGACAAACGGAGAGGCTTCAAATAATTTGTAAAACTCTACCTCATAAATTCTATCTCCTAGCTCCTATCTCCTACATTCTACCTTCTCAAAGATTGTTAATCCACTTTTTAAAATCCGGCGCGGTAAACTGGCTGATGACAATGGCGTCTTTGATATAATTGTTCTTGACGAGATACAATTCAATTTTTGAAAACTCAACGGATTTAAACTCTTTGATGGCATTGATGTTGGCAATGATCTGCCGGCTCACGCGAAAAAATGTTTTCTTGTCGAGTTGTTGCTCTATCTGGCTCAGGTTGTAATCGAGCAGGTAACGGGCGCCTTCAAAATCCACGGCAAAGGCGAGCTTCATTTCTGCGTAAAAAAAAGCAATGGAATTGATGGGAACCGACAGCCGTGCCGTGCCTTTTTTTACAACGATGCGTTCCTTCTTTTCTCCCTTTGCTTGCACCGGACTGTGATGGTAAAAATTCACAATTTCTTTATACTTGTTTAAGGCGTTTCGCAAGTCATCTTTATCCAGCGGCTTTAAAAGATAATTCAGACTGTTGGCTTTAAAAGCCTTGATGGCGTATTCATCATAAGCCGTAATGAAAATGACCGGTGTGGTAATTTTTAAGTCGTCAAACACGTCCAGCGAAATGCCGTCCTTCAACTGAATGTCGAGCAGCATTAAATCCGGTTCAGGATTCAAGGCCAGCCATTGCCGCAGTTCCTGTACGCTGCGAACGTGTTCAAGCGCATCGTAAGCAAAGCCAATTTCGTCCAGCAGGTTGGTTAAATGTTTGGCAGCAATTTGTTCGTCTTCGGCGAGTAAAACTGTCATGTTAAATTTCGTTGTGCAGGTTAAGTTCGGCAATGAGCATGTTTCCAAACTCAAGGTTTTCGATCACGTCCACCGTTAGGTTTCCGGGCCGCTGGTGGCTGATGGTTTCTTTTAGCAAATGATACGATGAGGACTTTGCCGTTCCCGTTTCGTGGGTCATGTTGTACAGGCGCATGAGCAACTGTCCGTTGCTTTTATTTTCCGAATCCAGACTAAAAACAGCCGTTCCGCTTTCGTACAAACCGATAAAGAGATAAAGCGAAAAAATTTCCAGCAGTTGAAAGGCTGCGGGCACCGGCATTTCCTGTCCATCGCTTGTTCGTTTATGGTAAAGTTTGGCGCCGGTATCGTAATCGCTCAGCAAGTCATCAAAGTATTGATGAAACTCACCCAATGTAAAAGTTTCCTTTTTCCACAAAAGCTCAATGCGTTGGCTCACGTCTTTTAAGAAAACCGGGGTAAGGTATTGAAGTCGTCCTTCTTTTGCACGCTGGCGCAAGGCTTCGCTTAACTCGCGGTATTGTTGCCGCGCAAAGGCAATGGATTGCGCCGTCATTTCCTGCTTCATAGCCACATCCGATTCAAGTTTGCCGATCATTTTCGCTTGAATGTACTTCTGGTAAATGCGGTTGCCGATGGTGAGCAAGATCCAGCAAAGACCGGAAAGAATCAACACCAGCAAAACCTGAAACCAGAGTTGTCCGCTAAGCGGCTTTGCAACGAAAAAGGCCACAGACAAAGGTTTGGATTGAAACGAGCCAACGCTGAGATAAGCTTTTAACTTGTAAGCACCCGGCGTCAAATCGTTGGCAGTAATGACGGGGTTAGACGTGGTAACCCACATGGAATCATATCCTGAAAGCTGGTAGTGGTAGAGAATGTTGTCGGGGTCTCGCTGCGAAACGCCGTTCAGGGTGATAACAACGTTGTTGTCTTTGTAATCAACATTTCTGTTTAACACAACGTTTGAATTCAACGAAGAAAAAGAAGCCGGCTTTGCTGCGTTTTCGCCGAAGGCAATGCCCGCAATGCTTAACACACCCGAAGCGTATTGCGAAGAAAGATCGTCATCAGGATAATAAACATAAGGCCCGTTGGCAGTAGCCACGAAGATGGAGCCGTTGGGCAGTTTCATCAATCCTTGTTGGCGGCATTCCCAGGTAAACATGCCTTCGCTTTCCGTAAACACTTTTACGTTGCTTACGTCCGGCAAGCTGGCCTCTATCAAACCAAGGTTTGAACCAATGAACAAACGGTTTCCATCAACCGTGAGGCCCGTAACGATGTTGGTAGAAAGACCATTTTTTTTATCAAGCTTCCTTATCAACTTTCCCGTATCGTCATAAAGAAACAAACCCTGTCCAAAGGTGCCGACAAGAAAGTAATTACGATAAGCTGCTATCTGCGTGACGCGGGAAGAAATTTCGGGAAAGAGATTTTTTGCAAGCGGCTTCAAATCTTCGCCTAGTAAATCAACACGGCCAAACATGGAGGCTTCGTAAATCTTGTCGTTGGCAACGAATACATAATTCTGCTCGGGCAATTTGCGAAAAGCTTTTACCGCAAAAGCAAAATCCGTCATGTAGCAATTGTAATCGAGCATCTGGAAAACGTATCCCCGCGATGTTTTGTACATAGTGCCAACGCTTTCATCCTTTGCAAAATCTAACACCGGGCTGACCTTGCCTGTTGCGTTGTCAAGTCTCCACAAGCCCTTGCCAAACCATCCGATGTAGGTTGAATTCCCGTTAACCGAAAGGCTGGTAATATAACGTACCGATGGCGGCAGCAAAACTCTTGAAACCGAATCGCGATCGTATAAATAAAGGCCCTTGCCCCAGGTGGCAATCAGAGTTTTATTCGGCGACAAGGGCGCAAGGTCTGAAACGTGCCGCAGGTCATAGGTTTCGTCGGCCGGCTTTATCTGAAACAGCGCTTCATTGCTTAAGCGGTACACGCCGTTGTACGTGCAGCCGATCCAGAGATTTTTTTCGCGGTCGGTAAAAAGGCAGCTAACGGAATTGTCGCAAAATCCGTTCTTCGCTGTGTAACGTTTAACTGACGTTGGTGCCAGTTTCGACAGTCCCATCACGCCGCCCACCCACAGCGTGGTATCGCTTTCTTCCCGAACGTAAACGGCAGGGCCAATACCTGCTTTTCTGTATTGCGGATACTGTTGAACGAAATAACAAAGGCTGTCGCCGCGAACGCAATACGTCCCGAAGTTGGTCACGAAGTAAGGCTCCGGCCCTTCCTTTCCGAGCAGCTTCAGAAAGCCAAGGCCAGCCTTCAACTCGCTTTCGGTAAAGAATGTTCGTATAGCCGTTAAGCCATTTACGGTTTTTTTGTAAACCTTCATGGAGGCGGTAACGATCCACAAATTATCGTTCCGGTCAAAAGCGGCAAGAGTCGTTTCGTGTTCGATTTTGTTGTTCACCTCAACCGTTTCAACACGGCCGTCTTTTATTGTATAAAGTGTTTTGTTGCAAACAAACACCAAACTGTTTTGCGAGCTAAGACTTAAGCAGCTTACAGGATTGTCGCGGCCTCTCACCGGCTTAAAAAAAACATCAAACTTGTTTTGATAGCGCAACAAACCGTTTGCCGTCGCAATCCACATCGTGCCGTTGCTGTCGCACAAAAGCGCATTGATGCGGAGGCTTTGCAGAAGATCGTGATCGTCGTAATTGGTAAACTTTTTCCCATCAAATACAGAGATGCCGCCGTTTGTGCCAATCCAGATGGCTCCTTTTTTGTCTTGCTTTATGTCGGTAATGTCGGTTTGCACCAACCCATCGTGCGTCGTATAATTTTTAAACGAGTAGCGCTGCGAAAAAACTTGTGTGAAGCAAAGAAGAAGGATAAAAAAAAGCACTCTTCGTTTTTTCATTGTATTGTGTCTCTCATGCATCACGCTTATAAATCTGGTAAAAATTCAGGTGTCCGCGAGGGCTTTTTTTATAAGCGGGCGGATTGGTTGATTAGTCGTGGAGTTGACCTGTTGATTAGAAAAGTATCAATAACCAATCAGCTAATCAACGGGTCAACGGTTCAACCAATCAACTAATCACCTATCTTAATCCCGCAAACCGCTTGCATGGCCAAACCTCTTCTCACCGCTCCGTCGCTGTTAAAAGAGAATATCTTTTTTTTAATTGCGGGAACCTTTATCGGTTCGGTCTGCGTCCTTTTTTTCGACGAACGTCTTTATACCACACGCGAAGTATTGGCTTTGTTCATTGCGCTTTTCGTCCTTTTTTTTGTGCAGGCTTTTGCAGGAAGCATGCAGCAAGCCATTTCGGGCAGAAAAGCCGCTCTGCTTTATTTGCAAAGCTTTGTTTTGACCGCCCTCGTGCTGGGTTTTCTTTACGCTTTTCTCATGCCTTTTCCTTTCGATGCGCTCATCACTTCGCGCTATTGTCTTCTGCTGACCTTTATTGAAACCAGCTTTCATTTTTTTATTCGCTACCAAAAACAATACGGTCAAAATCTAGAACAGGAAAAACGCATTAATCAAACCGTAAAACAGCAACAGGTAAAAGAACTGGAAGTGCTAAAGCAACAAATTGATCCACATTTTATTTTTAATTCCTTCAACACGCTTGGCTTCTTAATTGACGAAAACAGTGAGAAAGCCAAACAGTTCTCCAACAAGCTCGCCAACGTTTACCGTTACATCATTTTCAACAGCAGCAAAAACCTGGTGGCGTTGGCCGATGAAGTTGGCTTTGCAAAAGACTATGCTTATTTGCAGGAAATACGCCACTCAAACGAAGTGCAAATCCGGTTCAACATTCCGGCCGATACCGACAACGTTTTCGTTCTTCCCGTGTCGCTTCAATTGCTGATTGAAAACGCCATCAAGCACAACGAGTTTACCGAAGCAGAGCCGCTGGTCATTGCCGTGGCTTTTGAAGACAACCTGCTTTCCGTAGAAAACAACATCAACGCAAAGAGCTATAATATTCCAAGCAGCAAAATCGGTCTTTCTAACCTGCGCGACCGCTGCCGCCTGATCCTTGGAAAAGATCTCCATGTTGTCAAAAAAGAAACGTCCTTCAAAGTCATTCTACCCGTTTTGCAAAGGTGAGAATTTATTCAGGCGTGTCTTTACTGTGCCGCATCGCTTTCGGACAATAAAAATTAGCCAATTGCGGCAGGGCAAAAAAAACAATGCTCGCCAATTATAATTCTTGCGGATTGGGATATTGAAAACGGCGACTGGATTAAAAACAGTTTCCTTCGTTCAACACAAACCGCAAAGATCCCTCATAAAAAAAGCAGCCATTAAGGCTGCTGAAGTTCATTTTCAATTGCTGATTTATTGTTCGGCTTTTTTAAATTTTTCGGTGACTTCCATTTGACCGGTGCCGTCCGATTTAACATGCGTCCAGGTTTTGCTGTCTTCCAGAACAAAATTGTAGGTCAACTCATTTTCCGAATTCACTTCCGTAACGCCAAAGATTGTTTTGCCGGGAAATTTTGCCGCCAGCTTTGCTTTTAAATAAGGCGAAACCATCTTCTCACCGTAATAACGAATGGTGCTGATAAGCTTTCCGTTTGTGTCAAACTTTGCACGGCATTTTACGTCGCCGGTATCAAAGTAAGCTTCGTAATAATTTTCGTATTCATACCAGCGCGGGTTTTCCACACCGGGAAAAGTACTGCTGAATATTTTTAAAACTTTTTCGCTAACGGGTGGTTTGGCATTGGCGTAAAACGCAGCAATCATAACAACGAGTACGAGGGCGATCTTTTTCATACATTAAAGTTTAGTTGGTGAAGGAATTCGAGAGCAAATTAGAGCCGCGGCAAAGGATTGAAAAGTAGATTCACACAAACGGTAAGCAACGAACACACAGTTGATCAAATCACAAAAAATAAAAAGATAACGAACGTTTATTTTTTACCGCTCAACAAGTACGAAAGCCTTCCGAGTTATAAAAATCGCGGATTTACTTCGCATGTTAAGAGAGTGTAAAGAAGAAACGAGAGGCGGATGAATGGCAAGAAGACGGCGAATGATGAAGCGGAAAATTATTGCAAGCCGTTAAGATCGCTTTTTTGCGCGAAGGGAATTTTCACCAGAAAACAATCGCTGGTTTTTTGCACGTGAATGTTTTTGTTCATCACCAGTTGATAACGCGATTTCAGGTTTTGCAGGCCAATTTGCGTAGATGTTTCTTTGCAAGATTTTGGCCGCAGCGGGTTGGAGACAGAGATGAACTCGTCGTGCATTTCAATGGAAATAACCAGGGGCTCTTTTTCGGAAAAGAAGTTGTGCTTAATGGCGTTTTCAACAAGAGCCTGCAAAGTGCACGGCAGTATAAGCGCCTTTGCCGCCGCACCGTTTACGTTCTTTTGCAATTGCACGCCCTCGTCAAACCGAACGCGAAGCAAAAAATAATAGTCTTCCAGATAAACCATTTCTTCTTCCACCGAAACAAAATCCTTTTGCTTGTTCAGCAGCAGGTATTTGAAAACGTTAGAAAGCTTGTGTACAAACTGGTAAGCCTTCTCCGGTTCGGCTCGTACGAGGTAAGAAAGTGCATTTAAACAATTGAACAGGAAGTGCGGATCGAGTTCGTTCTTCAGCACACTCGTTTCGGCTTGCTGTCTTTCTTTGTCCAATTGCTGCATCACTTTCGCATCTACGTCAATCTCGGCGCTCAAAAAAAGCGATTCGTAAATAAGCGTAAGAATTACCACCGCAAGCACGGTAATACTGGCCGCGGTAATAACAGAACTCCAGACAACGGTGCGCAAGGCAATGGCCTGCCAGAGAAGAGACGAAAGTGCGGCAACCAACATGCTGTAAAAAAGATTGATCAACAAAATCACGGAGAGCTTTTGCACAACGTTGCGCCGCAGGCGGCTGCGTGTGCGAAGCCAAATTTGCAGTTTGATGGCGCCGTGCCAGATGATTTGCGAAACAAGAATAAAGTATAAGACGGTAAAGAAAACGAGCCGAAGAGACAACTGCGAATAGTCAACAAGCCGGGCAGCCATCGGTATGGTTAATCCCAAAAAAGGGATGAGGAGGCTTTTAAAATATTTGTCCTTTATCATACAACCAATACTGGAGGTATGCGACAGGAGTAGCCGTTGGTTATGTTTGGTGGTAAAACAAAAAACCGGGCTTTTGCCAATCGCCCATTTACAATACGAACGTCTGCTGCCAAGGGTTACACACAAAGCAAGTTTCGTTCGCTTGCCCTTCAGTAACGCACAACATGCGGGCAAAGTACACTGCACCGTGTTTATTATACCGGCGCAGGAAGCGATTTATTTGAATGGCAAGAATGCGGCGTTTTCCGTCTCTTCTTTTCGACAAACGGCAAAGGAAAAACGAAAGCACTGCCGCAGGTATCGGCCTTGTGCGAAGCGTAAAAACTGTTCTTTTTGCAAGGACAACTTTTTTACTCATCAGCGCCTTTTCACGCTTCGGAAAGAAATATCTCTACTTCAATCTTCTTCCAAAAAAACTATAAAAACAGACGTCGAACTTGCGCTTATTCTCATGTGCGGAGGAGTGTTCTCATTGCTCCAAAGAACTTTAATTTTAAAAAAAGCATTCCGGCGGGTAGTTTCCACTACCTGTCTTTTTTTGTATTCTTTTCTCTCGCAGTAACAAAAAACCAGGCATGAATGCCCGGTTAAAACAAGTAGAAACCTTTCTTGTACTTTCCGCTGATAAATCAAGCATTCACGTACACACGCACGGGCACCGCAATAACCTGCTCGCCGTTGTCAAGCGTGATGAGAAAATAAAAGTAGCGGCTCAAAAAACTGGTGGCCGTGCCGCTTGTTGTTACGGCAATGCCGGTTTTAGCGGTAAACTCCGCAAGCGAGGTTGTAAACGTAACCGATGTGCCGCTACCGTTTATTGGCGTTGCATTGTAGGCGGCCGTTGAATTTTGCACTACCGTATAGCTTGTAGTGTTCGAGGCCAGTGCCACTTTAGTTATTTGTTTGATGGTTCGACCACTGCCCGCAGGTATTTGTAGCGTTATGCTAATGACGCCTCCACCCGAAAGCGATGTTTGCACCGTGGGCACGCCGTTGGTCATAGCGTAGAGATTTGAAACCGTTACCGGCACGGCAGGTTTTGCCGCATCGGATGTGGCAAAATCAAGTGTGCTGTTTTTTTTGCAACTGCTGAAGAAGATAAGAATCAGCAGGCCAAGTATTGTTGTTTTCTTCATGATTCAATGCATTGTTGATGATTCAATTTT
The DNA here is from genome assembly GCF_007970805.1 of Flavisolibacter ginsenosidimutans. GTDB lineage: Bacteria > Bacteroidota > Bacteroidia > Chitinophagales > Chitinophagaceae > Flavisolibacter > Flavisolibacter ginsenosidimutans. Next base: position 367,142 of record NZ_CP042433.1, on the reverse strand, counting down.
TATCACTGCCACCAAACCTTTACGTTGGTTTTGGGCCGCGGGTTTGGCTGATTTGGATTTGATGTTCCTTCCTGCACCGTGTACGGAAAACGCCAAGGGAAAATGTTGGGATCGTCGCCGGCCGTAACCGTCGGAGCTTGCAAAACGGGATAGCCCGTGCGGCGATAATCGTTATAACTTTCAATGGCGTTGCCTACCGAAGCGATGTATTTCTGCAAAATAATTTGCTGCAGCTTTTGATCGGTTGTGCCGGTTAGTGTAACAATGGTTGGATTGGCCGCGAAGTAGTTGCTGATTTCGGTTGCTGTCATGCCCGTTGAAATCATCGAAGCCTTAATGCCATTTTGATAATACGTATTGGCATCGCCGGTTACACCGAAACGCAGCGCCGCTTCTGCCAGAATAAAATAGTTGCGAAAGGCTGTCACCAAACGTATCGGCGCCTCGCCGCTGCGGGTAGCGCCCAGAACGTAAGTACCGTACTGAGAGCGGCTGCTGATGGGCAATGGCGCCGCGAACGGCGAACCGTTATCATAGGTTACATACACACCCGTTGGCCGGTTGTAAAATTTGGACAGGCGAATGGTGTCGTTCAGGTTTCTTTCCAGATTGTAAAACCGCGTACTCAGAAGTTGCGTGTTCGGAATGGTGCCGCCAATGTCCTGCAAATAATAAGGATTGGGGTTGGCCTTGCTGAACGGCACGTTGAAATCGAGCGTGCCGTTAACGTCATTGATGAATGGCCGGTTGTTGGTCACAATGTCGTTGATCACAGCTCTTGTGGTGTCAGGCGCTTTGTTGGAAACCTGCAGCGCAAATTTCATCAGCAAGGAATAACCAAGCCTTGTCCACTTCGACAAGTCGCCGTTGTAAACAATGTCATCGCTTGCGGGTTTTAAAATAGATGGCGAATTGATGTCGGCAATGCCTTCTCTCACCAAATTAAAAAGGCTCTTGATGGCCAGCGAAGCGTTGCCTAAGTAAATGTCCTGCTGCGCATCAAAACGCGGCTGCGGGTATTTTAAAAAGCCGTTTTCATCAAGGCCTTGCGCCGCTTGCGAATAAGGTACATCGCCCCAAAGGTCGGTGGCCATGGAAAAAGCATAAGCCAGTTGCAGTTTTGCCACGCCTGCATAAGCGGGGCTTGTCCCTTCTGTTTTTTGAACAATGATGCCGAGGTTGTTGATCGTATTTGTATAAAGCTCGTTGCTCCACTGGTTGTCAAGGCTGCCGATATTCCATTGATCGTAAGCACCGGCCTGGCTGCCCGCAATGCCAGCGTTGTATTGCATGAGCAAGGCCGCTACTTTTCCTAACTCGTTTCCGTTGGTAAAGCCCAGCGCCACTTCGGCATTTGGCAACAAGGTTCTTGGCGGTACATCAACCGGTGAATTCGGACTGGTGTTGACATCAAGAAAAGATTTTTTGCACGAGCCTAAAGCCAAAAGGAAGAAGGCCGGCAAAAGATATTTATACGCAATTTTCATGTGTTAATTTTTTAGCGATAAGAATTAAAACGTTGCCCGCAGGCTGATGCCGATGTTCCGGGTGTTGGGCGCACTGCCCAGTTCAAGGCCGCGTACAAGACCGCCGCTGGTAGCCGTGCCCGAGCCCACACCCGATGCACCTTGTGTGCTCAGTTCAGGATCAATGGGCGAATTGGGCGCATAGAAATAAAGATTGCGACCGAATACTGTTAACCTGATGTTCTTGAAGATTTTGGTGTTAACGGATGGTCCCGAAAGATCGTAGCTGATGGAAACTTCCCGCACCCTGAACGTGGTGGCGTCAAACACCGCAAACTCGTTTGACGTAGTTGAACCCGTAGAACCGCCCAAGGCTACGTTGTAAAAATTCTGTCCGTTGATTTGAATGTTGTTCGGGCGGTACTTGCCGTTGCCCATGTCAATTACACCGGGCAAAACAAAAGGCTGGTCCCGGTCTTCGGTTACTTTCAAGGCACCGAGTGCACGAAGCGTTGAAACAGTGAACGATTCAAACTCGCCGCCTTTTTTATAATCAACCAGCGCCGAGAACGTAAAATGTTTGTAGCTGAACGTATTGGTCAACCCCGCAATCCAGTCACGGTTTGGATCCAAAACCGTTTGATCGCTTTTATAGTTCAAATAATAGCCGGTGGTAGAATCAACCAGACGTTGGCCTGCATCGTTGGTTACAAACTTGCTGCCGCGAATGATGCCGTACGGTTCGCCAACGGCAATGGTAGGCGCCAAACCGCTGAACGCGACGCCGCCAAAAGAAAACGACGTAACGCCCGGTGCAATGGCTGTCACCTTGTTTCGGTTAAATGAGAAGTTGCCCGAAACGTTCCAGCTAAAATCTTTCCAACGAATTGGCGTACCGCTCACCGTTAATTCAAGCCCTTTGTTGGTCATCGCGCCTATGTTCAGATACTTGTTCAAATAACCGGTGGATGCCGGCAGCGCAACGGCCACAATCTGGTCGGTGCTTTTTGAATTGTAAACCGTGGCATCAATGTTCAAACGGTTTTTAAACAAACCAATGTTGACGCCTAAATCCAATGTACTGGTAAACTCTGGCGTGAGGCCTTTGTTGCCCAACGCAGTGCTGATAGAGAAACCCGATATACTTCCGAAGGGAAACTGATAGAAGGAGACGTTGTTTCCGGCCGAACCGGTTGTATAAACATTGTCCAGTGAATAAACCGGCGGATCAATGCCCACTCTTGCGTAAGCCGCTCTCACCTTTGCAAAAGACAGAACGTTCGAGTTCATCTTCAAGGCATCGGTCAACACAAACGAAAGCGAAGCCGAAGGATAGAAGAAAGCGTTCTTCGCCGCGGGCAATGTTGACGAATGGTCTTGCCTTCCGGTGAGTTCAAGAAACAGGTAATTGTTGTACGCCAGCGAAAGCGATCCATAAATACCCCAAAGTCTTTTTGTGTACTCGTACTCATTCGTCAGGCTAAGGTTTGAGGCGTTGCTGATGTTGTAATAATTGGGAATGGCTAAACCGTAACCGGTTTGATCTACCTGCTGAAACTTTTGTTGGTTAATTCCATGACCCAACAAAAGATTCGCGTTCAAGCCATGTAAAAAGATGTCGTTCTTTTTGGCGGTGATCATTAGGTCGCCGTTCAATTCGTTACGGTAATAAACGTCTTCCATGATGCCGCCGGTAGTTGTGCCGGACGTATTGGTAAAGACGCTTCTTACCACTTGCGACGAACCGATGGCGATGCTGCGTTTCCGTCTGTCGGTATACGTATCAAGCCCGACGCGGTAACTCACGTTGAGCCAGGAGCGGATGTCGTAGCCGAGCGTTACGTTTCCCAACACCCTTGATATGTTGCTGCGAATGGGGTTTTTATACGCGGCAAAATAGGGATTGTCGCCCGCCGCACCCGCAGAAGAATCCTGTATGCCCGGGTTGTAAATGTTTGGAATAAACCAGTTGTTGTAACCGCCGGGTGTGGTGTAATTGTTTTTGTAATAATTAAAGTCCACGCTGCGCGGAATGCGATACACGTTTGCGTACGCACTATAGCTTCCGTTTGAACCTTGCGTAGGGCCTTGTTGTACCGTAGCAAAATAGGTAACACTGGCTTTTACACTCAACTTGTCGGTGAGGTAATTTGAAATGTTGAAGCCAACGTTTGTTTTCTTGAACGATGAATTGGGCAAGATGCCGTCTTGTTGCGAATTGCCAATTGTTGCGCCAAAGTTGTTGCGGTTGTCGCCGGTGTTGATGGTAAGGTTGTTTTCAAAAATTTGTCCTTGCTTGAAGTAGCCGAGAATGTTATCCGGGTAAGCTTGAAACGGCACTGTTTGGCCGGCCGTATAAAACGCACCGTTTACGTAATACGTCGTGTTTGGCGGAGCAATGAGGCCATTAAACAAGTTTGGCGTGCTGCCGAAAGCAGGCCCTAACGAAAATGTGGTGGTTGGGTTAAACACGCCGTTTGTTCCCTGTCCGTATTTGTTTTGCAGTTCGGGAAAACCGTACACCCGTTGTTGGCTGTATGAACTGTTGAAGGTAACGTCAAGCACGCCGCGTCTTCCACTGCCTTTTTTTGTCGTAATCATGATGGCGCCGTGTGCGGCCCGCGAACCGTATAAAGCAGCAGCCGCTGGGCCTTGCAACACGTTCACGCTTTCAATGTTGTTCACGTTTAAATCAGAAGACCGGTTCGAGCTTTGGTTGGTATAAAGACTGATGGTTGATTCGTCGGTTGCATCGCTGATGGGAATGCCGTCCACAACAAACAGCGGCGACTGATTGCCGGTGAACGAAGTAATGCCGCGAAGGATAATGCTGGTAGAAGCACCGGCCGCACCGCTGGAACCAACAATGTCCGCACCGGCAAGTTTGCCTTGCAAGGCATTCAACAAACTTGTTTCTCCTTTGTCAACAATGGCTTCGGTTTTCACCGTTTGCGTAGCATAGCCCAGCGACCGCCGTTCTTTGGTTATGCCCAGTGCCGTTACGACTACTTCCTGCAAGTTTTGCCGGTTTGGCTTTAATGTTACGAGCAGATTGCCCGAAGCCGGCGCGGTAATTTGTTCTGTTTCATAGCCAACGCTTGAAATGACCAGCGTTGAATTGTTGGCCGGCAATTGCAGCGTAAATGCACCCTGGTCGTTTGTCTTTGTCCCGACGCGTGAATTCTTAACCTGTACCGATACGTTCGGCATCTTGATGCCCAAACTGTCCGTAACCGTTCCGCTAACCGCTCGGCCTTGTGCGTGCAGCAAATGCGCAGTGCACAAAAGTCCAAAAAGAAGAAGTAGTCTTAGTTTTTTCATATCTGTTTGTTTGAATGCCGGAATTGTAAGCAGTGAATAATTTGCGTATGGGAAAAAAGCATAACCATAAAGCATTGTTGGCTGTTGGATTGTGTGCTCAATCAAGCACAGACAACAAATAAATCTCATTCGCGGTATGCCCGTGGAGGCTAAAAAACCGAGTTATAAAAATTCGATTTCCAACTATGAATTAAAGGAGATGAGTGTATGATATAAACGGACAATATGCAACAAGCAATTGGCAGGATGGAAAACGGAGCCGCCTTTCGCAAGAAGCTCACAAAGCCTTTCAAGACATGATGATTAAAAATCAGCAACCGTTAACCCATCTTCTTTACCCGCATTGTCAAGAAGATAATGAAGAGACTAACAATACTTAAAATGTAAAAAGCCGTGCCCATGCCTACCCGCTGCGAAACATTTCCAATCAACAACGGGCCGATTAAAAAACCGGTGTAGCCAATTAAGGTGACAGAAGAAATAGCATAGTTAGGCGTCATCTTTTTTGATCTTGACGCAAGCAGGTAAACAACCGGCACCAAGATTGAATCGCCGGCGCCAACCAACAAACAGCCAAAGGCAGCCGGCAGTACAAAGGGAAAGGCCGCAACGAAAAGAAAGCCTATCGCCATCATGGCGCCGTTAATTATCAACATGCGGTAAATGCCAAAGCGGTGAACAAGGCTGTCGCCGACAAGCCGTCCAAAAGCCATTGTTATCACAAAGGATAAGTAGCCGGTGGTACGGAAGGTTTTTTCTGCCTTGATCACTTTCTCAAAATAATTCACGCTCCAGTCAAACATGGCTCCTTCGGCCAACATTGAACACAAAGCCATCAGGCCAAGCAAAAAAAGATAAGCATCGGGCTTTACAAAAAAGGGACGCTTCTCGTTGCTTAAATTGTTATTCAAATCTCTGCGGTAAAACAAGAGGGCCACCAACGCAAGAAGAATCGCAACGGATAAAAATTGAAACGCAGGTTTTACATCAAGAAGAATCAAGCCGGTGCTCAGGCCCGCTGCGAGAAAACAAGCGCCGCTCCAAATGCCGTGAAAACCAGATATGATGGGCCGGTCGTATAACTGTTGCACCTCAATGGCGCCGGCATTGGAAGAAAGATTTAAAACCGTGCGACAGGCGCCAAAGAAAAACAAGGCCGGCATAAGCAGGAACCGCGTGGCAGAAAAGCCCGCTGCCGCAAGCGCTAGTGCGCAGCACACGCAACTGCCGATCATGACCTTTTTTGCGCCGAAAGTTGCGACCAGCCAACTGGCTACGGAAAGACCGGCTATCAAACCAACGGGAATTGAAAACAGTACCGTGCCCAATGCGGCGTTGCTGAGCGCAAGTTTTTGTTGTATATCCGGAATGCGTGAAGTCCACGTAGCGGCAAGAATGCCCGAAAAGAAAAAGAAGGCAATGACGATCCAGCGTTGTTTTCTTCTTGCGTTTCGCAGAACGGTTTCGCTCATGCCGGCAAAACTAATCAGCAGACGTACTATATCGTTTAAAACTTGTTTGGTTGTTTCGTCTCATTATGCATAAATCAGCGCACCAACGTCAACGCAACGTTCTGTGTGTTGTCTTTTGCTGGCTTGATGTAAAGCACCGCTTCTTCTTGGCTGAACCACCAATTGTTTGCTGACAGCGCCACGCCGTTTTCCAAAACATTTTTCGGTTTGTTTAAAGCGTGCAGTTTTAGCAGGTAAGAATGTTTGGCGGGAAGAAACTTACCCTGCGGTTTTGAAATTCTAATTTGAGACGCATCTGCGTTGATAAAGATGGTTGTGTTGCAAAAATCATTTTGTTGATAGGATAAACTTTTGTTGTCGTCTTCGTACAAATCAAAGGAAGATGACTTGCCGGGAAATACGTCCACTGTGATGACGTCAACCGGCTTCTCTCCTACAAATTTCATAGCAGGTTGTGTTGGAACAATGGCGCCGGCTTTTGCAAACACCGGCATTGTATCAAGCGGCGTTACCACGTTTACGTACCGCTTGCCGCTGTATTTTTTTCCGGTCCAGTAATCAAACCAATCACCTTCTGGCAAATAAACCGTTCGTGTTTGTGCGCCTTTTGTGGTAACCGGACAAACCATCAAATCCCTTCCAAACAAATACTGATCGCCAATCTCGTAAACGTTTTCATCATCCTGGTAATCGAATACCAAAGCCTTCATCAATGGTTCGCCGGTTTCGTACATTTTATGCGCATTCGAATAGATGTAAGGCAACGATTGATAACGCAGCGAATCGTATTTTTTAAAATTGCGCAAAGCGTCTTCGCCGTAAGCCCAGGGTTCTTTGTAGCCCGGATGATCCATGCCGAAAACAAGTGCCACAGGACTGAACATACCAAACTGAATCCAGCGGATATAAAGCTCCGGGTCGGCCACGTGCTCAAAGCCGCCTGCGCAATGCGCCCAGTTGCCTACACCCGACAAACCAATGTTCAAACCGGCTTTGATGACCGGTGCAAAATATTGCCACTCGCTTGGCCAGTCGCCGGCAAAAATGTAGGGATAACGCTGGATGCCCGCATAACCTTCTCGTGTTTGATTCAACCCGCGAATGCCGTTGTATTGTTGAAACTTTTCGTACGGCGCTTTGGCATAAGCAATGGGAAATAGATTGTGCAGTTCCGGAATGTCTTTTCCTTGTGGCCCTGTTTTATCGCTTTCGTTTGCAAGGCCGCCAAAGGCGCTGCCTTCGTCTGTTTTTAAAAATTTCGCACCGATGTTTGCCACGCGTTGCACACCGTGCTTCCACCAAAAATCAACCGACGATGAATCAAAGAAGTTCACAAATTCACCGGCATAATTTCCTTCTGGATAAGTGTATTTTAAGCCTTGCGCCGTGTCTAAAAGCTTGATGGTTTTGCCGTTGTCGAAACGCGGACGAAGATGAAGACCAACCATTTTATAATTCATGGCATACAGGCTATCAAACATCGCTTTTGGATTTTTGAAGGTTTCCCTCCATTCAAAAGACGTTGCGCCCTTGCCGCCTACTTCGCCAAAAATTCGCCAGGTAGAATCAAGCCAAAGCAAGTCCACCGGAATGCCCATGTCGCGAAGTTTTCTTGCCAGCGCAATCACGTAGGCATCGGATGTGTATTGTTCGTAACCCCATGTGCCTCCTGCATACGTACCCATGTGCAGCCCGTAAGCAAACTTTGGCATCAGCGGCGCTTTGCCCGTGAGCGATGTGTATTGGTTTAAAATGTTTCCAAACTTTGGCCCGTAAATAAAATAATAATCCATCTCGCCACCTGCGGCAGAAAACGAGTACGCGTCTTTTTGTTTGCTGCCCATGTCCCATTGCGTAGGAAAAGCATTGTGAAAAAAAATGCCATAACCGCTCGTGCTCATGAAAAAAGGAACAGGACAATAGTTGGCCTCAAGAATATTGTAAGCGCCGATGATGTGCGGAAGCCCGCTGCCGCGGCCCACGTTTAACCGAAGCTTCTTGCCGCGGCGGTCCAGAAAATCCATGCGTTCGCCAAAGCCAAAAAAATGTTCGTCGGCAGCAAGTTGTTTTGAACATTGAACCGCGTCGCCGCTTTTGGTTACGCCGCCTTTGATGCTGTTTTCTGATGAAAGAAGCTTTCCTTCTTTGTTCCAAACGTCAACGGCCAACGAAGGCTTGTAAATTTTTATGGTAAGATCGGCAGTTTGCAATTGAAAAAAACCGGTGGCTTCGGTTGCCTTTACCGAAACGGAAGGCCAGTTGTATTTCACCACCATCCAGGGTTCGGCTCCTTCAAACTTTTTATTCCACGAGCTTCTCACACGGAACATGGAAGACGTACAAAATTGAAGTCGCAGTTCCTTGCTCGCCGTTGCAAAACGAAATTCGTTGTCAACGGAAGAAAATTTTTGTGCGTGCATGGAGGCGGTAACACCCAAAAAAAGAAGAAGAAGAAAACCTTTGTTCATACAGCGAGAAATAGAGGCTATGTTAGACGATAACAAACGGCCGTGCGTCCTGTGGCATCCTGACGAGAAAAAGAAGCGCCGTTGGCTTTCGTGCTTTACTTACGCTCAAGTTTTGAAATGCGAACGTATTTTCCGAAACATTTATCCAGCGCAGAATATTGCACACGAACGGCGATGGGAAAGGCAGAAGCCGTACTGATTTTAAATTCGGCGGGGTCGTTATCAACCAAATAAAAGGTTCCGGTATAAGGCTGCGTTTCGCCGCTGAAGTTGATCATCAATCCGCCACAGCAAGGACAGGCACGCTGGTCAAAGCCGGTGATTACGGCGTCTTTCAGCGAAGCGGAACTGCTGGCCGTCTTTTCGCACGAAGCGCCAAAAAGACTCAAAAAGATCACCGCCTCCGCCGCTGTTTGTTGAATGCTTTTCATGACATTGATTTTTAAGAAGCAAGTTTTTTCAATCAGCAATTATGCTGTATTGCTCAAGCGTCCGCACTTTTTGTATTGACGTGAAAACAAATAATTCAGCGGATAATAAAATGGCTTAACTTGAAGGTACAATTTCCTCGTTTAACCATTTCTGCCTCCTCCTGAATTCAGCCGCTAAACCGAAAAAACATCGTCTTTTTCTGTCGCTATGCAAACACGGGAGTGCCCTGCACTTTGACCTTGCGTATTCCCTTTTTTAAAATTGCTTTCTGTTGATTGAACACCGCATTACGCTTACCCGGCGAAGACGAGCATTGCTTGCAGAACGTTTTATCCCATAAATCAATTCACCACAAAAAAACAATCGCCATGAGAAGAAAAGTTCTACGAAGACTTATTCCACTATTGCTCACCGTTCTTTCAACGGCCACCCTTCTTGCACAAGGAAAGCTACCGGTGATAACCGACCAGGCTCGTGCCAGCGCCACGGCCAAAGTGCAAGGGCAGAGTAAAGCACAAAAAGTTGTACAGCCGGCGGCCACAAGCCGAACACTAGCTGGCGGCACCGATTTGTTGGTAAACAACAACAACGGAGCTTCAGGCACGCAGCAGTTTACCCAAAGCGAAACGTCAATTCTCGCTTTTGGCAACAACGTCGTCATCGGGTTTAACGATGCCGGTTCAAATGCAGGCAGTGCCAACCATTTTACCGGATGGTCCTACTCAAGCGACGGCGGCGCAACGTTCACCGACGGTGGTGTATTGCCTCCGAGTGCAGGAGGCGATGCCGGCGATCCGGCATTGGCCCGAAACAACACCACCGGAAGAATTTATTTTGCCACATTGGGCTTTACCGACGGAAACATAATCCAGGTTTTCCGTTCCGATGACAACGGTATTACGTGGAGTTCCCCGGTGAACGCTACACCCGGCGGTTCATCCGAAGACAAGGAATGGATAGCGGTAGATAACAACGCCGGTGGCGGCAATGGAAACGTTTATTTGCTGGCCAGAAATTTTGGGTCTGGAAACGGCATTTACCTGTACCGCTCCACAGACAATGGCCTTACGTTTGGCCCATCAGGCGGCACACTCATCGCCAGCGGAGCCGCCGGCAACGTACAAGGCGCATACGTTGTGATTGCACCCGATCATGCGGTGTATGCCTTTTATTTTGACCAGGTAACGAAACAAATTAAAGTCCGCAAATCAACGGATCAGGGGATAACTTTTGGAGCAACGGTTGTTGTCGCTTCGGGATTGATTGGCGGCACCAATGGCGATCTTGGTCTTACAGGAATCAGGCAGGGAACGTCAACGCCTTCTGGGTTCCGGAGCAGTGAGTTTCCTCATGCAGCCGTCAACCCGGTCAGCGGCAATCTATACGTAATCTACGACAACAAAGGAGCAGGTGCAGACAAGGCTGATGTATTCTTGTCCCAATCTACCGACGGCGGTGCAACGTGGAGTGCTCCGCTAAAAGTCAATGACGACGCCACTACAACCGACCAATGGCAGCCGACAATTGCGGTAATGCCGGACGGAAGCCAACTCGGTGTTTTTTATTACAGCCGCCAGGAAGATGCATCCAACAACCTTTTCAAATACTATGGAAGAATCGCAAGAATAAGCGGTGCAAGTTTGACGTTTGATCCAAGCTTCGCGGTAAGTGATGTGCCTTCGCTTCCCGAATTTGGAAGAGATGCGGTCATTAATTCCGTTTACATGGGTGATTATAACGTAGCGGTTGCTGCCGGAAATTATTTTCACGTCGTATGGTCTGACAACCGCGATGACCTGGCCGGAGGCGCACCGCGCAAAGACCCGAATGTCTATTACGACAAGATCTTTTCGCCGAGTACGACGCCGGGCAAAATCATTTTTGTAAGCCCGACAAGTATTGACTTTGGCGATGTGGCGGTTGGACATACGGCTGGTCCGTTTGCAGTTACCGTTTCCAATACGGGCGACCAACCCCTGACGGTAAATTCCATCAGCAGTCCGGGTGGTGATTTTGCACTAAGCGGACTTCCGCCTTTGCCGGCAGTTATCCCATCGCTGGGAAGCGTCTCTTTCAACGTGTCCTTTACACCTTCGAGTGCAGGGCCAAAAACAGCCAGCTTTACCATCAACAGCAACGCCGACAACACGCCAACGGTTACTGTGAATCTCCAGGGCAACGGCGTTCCGCCACCACCAAACGATGATTGCATAAATGCCGTCACGGTCGGTTGCGGTTCATCGGTTGCAGGAAACACATCGTTTGCTGCGCTTGACGCAGCGCCAACCTGCAACGGTGTGAGCATTACAGCACCGGGCGTTTGGTACAAGATAACGGGTACGGGCTATCCTGTAACCGCTTCAACATGTACCGGCACCTTCTTCGACACGAAACTTTCGGTTTACAGTGGAACTTGCGGTTCGTTGACTTGCGTGACCGCAAACGACAATGCTTGCGGCCAACTTGCAGCGGTTACATGGAATACGACAAGCGGCACTGATTATTATATTCTCGTACACGGTGGCGGTACCAGCAAAGGCAACTTTACGCTTACCATTTCATGCCCGCCAATTATTAAAGTGACGCCTTCTCCGTTGGTTATTAACCTGCCATCGCCCACAACGGGTTCGGGGGTGCTCAACATTTCCAACATTGCACCCGCCGGTTCGCAAACTCTGTTCTGGACAACCGCAAGTGGCGCGTATCAATTCAAAACGAGCGACATGTCGGGAGGTCCCGTGTTTAATTGGATTGATATCCGCAGTGACGGAACGTTGTTGACTCCGGTTGACCGTCAGGAAGCAACGGAAGGAGAAGACGAAAAGGAAGTCGGTGAAAATGATGAGGATGGCCTATCGCTTGGAGATGACAACGGCGTTGAAGTTCCGCTGCCGTTTAATTTTCCCTTCTTCGGACAATTCAAAAACAAGATCGTTATTGCTTCAAACGGCTACCTGACCTTTGGCAGCACGGATAATGCGTTTAGCAATACGACAATTCCAAACGCCAGCCAGCCAAACGATCTTATTGCTCCGTTCTGGGATGACCTGGATCCGACAAGAGGCGGCACGGTTCATTACCGTTCTTCACCCACCCAGTTCATTGTTCAATACACCAACATCCGCCGCTTTGGTAATCCTTTGCAACCGCCTACAACCTTTGAGGTGATTCTAAATTCGGACGGAACAATCCTGTACCAGTATCTTGATATGCAGGGAACACTGAACAGCGCAACGGTTGGTATAGAAGACGCAACGGGTGTTACCGGGGTTCAGGTGGCTTTCAACCAAGCCTTTATACACAACAACCTTGCGGTAAGTTTCTCGCAGCCCATTGCTTGTTCGTGGATAACGTCCATAACGCCGGCTGCAGGCACAACAACTGCGGGCAGCTCGACACCTGTAACGGTTGCTGTAGATGCAACAGGTTTGTTGTGTGGCGCCACTTACAATTGCAGCGTTACGGTGACAAACAACTCGGCCAATTCGCCGTCCGTAACGGTTCCTGTCGTTCTAAACATTGCAAAAGATCCCTGCAGCATTACCGCCGTTCCATCAAACAATGTTTACACGGGTGGCGTGCCCACGAATCTTTATCTTGGTTATGGACCACAGAGCCTGACCTTAAACGTGAATGCGCCTGCCTGTGGTGCGCCTTACACGTATGCATGGAGCGGAGGCCCCGGTCTTAGCAACTATAACACAGCAAACCCTGTGTTTACTGCGACCGTTGCAGGCACATTTACATTTACTGTAAATGTGACAAATGCCGCCGGCTACAACAGCACGTGCAGCGTTACCATTCATGTGTATGATGTACGAGTACCGGGCAACGGCAACAAAGTTTATCTCTGTCACAAGCCGCTTGGTAACATGGGCAACGGGCAGACGATTGCGATTAGCGTAAATGCAGTACCGGATCATCTGTTAACGCACCCCGGCGATCATTTAGGCTCCTGCGACCTCGTTATCGCGTCGTCCCGGAACGAGCTGCTGGTAACCAAGGAAACAATGCTTGAAGGCAGCGGTGCTCTTGCTTACCCCAATCCGAATAAGGGAAGTTTTACCGTTCAACTGAACAATTACAAAGCGGGCAAGGTCGAAATCAGGATTATTAACCGCACCGGCGCCGTGATGGAAAGAAGAAGCGTTGACGTAACAGGTAAAGGTCAAGTGGTAAACTTTAACCTGAAATCGCCTGCAGAAGGTTTGTATTATGTTCAGATCATTGGCGCAGAAGGCACCCAAAGCACCAAACTGTTGGTGAATCATTAACGAATCAGTACAAACGGAATTTCAAGGCTGCCGAACAGGCAGCCTTTTTTGTTTCGAAGACAGGAATAAAAACCACGCAATTGTTTAACCGCATAAAAACTAAGCCTTCGAAGAATCGAAGGCCGTGTTATGAAACTACTGAATGAAAGTTTTCTTAAAGAATTCTAATCACGTAAAGCGTTTGTTTGCGGTCAGCAGAGACATAGTTTTAACAAGCATGATTATCCCAGGATGCAGAACAAGACCAACGCGTTGGGTGAAGCAAATTTTTTTTTTGCTTCACCCAACCAAACTTTTTCAGCCTGCATCTATCCAACGCACAAAACCGGTTTAGCATACATCATCAACCGCTTATACAAGCTTGCCTTTCGGGAGACCGTTCGTCGCAAAACGAACTGTATCGCAGCTTTGCGCCCCGCATGTTTACCGTTTGCCTTCGGTACGGCAAAGACCGGCACGAGGCCGAAGAAATTTTACAGGAAGGCTTCATTAAGGTTTTCTCCTCGCTGCACCAATACCGCAATGAAGGTTCACTGGAAGGCTGGATACGCCGCGTGATGGTAACCACTGCGCTGCAGCGCCTGCGCAGCCGGCCAGCACTGCACGCCGTACTTTCGGTTGACAGCAGCGGCCACGACGTGAAAGACCACGAAAACATTGAAAGCAGCCTGACCGCAAAAGAACTGTTGGCACTTGTGCAGGCTTTGCCCTTTGTTTACCGAACGGTGTTCAACCTGTACGTGTTTGAAGGCTACAAGCACAAGGAAATTGCGGAAGCGCTGAACATTTCGGAGGGCACGTCAAAATCGAATTTGTATGATGCGAGGCAATGGCTGAAAGAAAAAATAAAAAAAAATAATCACTTGTCTAACCCGAAACAAAAGAGCCTATGAACGATGATTTACACAATATAGATGATTTGTTCAGGAAGGGCATCGAAGGACACGAGGAGGACGTGCCGCCATCGGTGTGGGAGGCTATAAGCAACGATCTTGACAAAAAGCAGGCATCGTATTACAAGCATAAATATTACCGGGTTAAAAGGGCCTCCGTGCTTTTACTGCTGCTCTGTTTTTTGGGAGGCGTTTACATTATTTACAAAGAATCGCCGGGCAGAGAAACGAATTCTTCCGCACACAAGAAACAGGTACAGACAACAAAAACAACAGGACGTTCAACAGAGAATGGAAACCCGGAGTCGTCCGCAGCAAACGAAGAAAGCCAACCAACCAACAACGGTAAACGAGAAAAAGAGAAAACAGTAACAAGCGATACCGTTTCTAGTTCAGCCCTCGTTCCTTCTCCGGCACCGAAGGCAACTGCGGCGCAGCCGGTAGAAAACAACCAGTCAACCGAAGTTGCGGCAACAACAAAAAATCAAATTTTACTTTCTAAACGCTTGCGGGTACCAATTACGACAGCAGGCATTGAGCCAGCAAACAACAAACAACAAGAGAACAAGCTATCAATAATCAATCAATCAGTTGCTTCAAAAGGCAACCAGCCGCTGCGCAATAAATCTTTCCCGGCACAAAATAATTTGCCGCAGGATGCTTCGCCATCTACCTCACGCTTGCCGCTAAGAAACAGAGATTACGCAACGCCGACAATTGATCTTAAAGCTTTGCAAGCAAACGATCAATCCATCTTGCCACCAAAAACCGTTGCCTCTAAAAACAAAGCAAAAGGGCCGCAGGGTTTCTCTCTTTCAGTATTTGCAGCGCCCAACATCGGCTTCGATCGTTTAGAAGACGATGATCATCTTGCGGGACCGGGACGAAATCGCCTGGAAGCGCACAAGCAGGAACAAAAAAGCTTTTCGTTTAGCGCGGGCCTGTTGCTTGGTTACGATCTTACAAAAAACCTGCGGCTGCAATCGGGCATCAGCGTTACGTCTTCCGCCACCACCATTGCTCCCATGACTGTTTATGCAAAGCCCGATGCAAGCGGTCGTACGCGTTACGAGTTGCATTGCTCTTCGGGTGACGTTTACATTTCTCCGAAAGGAAGCGTGCAACCCACGCTTGGCGACAGCAGCGCCAAAACATCGGGCACGGTTTCAAAACTCACGTACGTAAGCGTTCCGGTGGCTTTGAGCTATCGTCTTGCAATGGGCAAATTTTCCTTGTCTCCAGGCATTGGTGCAGGACTAAATTTTTTAACCAGCGGGAAAACAAAAACAGGTTTGTCCAACACAAACGGAAGTGAAAGCACAAGCGCATCCATCACCGGGCTTAAATCAAATTACGTTGACGCACATCTTGGCCTGGGCATCGAATACAGCCTGGGCAAAAAACTCTCGGTTGGCATAAAACCCACCGCAAGGTTGGCATTAACACCCATCAACAAGGAAACACCGGTCAAATCCTATCAAAACTTTTTGAGTGTGGAAACCGGCGTGCGGATAAAACTTTAGAAAAATCATTCTAAAACAAAAACCGATGAAAGACGATCTTCTTTTTACGGCCGATTTGTTGCTGGCCGTCGTCCGCTTTGTTTTGTTCGACAAGTTTTCAATTAATGGCATTATCTGATTTTGTTAAGGAATTTCCAATCTAAAAAATTTATAACCGTTTAACCCAACGGTGACTTCTGCAGCAGCATCTTCTTTTTATTTAAACGCAAAAAGTACCATGAGAAGATTAGCAAGCTTGACCGACAACGAATTGATTCAATCTTTTAGCCAAGGCTGCGAAAAGGCTTTTGAAGTATTGTTTGCCCGTTATAAAGATGATGTGCGCAACGTGATTCTGCATTACATAAAAGACAGGCTCGAAACCGAAGACCTGACGCAAGATGCTTTTCTGAAAATTTACACATCGCTTAAACGCGGAAAGTACAACGAGCAGGGAAAGTTTTTGCCCTGGGCCTTGCGCATTGCCCGCAATCTGTGCATGGATTATCTGCGAAAAGGCCCACAGGGAAACGCGTCGCAGCAAATGTTTAACGACAAACTTTTTTGCACCACTACGTTTTGCACCGCCGAAACAGCCCTCATAGAAACGCAACAGCAACGCCACCTGAATGTTTTCATCAACCGCCTGCCCGAAGACCAAAAGAAAGTAGTTTACTACCGCTACTTTGAAGAATTAAGCTTTAAAGAAATTGCGGCGCTGATGAACACCAGCGTAAACACATCACTCGGACGAATGCGCTACGGACTTTCGCACCTGCGCAAGCAACTGCAAAATCATCCATCGCTTTTGCTGCGCTGAACTTTACTGCGCTTTTTTTCTGAACATACCTTTTGTTGAAGCCGGTTTTTGTGTACGAACCGGCTTTCGCTTTTCTAAAGATTCCTGTGTCACCAATATCTTCTTCAAGAGAAGATTGGCCCAATGGCATAATTTTATACAAAATCAAACATGCGTGTTCTAACATTTCTAAGCTGCGCAGGCTTTTTGTTTTTTTCCTGCAAGCAAAACGGCACCTCCGAAAGCGATTCGAAAAAAGTGTTGGGTTCGCCAAAAGCAACGGTCACCACAAGCCCAAATATAGAAACACAAAAAGGCCCGCTTGCCTATGCGCCAAACGTTCCGGCTTTGCAAAGCGGCGATACCGTTGAGGTAAAGTTTGATGTTGACCACAAACTCTTCGAAGTCAAAAAAGGAATTTCATTTACCGGCTGGCTTTTCGGCGACTCGCTTCCCGGGCCTATCTTAAGAGTAAAGGTTGGACAAACCGTAAAATTTTCGATGACGGACCGGTCGAACGATTCGTCAATGAAAGGCATGAACATGGCGATGAACATGCAGCCCATGCCGCATTCGATAGACTTTCACGCGGCGATGGTTAACCCCGAAGACAAGTACCGGAGCATTTCTCCGGGCGAAACCATCCACTTCACCTGGACGGCCAATTATCCCGGCGTCTTTATGTACCACTGCGGTACGCCCATGGTTTTACTGCACATGATTTCCGGCATGGTGGGCATGGTTATCGTTGAACCGGGCGGCGGCTTTCCCGGAAAAGTTGATCGTGAGTTTGCCATTGTTCAAAATGAATATTATTTAAAACAACAGGGCGACAGATACGCTCCCGACACGTCAATTGCCCTGAAAAAACAACCCAATTTTATGGCCTTCAACGGCAAGGTTGGGCAATACATCATTAAACCCATTCACGTAAAAGCAGGCGAACGCATCCGGCTTTATTTTTTGAACGTTGGCCCCAACAACATTTCCAGCTTTCACGTCATCGGAACCATTTTTGACAAGGTTTGGCTGGACGGCAATCCCGCCAACCAATTTGTGGGAATGCAAGCGGTGCTGGTCGGTCCGGCGCAGGGTGCCATCATGGAATTTGTGCTGCCTGAAAAAGGGCGATACACCTTCGTTGACCACTCCTTTGCCAATGCAGAAATGGGTGCGGCCGGCGTGTTTGTTGCCGATTAAACCAAGGCTTCACACAATTTTCTTCCGAACGAAAAAGTGAAAAAGGATTCCATCTGATTAAAATCAGGTTTTGAATAAAAGCATTCAAATACTTTTATTCTTTAAATGATTTTAACCATGGAGAGTTTATTTGTTCCCTCACTGCAACCTGCCTTAAAGCATCCCACCATCTTAAAGAAATTTGACGACTTAAAAAGCGGCGAAGCTTTTTTGTTGATAAACGATCACGATCCCATTCCGCTGTATTACGAGATGAAAGCCGAGAAAGGCGAAATCTTTGAATGGAAAAAAGTAGAAGACGGACCGGAAGTTTGGAAGGTGGAAATTAAAAAAACCGCCGGAGAAACGAAACCCGGCCAGGCGGTGAACGAAAAAAAGGAAGAAGCTCAAACGGATTTGTTTGTTTTGAACGTAACGCTGATTGAGCCGCGCCTAAAGCACCCAACCATCTTCAAGCATTTTGATGCTTTAAAAGAAGGTGAAGCCTTTGAGATTTTAAATGACCACGACCCGAAGCCTTTGTACTATCAATTGCTAGGGGAAAGAGGAAATATTTTTACCTGGTCATACATTGAACAAGGACCGCAGTGGTGGCGTGTTCAAATTAAAAAGAACGATTTGCAAAACGGCGAAACCGTTGGCGAAATTGCCGCCAAGGACATTCGCAAAGCCGAAGTGTTTAAAAAATACGGCATTGATTTTTGCTGCGGCGGAAAAAAATCCTTGAAGCAGGTTTGCGAAGAAAAAGGTCTGGACGTGGAGATTGTGGAAGCCGAACTGGAAAACCCAACGCAGCCCGTTTCTTCGGCCAACGATTACAACCGCTGGCAACTTGATTTTCTGGCCGACTACATTTACAACCAGCATCATCTTTACTATTACAACGAGTTGCCGGTACTGAAAGGTTTGATCACGAAAGTAACGCAGCATCACGGCGACAATCATCCCGAACTGAAGTACATGTATTCCTTGTTCGGACAATTGGTTCAGGAACTCGACACGCATTTCCTGCGCGAAGAAAAAGTGGTGTTTCCTTTCATTAAAGCGTTGGTTCAGGCAAAGCGCAGCGGAAGCCTGGAAGCGTTGAACAGCCAGCCTTCGCTCACCGATCCAATCCGCATCATGGAAGTAGACCACGAAGCCGCCGGTGATATTCTTGACGAAATGCAAAAGCTGTCCAACAATTACACGCCGCCTGCAGATGCCTGCAACAGTTACCAGTTCCTGTACAAAAAATTAAAAGACCTCGATGAAGATCTTCACCAGCACATTCATTTGGAGAACAACATTCTTTTTCCAAAAGCACTGAAGCTGGATAAAGAATTGAGATCCTAAAACCGTTGATGCAAGGACAACAGGTCTTGTTAATCAGCAAGACCTGTTCCATCGTTTCCTTACTGCAATGCAGTCATTACCACGCACAATTTTCGAAACATGACCATAAATGCCGATACCAAAATCGCTCCCATATTAAAGCAAAACGCAAGCGCATTGGAAGCCATCGTGAGCATCAGTCCCAAATTCGAAAAGCTGCGAAACCCTTTGCTGCGCAAGCTGATGGCCGGGAGAACGACGCTGGCGGAAGCATCGAGGTTGGGCGGTTGCAGCATGGATGACTTCTTCAAAAAGCTGGAGCCATTGGGTTTTGAAATCGACAGAAATACCAATGCGGTTGACGGTGCAAAAAAACCGGTTCCTGCTTTCGTTGCCTCGCTTAAAAAACAGCAAGTGATTGAACTGGATGTTCGGCCCGTTATTTCTTCGGGCAGCGATCCGCTCAACGTCATCATGGAAAAGGTAAAGAGCGTTAAACCCGGAGACGTGTTAAAGATCATCAACACATTCGAACCAACGCCCTTGATACGCCTGTTGGAGAAGAAAGGTTTTGAAAGTTATGTGAATGCCGTTAACAACAATTTGATCGAAACCTACTTTCATAAAAAAGAGGCGAGCAATCAGGGTGAAATTGAACCGGCACAACCAACGGCAAGCGATTGGGACAACGTGCTGAAAAAATTCGGTGACAAGGTTCAGAAGATAGAAGTTCGTCATCTGGAAATGCCGCAACCGATGCTCACTATTTTGGACGCACTGGACCGATTGGAAAACGGCACCGCTTTGTACGTTTATCACAAACGCATTCCCGTTTTTCTTTTGCCCGAACTGGCGCAACGCGGTTTTGATTACCGGATAAAAGAAATACAAGACGGAGAAGTGCATCTCCTCATTTTTAAAAACTAAATGGTCGTTAACACAAATAACAACCTTGTACAAAACACCACGCACAAAGTGGTGATTCCGTTTTACGTGTACGCCGGGTTGTCGTTTTTGACGGCAACCGTTTTATTATTTCTTTCCGACAACGCTTTTACACAACATTATTTTCAGCCTCGCACATTGGCCATCACGCACACGATGGCACTCGGTTGGGGCACCATGATTATTTTGGGCGCCAGCCATCAACTTGTTCCCGTTCTCATTGAAGCAAAACTGTTCAGCAACGCACTGGCTTATGCTTCTTTCGTGCTGGCAGCCATTGGAATACCCTTGCTTATTTATTCTTTTTTTCAATTTCAATTCAACGGCATCGCACAAGCGGGAGCTGTTTTAATCAATGCTGCCGTTGTTTGCTTTGTGCTAAACCTGGCCGCAAGTATTTTAAAAAGTAAAAACAAAAACGTACACGCCGTTTTTGTTTTTACCGCATCGGTATGGCTGTTGGCAACAACGGTTATGGGCTTTCTGCTTGTGTTTAATTTCACAAAGAACATCTTGCCGAAAGACTCGGTGCGTTATCTTTCGCTTCACGCACACATCGGGCTAGTTGGTTGGTTTTTGTTGTTGGTAATGGGCGTTGGCTCGCGGTTGATTCCCATGTTCCTCATTTCAAAATACGATGACGCCAAAACGCTTTGGCTGATTTATTTTTTGGTGAACGGAGCGTTGATAAGCTTTATCGTTCTTTTCTTTTCCGCAGTAGATTCTTTTTTTTATACCGTGCCGCTTACGGCTGTTTTGCTGGCTTTGCTTCTGTTTGCCAATTATTGCCGCGAGGCTTACAAACAGCGCATCCGCAAGCAAGTGGACAAGCAGGTAAAAATTTCTTTGCTCTCCGTAGCCATGATGCTGCTGCCCTTAATTTTTTTGGCGGCGTTGATTGCATTGCTTCTGTTTTCGTTTGCCAACACAAAGCTGGTGCTTGCTTACGGCTTTTCGGTTTTCTTTGGCTGGCTTACCGCCATCATTTTGGGCATGACGTTTAAAACACTTCCGTTTATTGTTTGGAACAAAGTCTATCACAACAGAGCCGGATTGGGAAAAACGCCAAATCCGAAAGACCTTTTCAGCGAAAGCCTGTTTCAGAAAATGGGTCTTGCTTACCTGGCGGGATTTGGTTTGTTCACTGCGGGAATTTTGCTTGGCAACACAATTGTTTTGCAGATAGCAAGCGTTTTATTGTTTATCACAGCGGCTTTGTACAACGTGAATATTTTAAAAATGCTTCGACACAAACCTTTAATCAAATGAACGAAGTCATCACCAACAACCCGAAGAAACGCGACGAAGCCCTGGCAGCCCTGCATCAGGTGATTGATCCGGAGATTGGCTTAAACATCGTTGACCTCGGCCTGCTTTATCAAATTGATTTTGACGAAGGGAACAAAATCGTTTTCATTTCCATGACGCTAACCACGCAGTTTTGCCCGATGGGCGACAGCATTCGCAGCAACGCCGGGCAAGCCATGCAGCAAGCCTTTCCCGATTACACAATAGACATTGACCTTGTGTTTGATCCGCCGTGGAGTCCGGAGCGCATATCGGAGCAGGGACAAGAATTTTTAAACCGTTAAGCATGTTAAGTCACACTTGCAAAACCGCGGTCAAAGCCGTTATTTTTTTGGCAACGAAGTATGAGAAGGGCGAGAAAGCCGGCATAAAAGAAATTGCCGAGTACATTGGCGCCAGCGAACACACGGTTGGCAAGATGTTGCAAACGCTGGTAAAGCAAGGCGTCATCAACAGCCTGAAAGGACCGGCGGGCGGCTTTTATCTTTCAACGCAGCAGCGGCAGCAACCGCTGATCAATATTGTGGAAGCCATTGACGGAAAAAATATTTTTAAAAATTGCGGATTAGGATTGAGCCGTTGCTCGTCCACGCATCCCTGCCCCATTCACCACGAATACAAGCAAGCAAGAGACATTACCGAAAAGATTTTTCAATCGAAGAAACTGACCGATCTGTGTGAGCATGTTACCAGCGGAATGGCGTATTTGTTTGGATAACCAGAATCGTTTAAAAAATAAAGAATGAATTACAAAGCTCAACACAGTTTCCACATACCCGTGATGGGTCTTGCGTTTACCATTGACTCGCCGGTGAAGGTGGCCCGGTTTGGCATTGCCTCGGTCGTTTCTATTGTGGAGGACCAGTTGATTGAAACGATGCGAAGCCATTATTATCCGTTCATTAACGAGACTTACCATCCCATTACGACAAAGGTTGATGATTACAGGGCAAAACGGATTACCGATTATTTGAACCTGCTGAATAAAATTGTACAGGCACAGGTAGAAAAGCTGCGGAACGCTGCTTTTGAAGCCGGCTCCGAGATCGTCAAATATTTTGAAATGCTGCCGGAGGAAAACAAACTAAAGCAGCGATACCAACAAATGTTGGGCATCAACGAAAAAGCGGAAAGAGAGAACGCTCAGGCTTATTTGCGAACCCAGATTACTCCGGGCAGCATTGACGTGAACATCATGACCAAAACCGACCGCAATAATTTTTCAAAAGAAGGCGACTTGCTGGAAGACGGTTCGGACGCGGTAGCTGCTTTGAGAGCTTACGCCAAAAGCGATCTTACCAATTCATCCGTTATTTTTTCCGCGGGCATGAACCCGCGGCTGTACAATTATTTGGAGAAGTGCAACCAGTTTGACGCGGATGAAAACGGCAATTTTAAAAAGAAGATCGTTGTGAAGGTCAGCGATTACCGTTCGGCGCTGATTCAAAGTAAATACTTAGCGAAAAAAGGAATTTGGGTGAGTGAGTTTCGCGTGGAGTCGGGCCTCAATTGCGGCGGCCACGCCTTTGCCACCGATGGCTATTTGCTGGGGCCCATCATGGAAGAATTTAAAACAAGAAAGCAGGAGTTGACGGACACGGTTTTTGATTTGTACAAAACAGCCCTGATGAAAAAAGGCGCGAAGGTTCCTGCCGTTGCGCCGGCGATTAAACTATCGGTTCAGGGCGGCATTGGCACTGCGCAAGAAGACCACTTTTTGCGTTCGCATTACGGTGTGCAAAGCACCGGCTGGGGCACGCCGTTTTTGTTGGTTCCCGAAGCAACAACCGTTGATAACGCGACGTTGAACTTATTGTGCAAGGCCAAAAAAGAAGACGTGGTACTGAGCCGCAACTCTCCCCTCGGTGTTCGTTTCCATTATCTCAAAGGCACATCTTCGGAAAAAGAAAAGCTGCGGCGCATTCAAAGCGGAAAGCCGGGAAGTCCGTGTACCGAAAAGCATTTGGAGTTTAATACAGAATTCACAGAGCAGCCCATCTGCACGGCCTCGTACAAATACCAGAAACTAAAAATTGCACAACTGCAATCAATGGAATTGCCGGAAACAGAATATCAAAAGCAACTTGCAGGTGTTTTAGACAAAGAATGTTTGTGTATTGGGCTGAGCAATGCGGCGGCTATAAATTATGAGAAGCCGCTTGTGAAAAATATGCAGGCTGTAGCCATTTGTCCCGGCCCTAACATTGCGCATTTTTCCAACGTGGTTTCCTTGCAAACCATGACGGATCACATTTACGGACGCGCCAACATTATGGATGACGATAACCGGCCGCACATGTTCATTGCCGAACTGAACTTGTACATCAATTACCTGAAAGAAGAAACAGGAAATGATCTCATGCCCGACGTTAAAAAGAAAAAATATTACGAAGGGTTTTGCCAGAATCTTTTGCAAGGCATCTCTTATTACCAAAATCTTGACGCTCCTGTTTCGGCCAAGAACCCATCTTTCGACCGTTCCTTGCAAAAGGCAAAAGAGCGTGTGGAAACAATTTTGGCGAGCCTTGAACCAACCCGTGTTGAAGACGCGGAAAGAAAAGAAACGGCTTTTGCCATCATCTGATTTTAGTTGAAAACAATTTATGCGGCAACAAGATATTTTGAGTCTCGATGATGTAAAACAACTGGTCAATACGTTTTACGGAAAAGTAAGAGAAGACGAAACGCTGGCCGGTATTTTCAACGAACGCATTGGCAACCGCTGGCCCGAACACCTGGAGAAAATGTACCGCTTCTGGCAAACGGTTTTGCTGGAAGATCACACCTATTTTGGTGCGCCGTTTCCGCCTCACGCCAACCTTCCGGTAGAGCATTTGCATTTTGCAAAATGGCTGGAGATTTTTCACGCCACCGTTAACGAATTGTTTGTTGGCGAAAAAGCCGAAGAAGCCAAATGGCGCGGAAGCCGGATGGCCGAAATGTTTCAGATAAAAATTGCGCATCACTGGCAAACGGGCTTCAGAACCGTGGTGTAAGGAAAGCGGATTTCGCGGAAATTGGGAGGTATCGAGCAGACATTTGACGGAAGAAACTTTGCAAGCGTTAAGCGGCAGAAAAGAATAAATGAGTTTGGTTTCCGATCCGTTGACCGCTGCTCAATCTCTATTGAATAGCGCTAACTTTAGTAAGCGTACTGCTTACCTCCTCTCCGCGCATTTCAACAACGACTTCTTATTTGGACGTTGCTGAAACGCTCTTTTGAATCCACCGGGTGAACAGAACGGATAAGATCCATTAACCACACAACAAGACGGGTATGGCATCTTCCAGTCACACGGCCGCACCATCCGCACTCTACCGCGGCACAGACAAATTGATTTTAGGAATTGTTTTAGCGGTCATTACCTTTTGGCTGTTTGCACAAACCACGTTGAATATTGCGCCGGTAATAGGCGCCGATATAAAGATCAGCCACAACGTCAACAGTCTTGCGGTAAGCATTACCGCCTTGTTCTCCGGAATTTTTATTGTGATAGCCGGCGGACTGGCCGATAAAATCGGGCGGGTGAAAATTACCTACCTCGGTCTGCTGCTGAACATTGTCGGTTCTTCGCTCCTTGTTGTTTCGCCTTCAGGCACCGCTGCATTTCTGTTGGCCGGACGTATTTTGCTAGGACTTTCGGCCGCTTGCATCATGCCGGCAACTCTCGCTTTATGCAGGCTTATTTTCAAGGCAAAGAACGCCAGCGGGCCCTTAGTTTTTGGTCCATTGGCTCTTGGGGCGGCTCGGGTCTTTGCTCTTTGTTTGGCGGATTTGTTGCCACCACCATTGGCTGGCGCTGGATTTTTGTTTTCTCTATTCTTGTGGCCATCATCAGTTATTTGTTATTGCGTGGAACACCCGAAAGCAAAGCAAAAAGTACCGCCAAAAAATCGTTTGACTGGGCGGGACTGGTTGCTTTTATAATTGCCCTGCTGGCTCTGAACATTGTCATTGCGCAAGGGGCAAGCCTTGGCTGGCTGAGTGCCGCGGTCTTGATTGGCTGCGCCCTCTTTATCGTTTCCGGTATTGCTTTCTTCCGCATTGAAACAAAAAGTAAAAATGCCTTTGTTGATTTGTCGATGTTTAACAACAAAACTTTTTCAGGAGCAACGCTGTCTAATTTTTTGCTTAACGGAGCGGCCGGAACGCTGCTTGTTTCCCTGGCGCTGGTACAACAGGAGGCCGGTTTATCTTCTTTCCAGTCGGGCTTAATTACGGTGGGTTATTTGGCAGCCATACTCAGTACCATTCGTGTGGGAGAAAAACTGCTTCAAAAATGGGGACCGAGAAAACCGATGCTGCTGGGTTGTTACATCACCGGGCTGGGCATCCTTCTTACCAGTTTCACCTTCCTACTGGCGAAAGAGTACATTGTTGTGGCATTTATCGGTTTCACCTTGTTTGGGGTCGGACTGGGCTTTTATGCCACACCCTCTACCGATGCGGCAGTGAGCAATGTACCGGGCAACAAGGCCGGGTCGGCATCCGGTATTTACAAGATGGCTTCATCGCTTGGCGCGGCTTTGGGTGTGGCCATTTCTGCCGCTATTTTTTACGGGTTGAGCAAGATGCAAAGCCCGCCGCCGATGGCGGATCTATTCATGGGAAGAACGGACAACGTTGGCATACGGTATGCAGCCACTATTGGTCTGCTGTTTAACGTGTTTATGGTTGTGATAGCCATTGTCGCCATCTGGCTAACGGTGTCCAAAAACGGCACTAAAAATGGGGCGAAAGAACAAACCTGATTCTACATTTTAATTACAACGTTATGGACACCGCTCACATCAAAAACGTCAACAATGAATTGGACGGCTTCGTTGACAAGCTGCTTCCCGAACTGGAAGAAATTTACAAAGACATCCACCGCAACCCGGAGTTGTCCATGCAGGAGTCCCGGACCTCTAAAATTGCCGCGGATTATTTGACCAAGTACAAGTATGAAGTGACCACGGAGGTGGGGGCACACGGCGTAGTGGGCCTGTTGAAAAACGGCGAAGGGCCTGTGGTGATGCTGCGGGCCGACATGGATGCGCTTCCGGTTACCGAAACTACCGGGCTGCCTTATGCCAGCACGAAAGTAGCCCGGGACGAAGAAGGCAAAGAAGTCGGCGTGTCGCATGTATGCGGCCACGATCTGCACGTAACCTGGCTGATGGGCGCCGCCCGGTTATTTTCGGAACACAGGGATCAATGGAAAGGAACGCTGATGGCCATTTTTCAGCCCGGTGAAGAAGTTGGCCGCGGCGCGCAAAGCATGATAGACGACGGTATGATGAAGCGTTTTCCCAAGCCGGACATTATTTTGGGGCAGCACGTCATGGTAGGCGAAGCCGGTACAGTGGGGTACCGCAGCGGCGCCATTCTTTCTGCCGGCAATAGCATTAAGGTGAAGCTTTTTGGCCGCGGTGCGCACGGCTCTTATCCCCAAACCTCCATAGACCCGGTTATTATGGCCGCCGCTACCGCCATGCGGCTGCAAACCATTGTTTCCCGCGAGATTGCGCCAACCGAAACGGCGGTACTGACCATAGGCGCCTTGCAGGCCGGCACAAAAGAAAACATCATTCCGGAAGACGCTACTTTAAAACTAAATATCCGCACGTTCAATGATGCGGTGAAGGATCATATTCTTTCTGCTGTGAAACGCATCTGTTGTGCAGAATGTGCGGCATCCAACGCACCAAAAGACCCGGAATTCACGGACCTTGACTCTTACCCGCTCACTGAAAACGACGCCGAGGCCACGGTAAAAGTCGCGGCCGCCTTTAAGGCGGAGTTTGGCGACAAAGCTTACGAAACCGGCCCTGCTTCTGCCAGCGAAGACTTCAGTGTTTTTGGCAGAAGTTGGAGTGTGCCGTATGTCTTTTGGTTCGTGGGTGGAACCGATCCAAAAACCTATCTGGAAGCCAAGGCACACAACAACATAAATGCCATCCCCAGCAATCATTCGCCTAAGTTTGCGCCGGTAATTCATCCCACTTTAAAAACAGGTTTGCAGGCAATGATGACAGCCGCCCTGGCATGGTTTGACTAAACGGCTGTTGGAAGTATGGAAAAGCTGCATTCACTCTACAATTTTCTTGACGTAGCCGGAACGTTTGCCTTTGCCATTAGCGGCGCCACGGCTGCAAGGCAACGCAACCTTGACTTGTTCGGCATTTGTGCCATTGCGTTCGTTGTCGCCTGCGGCGGGGGCATCACCCGTGATCTTTGTATTGGGGCAATCCCGCCTACAGGTCTAACCACCTGGTACTACCTGGCCACGGCCATGACAGCGGCCGCTATGACGGTTGGCTTCTATTCCGTGGTACAACGGATGAATCGTCCGGTAATCCTTTTCGATGCCATTGGCCTTTCGCTGTTTGCAGTAACCGGCGCACAAAAAGCCCTGGCCTATGGGCACAATGGCGAGGTGGCCGTTCTTTTGGGCATTACTACCGCCGTTGGCGGCGGCGTTTTGCGGGATGTTTTGCTGAACCGCGTTCCCGTTATTTTAGAAAGAGAGATTTATGCATCGGCGGCACTGATCGGGGCTTTGTTTGTGGTTGCCGGAAATTATCTGAAATGGATGCCGAACGACTGGATTTCCGTTATTGGCTTACTCACCTGTTTCACTTTACGCATGTTGGCGCTCCGCTATCGTTGGAACCTACCGGGTTCTTCCGAAAATAAAACCGGGCCGGATAAATGAATACTGTTTGCCGTTTTTCCTAAAAGGCCGCATGTTGTTGTTATTCTGTAGACGCGGCAGGCAGGAATTTTAAAAAAAGAAGAAACAAAAAAGCGACGGCAATCCGAAGCTTTCAACCGCGAGTACAGAATTGGCGCTAGTTCGAACTTTCGGTAGAGGATAAAAGATAGGTCAGTGGTTTAAATCAGTGTACGGTTTCGTCAGCCATTCGTTCAAGTTAACGGCTAGCGCTTTGCCAGCCGGTAAATCATCGCGATTTCCTTGTCGGCGTCGGCCGATCGTGTTCCCGTTGATCTAATTGCAAGCATCCTTTTTTGACAGAGTTTGATGCTGCAACGCCTCACATTAGCAGCAGTTCTGTTTACGAACCAATTGCTTTTAAGAACTCAGCTTTCCGTCGCTTTGAAATGCCCAATACCACACCGCTACTCAGCACGACTTGCCCGCCTTCACCGCGAATGTATTTTTCGGCAAAATCTTTATTGATGATATGGGAATTGTGAATGCGCACAAAGGTTTCGGGTGGCAACATGTCTTCAAATTCTTTGAGCGTTCGGCTTACCAGGTATTTCTGATTGTTGTCCAAAAAAACATAAGTGTAGTTAATGCTTGCTTCAAGGTAAACAATGCCGGAGAGTTTGATAAACTGAAGCCCTTCCGCAGTTGGAATTGCAATTTTTTGATGGCTTGTTTTTTTTGATAGATTTTCCAGAAAAATGTCTAACTGGTTTGCAGAATTTACTTGTGCCCGCTTTTCTTCAGCCCGCGATACTGCTGCTTTAAGATCCTCAATCTCGATTGGTTTTACCAAATAATCCAACGCACTAAAGCGAATGGCTTTAATGGCATAGTGGTCATAGGCTGTTGTAAAAATCAGTTCAAAATTTTTGTAGCGAAGGTTTTGCAAAAGAAGAAAGCCGTTCATGACCGGCATTTCAATATCGAGAAAAACAACGTCAGGCCGAATGGCTTCTATTGCCACGAGTGCATCGGCGGCCGTGGTACACAAGGCTGCCAAGTTTAAGTTATGGCAATGGCGCAAAAGTTTTTCTTTTAAAGCATTCAAATTGCTTTCCTCATCATCAACCAGGATCGCGTTTAACATACGTTGAACGTTATGAATTTGCAATTTTTAAATTGACTACCACTTCGGTTCCCGTGTCCCCTTCATCGTTATGCACGTCACTTATTAAAATGTCATCGTTGTCTTTAACGCGGTTGTGCATCCGAATTCTTTCCGTCGTTATTTCGATGCCGTAGGCCTTTTGGCCGGGCTTGTTTCGTTCTTTTATTTCCACCGCTTTTGCTCTTCCCACGCCATTGTCCGAAACAATGTATTGAATGGCCGAACCATTAAGAACGGCCTTTATCGTTATTCTTCGCTCGCCTTCGAGTTTGTTGAACAACCCGTGCTGGATTGCGTTCTCCACAAAGGGTTGTACAATCAGTGGTGGCACTTTGTAATCACCGTTCAGCAATTCCTCGTCTGCCGCAAGGCAAAAGGAAAATTTATTTCCCGAGCGGAATTGTTCCAGTTCAACGTAAAGTTTCAAGGTTTCAAAATCTTTGTAGAAAGGAACCAGGTTGCTTTTTGAACTTTCCAAAACAGAGCGAATAAGTTTTGCGAAGCGTGATAAATAAGTGGTGGCTTTGTCGGCTTGGCCGGTTTGCATCAGGTTGTCAATGGCGCCGAGACAATTGAAAATGAAATGCGGGTTCATCTGCGAACGAAGGGCCGCCATTTCCGTCTCGGCGATCTTGCGTTTTAAGTCTGCTTCGTAACGAATACTTTTTATACGCCTGGAGATGATCAAATAAGTTGTGAGAACAACAAGCAGTATCAGCAATGTTTTAAACCACCAGGTAAGATAGAACGGCGGCGTGATGATGATCTTTACCTGCGCTTCGCTGTCCGCATTTGTTTTATCATCTGCCCTTACTGAAAAAAGATAATCACCCGGCGTAAGATTTGTGTACGTGGCAACACCGTTGACATCACCCTTCACCCACTCTTTATCAACACCTTTTAGCCGGTAAAAAAAACTTTGTTCTTGCACGTTGCTATACGTATTCGTCGTGAATTCGATGGTGATAAAATTCTGACTGCTTTGCAAACGAACCGGCTGACCACTCGCTAACATTGAATCTACCACGAGTGGTTGATCGGCAGTGTGGAAGTTCGTGATCAATACTTTTTTTACGGCCTTGTCTTCTTTAAGTAAAGAAGGAGTAAACAGAACGACTTCCGCTGGTGTGGAGGACAACCACTGACCATTTTGCAACGAAAGAAAATCGTATTGCGCAAAGCTTCCTGTTAGCAAGCCGGCATCGAACGCATACTTAATCAATTTGCCGGTGACCGCTTCCAGTTGGTACAAGTGATAGTCAGTACTAATCCACAAGTTTTGATGCTCGTCTTTTTTTAGCGCATATATACTGGTTCTGTCAAGTGCAGATAAAGATTTTAACCGGCTGTACTTTCCTATTTCGGTGTCAAATAAAAAGACACCACAATGTGCAGTACCAATATAAAAACTGCGTTTTGAAGCTTGTTCAATTCCGTGAATTTCGTTGCTGCAATTGCTGCAACAAGCATCGCCTGTAAGACGATAGATGTTGGTAAAACGATGCTCTGCCTTGTTAAACCGCAACAAGCCAGAGTCGGTACTGCACCAGAGGTCTTGGCCATAGCCCGCATAAATTTTTTTTAGCGGGACTTTCAAAGCAAATACTGGCGTCGCACATTTTTTAAAAAGCCCGGACGCTTTTTCCCACTCCACAATATTGCCGCTGTGCAAGGCAAACCAAAGGTTGCCTTCCTCGTCCTTAACGATTGACCGTATGGTGCTTTTGTCCATTTGCGAGGGCACAATCGTTTTTACTTGTCCGGTTCCTGGATTATACAAATGAAGAGTGCCGTGCTGCGCACCCACCCAAATTATTTTATCATCGCCCTCGGCAAAACTCCACGTCAAGGCAAAATCACGATCACCCGTCGGCTTGATTGTTTTCTTGAAAGAAAGCAGGCTGTCATAGATGCTAAAACCGCCGCCCCATGTGGCGATATAAAGGCTTCCGTTGCTTGCACGAAAGGCCGATGTAATTTCAAACGGAGGCAGAGAAGAAAGCCTGTTTTCTTCGTGTGCGATCCGCTGAAAAAACTGACGGTATGGATTAAAGATGCAAAGACCCTTCTCTGTTCCAATCCAAAGATTTCCTTCCCGGTCTTCGTTCATGCATAAAATTTTGGAATAGGGCTGAAGCGTTGAACTTTCGTTGTTCTGCAAAGGCGCTTGCTCAAACGCATCATCTGTCGAATTGTAGTGAAGTAAACCGGTAAAGTCTGTTCCCACCCAAACTGTTCCGTGGCTATCCTGAAAAATACAAACGGCTGTACCGGTTTCAGGAACCCCTTTTGAGGAAGTCTTTACTTTCCTTTTCATGCCAAGAAAGTATTGTTTCAGCCTTTGTGTTTTTGCGTCGAAATAGAACAACCGTCGTTCCCATGTTGATGCCCAAATATTATCATTCCGGTCAACAAACAAAGCCGAAATCGTTTGTCCACGGAGTGCTTTCAATACTTTATTGCCTTGTGGGTTAAAGGAAGGTGTATAAATCTGTTTTGATGCCTGATCAAACATCATTAAGCCGGCCCAGGTGGGCACCCATACACATTGTCTTTGCGGGTCGGCATAAACGTTGTGACCGAGAACGGTTTGTTGATGTGGTGTAAAGATGCTTAAGGGTTTTAGCGGATCGTTTATTTCGCCGGGAAAGAAAAGGCCAAAATCGGTCATACGCCACGTCCGTTTCGCACTGTCGGAATAATCGACTTGGTTGAACAGCGGACGGCCCGCAATTTCTTCCGTTGAAAAAAGAGTTGCCTGATGGGTTGCCAGGTTAAGACGGGCTAACCTGTCGCCGGCGAGCCAAAGATTGTTGTGGTCATCAGGATAAATGTATTTGATGACTCCTGTATTGATGATCGGTTCAAGCCCCTTATTAAAGTTTTCAAAACGCAAACCATCATAACGTTGTAGCCCGTTATCGGTGGCTACCCAGATAAAGCCCTTTTTATCCTGTGTTATTGCATACACGGTATTGTGCAAAAGGCCGTTTCGTTGATCGATGTGTTTAACGGTGTATCGGGCAAGCGGCTGGGCATTGGTAAAAACAGGAAGCAACAAACTACAAAGCAACAGTAGCCGGGTCATGCCTAAAGTTATTAAAGACGGCGTACGAAAGTTCCCGGCCAAGCAAGTTTCCCGTTCATTGATGAAAATGATTGTGGCCCGCAGTAAACCCTCGTTTGGTTAGCGCTCGTTTTGGTTGCTTTTAACCCTTGCTGGCAATGTGCTTTGCAAGAGTTGTTGTACTACATGCCAACGCTTAATTTTTTGCCATTCCCTTATCGGCTTTGTGTCTTTTGGCAACCGGCCGTTTATCTTTTAATAAAATAATGGTTGCCATCAGTTGCGTGATCTTTATATTTTGCGCCTCTATTGCTGCTTGTTGTGCCTTGAGTTGTTTGCTTAATTCCTGCGTTGCTGAAATGTTCAACGTCGTAAGGCCTTCGTAGTCTACGGTGTGGAAGTCGTCCACTTCTTCGCCATACACAAAGAGTTGTTCATCGGTAATGTTCGTTCCTTTCACCAAGACCTGATAATCTGAAGGGATGTTTTCCACGTCAACTATTTCCATTGCTTTACTTTCTTTTGACAATAGTTTTAGCTTTTTTGCATCCCTCGTAAGGTTATGTTTTTTAATAAAGGTTAACAAGTATCCGTCCGCCGTCTTCTCCACCTTATGCGTAAGTTGGTAAACATTGGGGATAAAATCAGTGTGCGTTGAAATAACCTGGGGATATACTTTTTCCACTTCCTGCGCAATAACTTTTTTGAAAGGTTTATTGCCGTATTTCACTTTGTCTTTCATCGTGTAATCTGTTATCCGAAGTGAGTTGATAGTTTCCAAGTCTTTTTCTGAGTTAGTCATTCCGGTGACGTTTTTAATGCGGGCATCTGAATTGGCATCAAATTCGGCAGCGTACACCGCACTTTCAGCCCTGATGGAAACATTGGCTGTACAGGGAGAACATCGTTGTATATCATTAAGGCTGGAGCCGTAGTTTAAGTAATCATAGTTTGAATTGGGTATCGCAACGTAATCAATCACATCAAGAGGCGCTCGGGGTGTGCTGGTATTAATTCCCACCCGGCCTCCACCATTGTTCGCCTGCGGCAGGAATACAATATTTGTGGATGAAGCGACTTGTAAAAAAGAATTGCTCTGCGCAAAGCCCGTCGCATTTGTGCCGTTGCCAACGGCCAAATTGTTACCATTGAAGCCGGTAGAACCAACGGAACCAATTTGAAGTTGATTGGTTGGCGTAGCGGTGTTAATGCCTAGATTTCCAAGTCCCGTTCCATTGCTGCGTGTTAAAAAAGCAATATCCGTAGTGGATGCAACTTGCAAAATTGAATTTGAC
Organism: Flavisolibacter ginsenosidimutans; assembly: GCF_007970805.1. Lineage (GTDB taxonomy): Bacteria > Bacteroidota > Bacteroidia > Chitinophagales > Chitinophagaceae > Flavisolibacter > Flavisolibacter ginsenosidimutans. Next base: position 333,562 of record NZ_CP042433.1, on the reverse strand, counting down.
TGAAACAGGCCGGTGGCATTGGTACCGTTGCCCAAGGCAATATCGTTTCCGTTAAAGCCCGACGTTCCCAACGCGCCTATTTGTAATTTGTTTGCAGGACTTCCCGTCCCAATTCCTACATTCCCGTTGGCTGTAATTGTCATTTGCTGTAAGCCGTTTGTGAAAAATGTCAGCGGATGATTTGACCCTGTACCGATCCAACCTTGACCGGTGCTGATATAGGTTTCAAGTGTTACTGTGCCGTCAGTATGCGTAAGTCCAAACGAGTTGGTGGGTGTCTGCACACTCAATTTCGAAATAGGATTTGTTGTGCCAATACCAACGTTGCCGTTTGTCAGGACGGACATTCTTGGTGCCCCGCCGTTAGCATAAAAATAAAGCGGGTGATTCGATGCCGTGCCAAGCCAGCCGCCTGCTGGATCGCCGGCAGCATCACTGCCCAAGTAGGTTGTTAGTTTGATGGTACCATCGGTATGCGTGATGCCGTTTCCAATCGCTTTTACGGTAAGTTTTTCGGATGGTGTATTGGTTCCGATTCCAACGTTTCCCGAATTGTTATTAAATATATCGTTACCGTTTGCCGACCAGTAATTGGTGGCACTGCCTGTAGAAACCTGCGTCCACGAAACGCCGTTAAAAAACCAAAAGTTGTTGGTGTCGGTATCATACACCATCAGTCCTATTGCGGGCGAAGTGATGGCGGTCCGTTGCGCCGTTGTCATGCGGGGTGCAAGAAACCCTTTGGTCGTGCTGCTAACATCCAGCATGGCACTTGCGTGTGGCGTGGCACCGGTGGCATTAATGCCGATATTTTGCGCATAACTTCTGGCAAAAATCATCACAAGAAGAAGACTAAAGACAGGTTTCATGGTGCGATTATTTTTTAATGAATGAGAGTGTCGTTGTTTCGTTGGCGTAGTGGATAGTTATGCGATAACCGCCTGCGGCAAGCCTGGCTGTGTTGACGGACTGGCTGGGAGAAACAAGCGCAAACGATTGAAGCAAACGCCCGCTTGCATCAAACAAAAGTGCAACGGGTTTTTGGTTGAGTACTTCGGCTGGACTGCACAACGTGATGCTGTTGACGACAGGATTGGGATAAAGAAAAATAGTTGTTTCGCCTGTAATGTTTACACTAATCGTTGGCGACCATGAAAACTTTGCATCCTTATCAACTGATTTCAACCGATAGTATGATGTGTGATTGTAAGGAACCGCATCTGTTAAAGAATAATTTAAAATCCTGGCACTGCTTCCTGCCGCTGCCACTTTTCCAACCAAATCAAATTGAACCGCATTGGGGCTTCGCCATACTTCAAAGTGATCGGTGTTGATTTCGGATGCCGTTTGCCACGTTGTTTGCACTTTTCTGTTTTGAACAGAGGCGGTGAATGAAGTCAGTGTTAAAGGCAACGGCGAACTGCTACTGACAAGCGTCCACCAATTGAATGATTGATTGCCGGCAATGGAAGCAACGGTGACCGTATTGGTTGATGTATTGATAGAAGAAGGAGGAATATAATCATCCCATTTATTTAAGGAACTGTTCCATCGCTCTGCAATCAGGGCTGATTCGATGACGGTGTTGGGCGGTGCGTATTCGCCGTCGGCGTAAGTAAACGAAAGATTGGTAAGGGTGGGCTTCGTTGTGTAACCCATTGGCGAAACTTGCCAAAAGCGGTCAATCGTGTTTGCGGAAACGTCTGCGCTACCGTTATTCATGTTCGTAACACCCGGTGGAAGAAAATCGCTGTTCTTCCAGGTTGACGTCGGGTAGGTACTAAAAACAAGTTGACCGGCCGCATCGGACCCGGATGCTGCCGTAAAACGAACCGGCAAGTAAGTAACCGCATTGCCAAACGGGACCAAATAATTAGCGCCGTTGCCTGTTCCAATTGTCCAAATAAGCCGGTTGTTGTAACCCTCGCTTTGAATGTATCCCGAACCGGTTTGAATGATGGCGGTATTGTCTGGATTGTTAACAACCAAAACACCGCCACTGTTAATGATAACAATGCCACCGTTGATCACAAGCTTTGCCTGGGCGCATAAAAACGCAGACGGCAGTAAAGCAATGAATAACAAAACTATTCTCACGCCAAATGATTTTGAAGATTGCTTACTCCTCTTGTTTTGCTCAAAAGAAACAGCGAGCAAACAGCAGAAATTTTTTATAGAATAGTGAATTCACTGGCGACTAATCGTAAGGAACAACCTATTTGAACAGGATGCGGAAAAAGCCATCCGTTACTTCAAGCGTCTTGTCTGAATCAAGTCCCGTGGCTGTAAACGAGAATTTTCCTTCGGCTGATTTTTCATCCACTTTTGTTATTTCCATCTCCCCTTTTTTAGCGCCCCAGATATTGTCCATCATAAATACATCAACACCCGCATGGTTTTCACCCAACTTGGTTTTTTCACCCACAACCATGTCTCTTCTATCGTAAGGGAAACTGATATAGTCGTTATTATCGTAGCCAATGATTCGTGAGGGTCTTTCCGGTGGCATCATGGCCGTGGCCTCCCAATCCTTCCCGTTAATCTTGGCTTTCATCATAAACCCTTCACTGGTAGTAGGAACAGTACCCGGTGTATTCTGTTTTACGGTTGCTTGAATTTCGTTTGCGGTTTGTACGGCGTCGTTTTCCGCCTTGCTCTTACAACTCGCAAAAACAATTGTGAAAGCAATGACAAGCAAAGAATACTTTTCCATGCGAAAATTTTTAGTCAAAAGGAACTGAAGGCAGAACAATTTTTAACCTGTATTTCAATAGTTGAATTTCGCTGGCAATTTCATTTTGACCGAAGGCCGGTATATAGATGGGCATGAAATCTTATTAATCGGGCAACTTTGGTAGCAGCCACCCACGGATGGTTTTTTAGCTTGGGTGAAACCGATGATTTTGCGCACCAAAGCCGCTACAATTTATACCTGTAACAACTTACCCCCGCGGACAAAATGATTGCCGACCTACGGTATGCCGCGCAAACCAATCCTTTTTATAAAGGCAAAACAACGTTTCTAATTTCAACGGATCACGGTCGTAACCATGCCAAGAAAGTGGACGACGAATCTCACCTTGATTCGCGGCTCGGGACAAGTTTGGCTGGCCATGCTTGGCAACGGCATTGCGCCAGTTGGCGAGATGAAAGACGTTAACCCGTTTATCAAAATCAGGTCGCGGTAACGGCTGCTTTCTTGTTGAGACAAGAATGTATCACCACAAGAAAAGTAGCTGAGCCAATACGGTTTCTGATTGCGAAAAAGGAGTCGGTTGCGACTGTTGCTGCTGTGCCTAACGCACCAGCAGTTGCGATTAAGTGACACGGTTGTGAACCCAAAATGCTAAATCACCAGCAAGTTTCCGTCTTTGCCAGCAATACCCGATTCATGCAGCCCTGCTACTACCGCAGCGTTTTTCAAGTGTCAATGAATGTGGTAGAAAGCGATAAAGAGCGACACTATTTAACTACCCCGAAATAAAAAAGCCTTGTAAGTCAACACTTACAAGGCTATAAACGTGCCCAGGACTGGATTCGAACCAGCACGCCCTTTCGAGCACCACCACCTCAAAGTGGCTTGTCTACCAATTTCAACACCTGGGCAAAAGAATCGCAGAACAAAAGAAAATCGAATATCGAAATTATTTTACTTCGCCATTCATCATTTCTTACTCGTCTGTTCGTTCTTCGCGGCGGCAAATATAAGCGTCTATTTTTTTAAAACAATTCGAAAAGTTGTGCCTTTCCCAACCTCGGAATGCTTCACCGTGAGTGAGCCTTTGTGGTATTGGTCAATGATGCGTTTGGACAAACTCAGGCCTAGCCCCCACCCTCTTTTTTTGGTGGTGAACCCTGGCTTAAAAACCTTGCCGATGTTTTGCCGGCTGATGCCTTTACCGGTATCGGTTACATCAATGGTTACGTCCGTCGGCGATTGATTAATGGCAACGGTAATTTTTCCCTTTCCTTCCATTGCGTCCAGTGCGTTCTTCAACAGGTTTTCAATCACCCAGTCAAACAGCGGCGCCGAAATTTTTGCCCGCACGTCTTCGTCTTTTGTTTGCACCGCAAACGACACTTTACCACCGGCCCGCTTTTGCACGTAATCCACCATGCCCCGCACTTGCCCCACAACGTTTTTTTCGTCAAGCTGCGGCGTGCTGCCAATCTTTCCAAAGCGGTCCGACACCAACCGCAAACGGTTCACGTCTTTTTCAATCTCCGGCACAAAATCTTCGTCGCCGTGCGTTTCTTTTAAAATTTCCACCCAGCCTTCCAGCGAGGAAACCGGCGTGCCCAATTGGTGTGCCGTTTCTTTTGCCATGCCGGCCCACACCCCGTTTTGCGTGGAGCGGTACGACGTGCGAATGGCCTGGATGGTAATGAAGATGAAAAGGCCAACAATAAACAATTGCACCAACGGGTAATACCGCACTTCTTTGAAAAGTTGCGATTCGCCGTAGTAGTACCGGTTGCGCTTCGTGGAGTCTTTTGGATCGGTCCACTCCACGCGAAGTTTGGCCGAGCGAAACTCGTCTAGCTTGTCAAGCAGAAAACTGTTTTTGTTGGGATCTTTTACCTTGTCGTCGCTGCGCCAGCCTTCTTCCACTTTTGCCGAGTCGAGGTGCACCCATTGCATGATGCTGTCTTTCTCCGTGGTTTCAATGATGGGAATTTTGTTGTGCGTCGTTACCAGGGAAGGCACCCGCATGGCTTCCATGTCGGTGTTGGCCGGGTTGAGCAAATACGTTCCGGCTTCAACCCAGAGTTCCACTTTCTGCCGCTCGTCCTCTTTAATTTTTTTTGCCAGGTAAGACGAATACCAAACAGTGCCGCTCACAATTAAAATGGCAAGCAAGGCTAGAAGCGTACGCCAGTTCAATACTTGCTGAAACATGGCGTTGAAGATAGGCAAGAAGTGATTGATGACGGATGATGGATGACCGATGACAGTTAGAGATTCATGCGTTGACTAATGGTTGTTGCCTTTGTTTGACATAGTTACACGACAACAAACACTCTTATCGGTCTTCTATCATCCGTCATCCGTTCTCCCTTATTTTTGGCGAAACCAATTTGTCGTTGAGCCAACCATCTGTTGCTATCGTTATTTTAAACTGGAACGGGAAACACTACCTCCAACAATTTCTTCCGTCTGTTCTTGCCACGGCCTATGCAAACCTTCGCATAGTGGTTGCCGACAATAATTCAACAGATGATTCCGTTGCTTTTTTACAACAAACTTTTCCGCAGGTAGAACTGCTGGTTCTTTCCAAAAATTTTGGCTTTGCCAAAGGCTATAACGAAGCGCTGAAGCAAGTGCAGGCCGATTATTATGTTCTGCTCAACTCCGATGTAGAAGTGACGCCGGACTGGTTAGCGCCGGTTGTGGATTTGCTGGAAAGCAACGAAACCTTTGCTGCCTGTCAGCCCAAAATTCTTGCCTTCAAAAACAAAACTTTTTTTGAATACGCCGGTGCTTGCGGCGGATGGCTTGATGCTTACGGTTATCCTTTTGCCCGTGGCCGCATCTTTGACGTATGCGAAGAAGACAAAGGACAATTTGATACGACACAAAAAATTTTTTGGGCCACCGGCGCTGCCATGATTATACGCAGCAAAGCCTATCACCAACTGCAGGGCTTTGATGAATATTTTTTTGCCCACCAGGAAGAAATTGATCTCTGCTGGCGAATGCAGCTTGCGGGTTACAGTGTGTTCTGTTGCCCGCAATCGGTGGTTTATCATGTGGGCGGCGGAACGCTGCCAAGAGGCGCATCAAAAAAAACCTATCTCAACTTTCGCAACAACCAAATCATGCTCGCCAAAAATTTGCCTTGGAGCGAAAAATGGTGGAAGATTCCTTACCGTCTTCTGCTCGACCAGGTATCGGCGTTAAAAGGTTTGTTAGCGGGTGACGGCGGATATTTCATTTCCATTGTTGACGCACACTTTGCGTTTTTGTACTGGTTGGTTTTTGGCAATAAAAAATGGAAACCGAAAAGAAGAAAGAAGCTGACAAAGATGGCCGGCGTTTTTCCCGGCAATCTTGTGTGGGAACATTTTGTTTTAAAAAAGAAAAGTTTTGCGCAAATTCTGAACAAGAAAAAAACTTCGTCCTGAGTTTTTAACAACTTCGATTCCCCTTATTTTTGCACCACAAAATCAAAACGATGGATTATCGTCAGGCAGAATACCAGGAAGAATTGCAAAAGGTGCAAGACCGCGACTTCACGCACAACTGGGTTTCGTCTTCGGCTTTCATTTTTTATTTGTCAATTGCAACGTTGATTGCATTTTCATTTGGTACTTGCTACCAACTGTACACAAAACGTTTTGACAAAAGCGGCCCCGGTGAAGTGCACATTCAGGAGAGCACGAAGTACACGCCGCAATACAAATAATTTTTTCAATTTTTTTTTGTGGCAATAATCACAGCACTTATTTTTGCCACCCTTTCAAGCTCTTAGAAAAATGCGGAAGTAGCTCAGCTGGTAGAGCGCAACCTTGCCAAGGTTGAGGTCGCGGGTTCGAATCTCGTCTTCCGCTCCAAAAATCATCCTCCCTTTGCGGAGGATTTTTTTTGAGGCGCAGGTTCGCAAGGTTTTCTTTGTTCGGCGTTCTTTGTTTCCTGTTCCCGGTTTTTGCCCTGGTGGTGGAATTGGTAGACACGCAGGACTTAAAATCCTGTTTGCAGCAATGCGAGTGCGGGTTCAAGTCCCGCCTGGGGCACGGATTTTTGCTGTAACAAAGGTTCACGTAAGTGAACCTTTGTTGTTTTCTCCAAGACTATTTTACAACATTCAATTGCGCATACAAATTCGGATAATCCGAGTTGATGTCATCAACACCCATTCCTATTAAGGCGTTTGAAAACCAACCACGCTTGCGGTCAGGGTAAGGCCTTCAGCCGCAGTAGTAGAAAATGTGCCCTGCGCGTTGATGGTCGTGGCTTTTTTTGCCTTTACCGTCACGGTTGCATTCTCTATCGGCGCATTGGATGCGTTACGCACGGTACCGGTAATTTTCTGTTGTGCAAAAAGGCTGACACTCATCAGCAGCAAAATAGCGCTCAGCCAAACGTCTTTCCATTTGTGTGAAAGACTAACCGTTGTTTTGAACATAACGATAATTGTTAGGGATGTAGAAATGGTTTATACTGTTTGTTGTTTCAGGCTTTTAAAAAAAGAAACAAAAGAGCAGCGATGGCTGCGCCGATGAACGGGCCGACGATGGGTATCCAGGCGTATTCCCAGTTGGGTGTTGTTTTGTTTTTCAAGGGCAATAACCGGTAGGCCAAACGCGGCCCTAAATCCCTTGCAGGGTTGATGGCATAACCCGTCGTGCCGCCAAGCGAAAGCCCGATACCCCAGACCAGGAAAGCTACCGGAATGGCGCCCAGTGAGCCAAGGCCAATGGGCGTTTTTTGCGTTGTGATTTCGGCGTTGGTGAAATAAAAAATCACGAAGACCAGCACAAAGGTTCCTACGATTTCGCTCAGCAGGTTAAACCAGCGGTTACGAATGGCCGGCGCGGTGCAAAAGGCCGCCATTTGCGTGTTTGCATCTTCTGTGGAATCAAAATGGTCTTTGTACACAAGCCATACAACGGCAGCGCCGATGATGGAGCCAAGCAATTGCGCCGCAATGAAAACGGCAACTTTGCTCCAGACAAATTTTCCGGCAATGGCCAAGGCAATGGTGACCGCAGGATTAAGGTGTGCACCGCTGTACGGACCAGCCGTAACAACCCCTACATACACCGCCAACGCCCAGCCGGTGGTAATCACCATCCAACCGCCGTTATGGCCTTTCGTGCCTTTTAAAACAACGTTGGCTACAACTCCGTTACCCAGGATGATAAGCAGCATAGTTCCAATTAATTCGGCGGCAAATTCACTCATAAAGTTTTTGGTTTGGCCCTTGAGCCGTTAGGTTTATGTAAACTGATTGTGACCTTAATGTTAAGAGGATGTTGAGTGATTAAGATATTGGGATAGTTCGGTAATTAGCAACAAGAACGTTGCGAGAAAACAATATCACAATAACCCAATATCTCAATGTCTTTTCTTACGAACTCGCCCAGGCTTCACAAGCCTTCACGGCCTTTTGCCAGCCCTTTATTAGTTCGTCAACGTGGTTGGAGGCCGGTTCAAAGTTTCTCTCCTCTTTCCACTGCTTTTGAATTTCTTCAATGCCGTTCCAAAAGCCCACGGCCAACCCGGCCAAATAAGCCGCACCAGCCGCCGTGGTTTCGGTAATCTGCGGCCGCACCACTTTTGCCCGTAACACATCGGCTTGTATTTGCATCAAAAGATTGTTGACCGTAGCGCCGCCGTCAACTCTTAATTCCTGTATCGAGATGCCGGAATCTTTTTCCATGGCTTTGAGAACGTCCACCGTTTGCAGGGCAATACTTTCAAGCGATGCGCGGCCAATGTGTGCTGCTGTTGTTCCTCTTGTCATGCCCACGATAGTGCCGCGGGCCTCACCGTTCCAGTACGGCGCACCCAAACCGGCAAAGGCAGGCACGAGGTAAACGCCCCCGTTGTCTGCTACTTTTTGCGCAAGGCTTTCCACCTCGGAAGAAGAACGAATGATGCCCAGCCCGTCGCGAAGCCATTGCACCACAGCACCGCCCATGAAGATGCTTCCTTCCAAGGCGTATTGCACTTCATTGCCAATTTTCCAGGCAACGGTTGTCAGCAATTTGTTTTTTGAAATGGTGGGTTTATTGCCAATGTTCATCAGCATAAAGCAGCCGGTTCCGTAAGTGTTCTTCACCATGCCAGGCCTCGTGCACATTTGACCGAATAACGCTGCCTGCTGGTCGCCGGCAATGCCGGCAATGGGAATCTTTGCAGCAAAAATTTGCCCGGCGGTTTCGCCTATGATTTCGCTGGACGAACAAACTTTTGGCAACAAGGATTTGGGGATGCCGAATAACTGTAACAATTCATCGTCCCAATCCAAGGTGTGAATATTGAAAAGCATGGTACGCGATGCATTGGTCACATCGGCTGCGTGAACAGCGCCGTCGGTTAAATTCCAGATCAGCCAGGAATCAATCGTTCCAAAAGCAAGTTTGCCTTCTTCGGCTTTTTGTCTTGCGCCGGGCACTTCGTCCAGTATCCATTTTATTTTGGTGGCGGAGAAATAGGCATCAATGATCAGCCCCGTTTTCTCCTGGATGATTTTATCCTTTCCCTGCGTCTTTAATTCGTTGCAATAAGATACCGTCCGCCGGTCTTGCCAAACGATTGCATTGTACACCGGCGCACCGGTTTCCCGGTCCCACACAACAGTGGTTTCGCGTTGATTGGTAATGCCGATGGCAACAATATTAGCAGGGGTAGTTCCAGCTTTTAAAACGGCTTCGGTAGCCACGGTTATTTGCGACGACCATATTTCTTTCGGGTCGTGCTCCACCCAGCCGGGCTGCGGAAAAATCTGCGTGAATTCTTTTTGCGCCAGCGAAACAATTTCGCCTTCCTTGTTAAACAGTATGGCGCGGGAACTGGTGGTTCCCTGGTCTAATGATAAGATGTATTGCAAGCTCATACGTTGGTTTAATCGTTCGTCTTTTTCTTGTCGCTTCAGGCCGATTTTTTCAGCCGTTCTTCGGCGGGCTTTTCATCGGCTACTTGCCTATCGGAATGCAACAAGTATTGATGGGCAAGTTTTGTGAATTCTTCCACCTGGGCTCTTCTCCAACTTTCTGTATAATGGAGTTCCGTTGCCAGCAATTCACCTACTCTTGGCGCTGCGGCAAGAGCAGCTTTCGCATCCAGGAACAAAAGCCGAAGCCTGCGTGCCAGCACGTCTTCCACGTTGCGGGCCATCTCCGTCCGAATTGCCCAAATGACCTCGGCCTCGGTATATGGAAGATCCTCAACCAGCTTTTTTGCTAAAAAAGGCGATTGATTTATCAGATCTGCGATTCCGTTTTGGTCTGTTCCGTAAACGGACAAATCGTTTTTGGTAGAGGCATCAGAACAACCGTGTATGCGAATGTTTTTCGTAACACAAGATACCTTGTGTAAAGCACCAACTTCGATGGCCTTGTCAACGGTTTCTTCGGCCATTTTTCGGTAGGTCGTCCACTTGCCGCCGGTGATGGTGATTAAGCCCGATTCGCTGACGAGCAGTTTATGATCTCTTGAAATTTCCTTGGTGCTCGAGGTGGCTTTTTGTGGCGCGGCCAGGGGACGAAGCCCCGCAAAAACGCTTAGTACGTCACCTTCTTCCGGTGGTTGGGACAGATACTGTTTTACCGTGTCGAGAATGAAACGGATTTCTTTTTGCAGCGCTTCGGGTTCAAGCGAATGTTTGTCGAGTGGCGTATCGGTAGTGCCAAGCAACACATGATTGTGCCACGGCACGGCAAACAGCACACGGCCGTCTGCCGTCTTTGGAATCATCATGGCACTGCTGCTATGCAAAAAAGATTTGTCAACAACGAGATGCACGCCCTGGCTGGGACGCACCAGCGGCCGGCGGCCCGGCTTGTCCATCTGTAACAAGTCGTCAACAAAAACACCGGTGGCGTTAATGACGACTTTTGCTTGGAGCGTGTATTCTTTTTTTGTTTCAGCGTCCAAGGCTTTCACACCGCTTGTTCTGCTGTTCTCTTTTAGCAGGCCTGTTACCTTGAAATAGTTTAAGAGAACAGCACCTTGTTCAGCGGCGGTTTGGGCAAGGTTAATGGTCAGCCGGGCATCGTCAAACTGCCCGTCGTAGTACTCAACACCACCCACAAGATTTTTCGCGTTGAGGCTTGGAAGCTTTTGAAGGATTTCTTTCTTGTTCAAGAACCTTGACTTGCCAAAACTGAAACGGCCGGCAAGCCAGTCGTAAAGCTTTAAGCCAATTAGATATTTGGTTTTTTCCAGCCAACTGTAACAGGGAATGATAAAGGATTGCCGCTTGACAAGATGCGCCGCATTTTTTTGTAAGATTCCCCTTTCGCGAAGCGCATCGTAAACAAGCCGTATGTTGCCTTGGGCCAAATACCGAACGCCGCCGTGAACCAGTTTGGTACTGCGGCTTGACGTGCCCTTGGCAAAATCGGCCTGTTCTAAAAGCAAGGTTTTATAGCCTCGGCTGGCGCTGTCCACTGCAATGCCCAAACCTGTTGCGCCACCACCAACAACGATTAAATCCCAATAGGACTCTTCGTTCAGTTGCTTTAAAAAAACGTTGCGGTTCAAAATAGCGCCAGCCATTCTCTTTCGTAAGGTTTCGTTTTCAATTTCCTTTTAGACAATTTAAAAGTATGTTGATTTTACCTTCAATAAAAGAAAATTGAAAAAAAGTTTTTTAAACAAGTTTTCAAGACTTATGCAGAAGCAGAAATTTAAAGAACACATTTAATACTTTTAGGCAGAGAAATTTATTTATGGTTAACAGTACTGAGCGGCATCAATTCATTTTAAACAAGGTTCAAAAGGAAGGATTTATACAAGTAGTAGATTTATGTAAGGAGTTGAAAGTTTCTTCCGTAACCATTCGAAAGGATCTGAAACTCTTAGAGGACAAAAACCTGCTTTTTCGAACGCACGGCGGTGCCAGCGTAAACAATCCGTACACGGTTGACAAGCCCGTAAACGAAAAGGAGAAATTACAGGCCGGCGAAAAGACGCGAATCGGTGCGGCGGCGGCACAGTTCATTCAACCCGACGATTCGGTCATCATTGCCTCAGGCACCACGGTATTGGCTTTGGCAAAAGCCATAAAGCCTACACAGCGGCTCTCCGTTGTAACATCGGCGTTAAACGTGGCCATGGAACTTTTGCAGCACGAACACGTGGAAGTGATTCAACTGGGCGGCATCATCCGCAAAACTTCTTCTTCCATTACCGGCACTTATGCCCAAAACATGCTGGCTGATTTTTCGTGCAGCAAATTGTTTTTGGGCGTGGACGGCATTGACCTTGAATTTGGCCTGACCACCACCAGCGTGGTAGAAGCGCACTTAAACCGTCAAATGATTAAGGCATCACAAAAGGTAATTGTGCTTTCGGATTCGACCAAATTTGGACGGCGCGGCTTTGGCCGCATTTGCGGACTCGAAGAAGCCAACCAAATCATTACCGACAAAGGCATTCCCAACCATTACGTAAACCAATTAGAAGGCATGGGAATAGAAGTAACGATTGTGTGATGAACAAGCCCGTTTGATTGCATGAGCGGATGATTGGATTTTCATTACGCTTCTTTCCCCTGATCTTAACCAAAGAGATTTAGCCTACAGCGTTAAGGCTTAATCATCGTCGTCATCGTCTTTATCTTTCGCTTTTTTCAGTCGCACCAACCCTGCTCAACGCCGTCACCTGTCATAAAAATCATGATGCCGAAATAGCCCCATGCCAGGATTTTGGGAATGCCGATGCGGTCGAGCAGAGAGAGGCTGGCGTTTGCAGTTGCGTAGTTGTGTTCATTGGTGAATAGCAGATTTCGTTGGGAATGTTCATAAGGCTTTACAAGGATATGAAGATGCTACAGAAAAAAGACTCTGTAAACATTTTTAAATTGAAAGAAATAAAAAGCAATAATTATAGCCTGTATTCGAAACGATAAAGGCATGAGCTTGGACCAGAACCGGTTTTAAAGTTATCTTGCAAACGGTTTAAAAATCTTTCTTTAACGGCAAATCGTTTTCATGACCATCACAGAACGACATCAGGCCATTTTAAAACAGTTGCAGGAAACAGGCCGTGTGGACATTCAGAAATTGAGCGAGAATTTGCAGGTAACCGGCGTCACCATTCGTAAAGATTTAAAGTTGCTGGAAGAACGCAACCTTCTTTTTCGTACCAAAGGAGGCGGTTCACTGCAAAACCCTTATGCCAGCGAACGGCCCATTAACGAAAAAGAATTTATCAACGTGGATCAAAAGCGAAAGATTGCAAAAGCCGCTCTTCCGCTTACCACGCAAACCGATTCCATCATCATCGGTTCGGGCACGACGGTTTACGAACTGTCGCGTTGTCTTTCGCCAACCAAGCACCTGATTGTGATTACACCGGCTTTGAAAGTGGCCCTTGAGCTGCACAATCGTCCAAATGTAGAGGTGTTGCAATTGGGCGGGCTGATCCACCAAAGTTCTGCGTCCGCTGCAGGCACTTTTGCCGAATTGATATTGGATCACATTTCCTGCGACGTTTTGTTTTTGGGTGCCGACGGTATTGACCCGGATTTCGGCATCTCCATTACCAATTTAAACGAAGCCAGCCTGAACCAAAAAATGATAAACGTAGCCCGCAAAGTGGTCATTATGGCCGACGGCTCAAAATTCGGGAGAAGAGGCCTGGGCCGTGTCTGCAACCTGGACACTGTGCAAAGTATTATTACCGATAGCGGTGCTCCGGCCGAATCCGTTAAGGCGCTGGAAGAAAGAGGAATTAACGTGGTGATAGCGGATTGAAATCCTGCTGGCACAAAGAATTTTAGAATCAATTAAAGACATTTCTCATTCAAAACAAACACAGTGTCCCTACTGTGGGTTTGTTTTTATTTTACTCGTATGAAAAGATACCAGGCTCATTACCGGCTTTTCCTTGTACTGATTGCTTTTTGCGCTTGCCGGTCATCCCGCGTTTATCAAAGCTCCGTTTCGGATGCAAACGACTATCACAGTTCGTACGACGACACGACGCTGACGGTAGACAACGCATCGGTGCTGATGCCTTATAACCGTTTCATTGATCCGGCGGGCACTGTTATTCGCTTTGGCAAAACATCGTTGGAAAACCACAGCCTTGATTGCGTATTGACGCCGGACGAAAAAACCTTAATTGTAGAAGACCGCTACGGCCTTGCGTTTATAGAGGTTCGCTCGAACCAACTCCTCTACCACCTTGATTATACCGACAATGCTTCTTACAAAAGTTTGATGAGTACTTACTCCGGTCTGAAGGTTTGGCAAAGCGAAGACGGACCGCATATTTTTTGGGGCGCCGCCAATCCTTCCAACAAAACATCCTTCGTGATGGATGCGGTTTGGGACGGAAAGAAGGCCACAATAAAAGAAGCCATTCCGTTCAAAGCCCTTGCCCCCGCGCCCATGTCTTTACCCAATGATATCGCGATTCGTAAAGAAGGCAATGAAACGTTTTTATTCGTGGTGCTCAACGGCAACAGCCAATTGGCCAAGCTTAATTTGAAAGACAAAAAAACAGTGTGGACGACAGCCTCCGGCATGGCGCCTTTTGGCCTTGCGCTAACCCAAACCAAAGCTTACGTAAGCAATTGGGCCGGCGCTGTTCCGGTTGATGCATCAAAGGAAACCGCCGGCATCCCTTACGCAAAAGTTTACGTGGACCCAAGGACAGGCGCTACATCATCGGGTACGGTTTCGGTAATTGACTTGGCAACGGGCAAAGTAGAAACAGAGATTGAAGTGGGGCTTCATCCCAACAGCATCATCGCGAGCAAGGACGGCCGTTATGTTTATGTGGCCAACGGAAACAGCGACAACATTTCCATTATCAACACAGCCGCCAACAAAGTTGTCAATACGGTTTCGGTGAAGTTGAACGAAGCCTCGCCATTTATTGGCGATTCGCCAAACGCGTTGGCGCTTTCGCCCAATGAAAGCATACTCTATGTATCAAATGGAATGAACAATGCCGTAGCGGTAATGAAACTTTCGGAGGGCGGAAGCAAAGCATTGATTGAAGGCTTTATTCCCACTGAAGCTTACCCGGCAGGCCTGGTGGCAACAGACAAAACTCTTTTCGTCGCCAACCTTGAAGGCGAAGGCGCAAGAGCCAGTACAACCAAAACTTACGGTTCACACCAGCAGGAAGCAACGATTTCTATCATACCCGTTCCCGATAAAAACGCATTGAAATCTTACTCGACAAGAGTTGAAAAAAGCAACCTGCTTTTTCGCACGAAGCTTTCGCAGTTAACGCCGCGAAAAAACACTGGACCCAAACCTGTGCCCGAGCGAATTGGCGAACCTTCTGTGTTCAAGCACGTGCTGTACGTCATCAAGGAAAACAAAACCTACGACCAGGTAATGGGCGATGTAGCCGCAGGTAACGGAATAAAGTCGCTTTGCATTTATGGCGACAGCATTACGCCGAACCAACACCGTTTAGTTAAAGATTTTTTGCTGCTGGACAATTATTACGTTGCCGGCAAATCATCGGCCGAAGGCCACTCCTGGACCGACGCCGCCATCGTTACCGATTACGTGGAGAAGAATGTTCGCGCCTGGTTTCGCAGCTATCCGCACGTGCTGGCCGATGCGCTGGTGTACAACAAAGCCGGTTTTATATGGAACAACGCACTGGATCACGGAAAAACCGTGCGCATTTACGGCGAGGCTTGCACACCCACTTGGAAGGCAGGCTTAGGGTGGAAAGAATTTTACGATTTGTACAAAGAAGGCAAGCCCATCTCGTTTACGAATCATTCGACCATTTCAAGAGTTGAGCCGGTTCTCTCCCCTGCTTATCCCTGCTTCGAAGGACAAAATTTTAATGATCAAATAAGAGCCGATGCCTTTATAAAAGAATTGCACGATTTCGAAAAGATGCCGGGAGATCAATTGCCGCAATTGATGGTGATGGCTTTACCGGCCGATCATACAGCAGGAATGCGCGAAGGATTTCCTACGCCAAGGGCGATGGTGGCCGATAATGATCTCGCACTCGGACGGATTTTAGAGGCGTTAACCAAAAGCCGCTTCTGGGATTCAACGGTGGTGTTTGTAACCGAGGATGATTCGCAATCAGGTTGGGATCACGTGTCCGCCTACCGCACCACGGCTTTCATCATCAGTCCTTATTCACGCTTACAAAAAACAGTTCATACCAATTACAACCAAACCTCCATGGTGCGCACCATCGAACAAATTCTTGGCTTGCCGCCAATGAACGTTGTGGACGCGACCGCGCTGCCTATGTTCGATTGCTTTACAGGAACCTTTAACAAAACGCCGTACGCATTTATAAAGAACAATATTCCGCTCAACGAAATGAACAAACCCGCAAGCACCTTGAAGGGCAAAGCCAAACGCTATACAGAGCTGTCCGGCTCAGCGGAACTGGCGAAGATTGACAGCGGCAACGAC